>NZ_JAQNDD010000007.1:0-180512 GCF_028367635.1 Acinetobacter sp. P1(2023)
GGGGCGTCGCCAAGTGGTAAGGCACCGGGTTTTGATCTCGGCATCCGTTGGTTCGAATCCAGCCGCCCCTGCCATCTATTTCATTACATACCAACCGCCAAGGGTGCTTCATGCCCAATCTTGTCGTTTTTAGTGGAAATGCTCATCCACAGTTCGCTCAAAAAGTCGTAAGTCACTTACATATCCCTCTAGGTGCTGCATCAGTCGGTCACTTTTCTGATGGAGAAATTTCAGTAGAAATTACTGAAAATGTTCGTGGTAAAGACGTATTTATCGTTCAGCCTACTTGTGCCCCTACCAATGATAACCTTATGGAAATCTTGGTTATGGCAGATGCTTTGCGTCGTGCAAGTGCTGGTCGTATTACCGCTGTTATCCCTTATTTTGGTTATGCTCGCCAAGACCGTCGTCCACGTTCTGCACGTGTGCCGATTACAGCTAAAGTTGTCGCAGACATGCTTACCACTGTTGGTATTGACCGTGTCGTGATGATCGACTTACATGCTGACCAAATTCAAGGTTTCTTCGATATTCCAGTCGACAACATCTACGGTACTCCTGCTTTGCTTGCTGACTTACGTCAACAACAACATGACAACCTTATGGTGGTTTCTCCTGACGTTGGTGGTGTAGTACGTGCGCGTGCTGTTGCCAAACAGATGGGTGACATCGATTTAGCAATTATTGATAAACGTCGTCAAAAAGCCAATGAGTCGCAAGTTATGCACTTAATTGGTGACGTAAAAGATCGTGATTGCGTTATCGTAGACGATATGGTTGATACTGCTGGTACATTGTGTAAAGCAGCTGATGCACTTAAGCAATTTGGTGCACGTCGTGTAGTTGCGTATGCAACTCACCCTGTACTATCAGGTAAGGCTATTGAAAACTTACGTAATTCAGTTATTGATGAACTGGTTGTGACTGATACCATTCCTCTTTCTGAAGAAGCATTGACCTTAGGCAAGATCCGTCAGGTTTCTGTTGCTAGCATGGTTGCTGAAACGATTCGTCGTATTAATAACGAAGAGTCTATCAGTGCAATGTTCGATAGTTTATAATATTGCAGCTTTTTCTAAACCCTAGCCTTGGCTGGGGTTTTCTATCACTAAACTGGTCGCAAGTTTAGTCTATTTAAACTTTAATGAGGATTTACTCATGGCAAACTTCGTATTAAACGCTCAAGCGCGTGCTGAAGACAAACAAGGGAAAGGTGCGAGCCGCCGCCTTCGTCGCGAAGCTTTAATTCCAGCTATCATTTATGGTGGCAATGCTGAGCCTGTAACTGTTACTTTAGAACTTCGTGAGCTTGTAAAAGCTTTAGAAAACAATGCTTTCTTTGAAGAAGTTGTAGAAATCAAAGTGGGCGACAAAGTTGAAAACGTTAAAATCCAAGCGTTACAACGTCACCCATCTAAAAACACTCCTATGCACGCTGACTTCAAACGCGCATAAGTGTTTAAAGGCGTAGATTAGTGTCAAATATTTCGCTAATTGTTGGTTTGGGCAATCCTGGTTCAGAATATGCCCAAACCCGCCATAATGCAGGCTTTTGGTTCATTGAACAGCTTGCTGATAAATATGGCATTACATTAAAAAATGATCCGAAATTTCACGGAATCAGTGGACGTGGTAATATAGAAGGACACGATGTCCGTCTACTTCTACCCACTACATTTATGAACCGTTCTGGACAAAGTGTAGTTCCATTTGCAAAATTTTATCAAATTGCTCCCGAAGCAATTTTGATTGCTCATGATGAACTTGATATGAACCCTGGTGTTATTCGCCTTAAAACAGGCGGTGGTCACGGTGGTCATAACGGTTTACGTGACATTGTCCCTCATATTGGTCCAAATTTTCATCGTTTACGAATTGGGATCGGACATCCTGGCTCCAAAGAGAGAGTTTCAGGTCACGTACTTGGAAAAGCACCAAGTAGTGAACAAAGTCTGATGGATGCAGCAATTGATCATGCCCTTTCTAAAGTGAAGCTACTTGTTCAAGGACAAGTTCCTCAGGCCATGAATCAAATTAATGCATATAAACCCACTTAAATTGTTGAACAATCATGCTTGCTATCTTGCTTTTTTAGGAGCAAAATGCGCATCAGCCACTTTGCCAACCGCAAGAGCTAAAGATTTCACCATAAGATCTACATCTTAGGTCTACTCAGGAGACGCTAGCCATGCTATCTCGTTTATTAAAATGCAAAATTCACCGTGCAGTTGTAACCCATGCTGAGCTTCACTATGAAGGTTCTTGTGCAATTGATGGCGTATTGATGGATTTAGCTGGTATTCGTGAATATGAAGAAATTCATGTTTGGAATGTGACCAATGGCAAACCTTCACGACTTATGCGATTCGTGGTGAAGATAACTCTGGCATTATTTCAGTAAACGGCGGTGCTGCACATCAAGCGGATGTTGGCGATTTAGTTATTATTGCTACATTTGGTGATTTCACCGAAGTTGAAGCAAATGCTCACAAACCACGTTTGGTATATGCAAACCCAGATAATACAGTCAACCACACAGCGAATTGCATTCCTGTACAAGTTGCCTAATTTAAAATTTAAAAATAAAAAAAGCCCGCATCGACGGGCTTTTTTTATTTTTATAAATCCTAAATAGTTCCTTCCCACCAATTCTTTTGTTTTTCACAATTTAAAGGTTGAAGCCCTTCCCCTCGCAAATCAGATAGAATCGCTTCGCCTTTAGGATTTACCTTAAATTCAGCATATTTAGCTTTTTCATAACATTGGGCCAAGCCTTCTGCAAATAAGAAACTCCGCGAGGATGGATATAAAGCCTGTAAACGATTTTCAGGATTTTTTAAAATTAATCTTTGCCCAGTAAATGAATTATTAGTATCTAGAATTGTACCAACTACACGATTTTGTGAATCCAATATAACTTTTGCTAGGATGGAAGAATGATTAAAAATCACCTGATCTATAGCCTCACTCTCACTTCCTGAAAGAGCTTTAAGAGATTGTAAATGTAATTCATAAGCCAGTGCCATATAGTCGCCTTGTAAGATTGAACGAGGATCAACTGGTTTAAGCTCAACGAAAATACTTTTACTATGGTGCAGATGCCATTCATTTTTGGCTACTAACGTTGCGAAAAATAACATCGTGGCTAATGCAAGAATTAGAGAAAAATACTTCTTCATTCTTTCTCTCCTTTAATAAGACCATTTTTATTTTCACGGTGAAGCAACCACGACAGAGCCAATAGAAAAACACCAGAAATAAAAATAGATAAACTCTTAGCTAGAAAAGTTATTTGTAGGTTGTAATAGAGCTGCCAGAACACTAAAACGAATACAGCTAAGCTAACTCCATAAACAATCCGATCTTTACTTTTTAATGCCCACGTTAAAATAGTAAACAATATGAAGATTTCGAAGTATCCCAATACAATAAGCAAAACGCCAAAAATTAAAAAAGCGAAAAAAGTGATTCCCTGAAGTTGTCTATATAAATGAAAAACACTAAAGCAAAGTAACCAAACACTAGGTAGAAAATATAGAACCCACCTATGTTGATCTATTGAATTTTCTGGAACGAGTCCCATAAAAGTATCGAAAAAAGAAGCGACTAGAATGACGACTAGCACACATAAAAAAATACTACGCTCATATAGAGCTAGTGACTTTCTCTTAGGTAAGAGCACCAAACTAAAAACAAAATAATTGAGCAAAGTTAAATTTAAATAGGTTTGATTAGAATGTATTGACCATAATGAATGGTCCAGTTGTAGCAAATAGATAAAAGCTATGCCATACGTAGCAAGCATTTGAATTGAAATAAAGAACCAATGCGGTTTAAGGAAATAACTAATACATAGAATAAAAATCTGCGCAATTAAAACCCATAGCATCTGATCTGTTTCTGAACCAAGGTGAAATAAGAAAGCAGTCTGTCCACTGATAAATAAACAATAAGCAAATTGTCGAAAGAAATAACGTTGCGATTTTTTTAAAAGCACGATAGCGAATGCTACAAAAATAATTCCAATGACTAAAGAAATAGTCTCCCAAAACACGAGCGTAAAAGCTGCAAGCGCTAAACCCGCAAGCCAAGCACCAATTGCCATTGGAATGATATAAAAGCGGCTTTGACGAAAAATTTTTATTAAAAGATAGCTAATCAGCGCAAACCAAATAAAAATAATGCCCGCAATCAATAAGAAGATGAACTCATTAGAATCTTTAAATAGATGATTAATCTCATCTACAAGCCATATGGTAACCGTTACACCAAGAACAGCAGCCATTAAACTGGCACATAATTGATCATCTTTTTTGAAGAAATAGTAAAAAGCAATTATTCCTGAACAGAAAGCAGAGATCAGATAAGGAATATTCTCATTCGATAAATATTGAATCATTCCAATGATTGAAATAACTGCAAACCAAGCGATAAAGACAAATCTTAAAGCACGATATTTCTTTATACATATCCAAAATTCTATAAGGCTTAATAAATTTAGAATGAATAGGTATAAATACGGAAATTTTTCTAACCAAAAAGTCTGCTTAAAAAATAAAAAAAGTGTAAGTTGGCTGGTAATACAAATTAAAGCGAAGATGCCAATATTCGGACGATATAACCACGGTAATAAAAGCAATGTCCAAATTAAAAAAAGCAAATAACTGTCTGCCCCAGTTTGATAAACTTGTCCAATTACAGCCAGACTTAAGCCTATCATCAAACCACAAACGCTATGTAAGGTCTGCCTAACCCCATCGCTTGAAGTATCTTTTATGCTAAACCAAGCTGTGACAACTAATATAGCGGGCGGGATAGCAAGTTGAATACTGTCTGGAAGCATCAACCAGTTAGCAGCAATTAAGTACAGAATACTTACCGCCATAAATACATAACTGAAAATATGGAGATGCTGAATAAATAAAGTATTCCTAAAGGATAATCGTCTCTAATCTGCATGAAAAACCTATTTTATTTATAATTTTCTATAAAAAACATAGCATTCACTTTTAAAACCAACAAGTAAGCTCTTGTTAAAAAACCTATTTCAATTTATGAAAATGCTTATTCATAATGAGACTTAGCATTCTACAAAAGCATCTAGCCAATTTTGCCAAGCGCGCTATAATAAAACCCATCGCTTCAGGGCGGGGTGTAATTCCCCACCGGTGGTAAAGTTAATTTTCATATATAAATTAACAAGCCCACGAGCTTAAATTGTATAATTTGAGCAGATTTGGTGAAACTCCAAAGCCGACGGTATAGTCCGGATGAAAGAAGACGACGAACTGGGATAAATCCGTTTTATTTCAGTGCCAGCCTGTTTTTACATCAGTCCTGAAATGTTCAACCGTATTTTTACGAGAGCGTTTCATTATGTCTAGCTTAATTCAACCAGAACTTTTTTTCTCAGCCCTCTCTCCTGCTGAACAACGTATTCAACAAGCATTAGAAGATATCCGTCAAGGCAAACCTGTCTTGGTTATGGATGACTTTGACCGCGAAAATGAAGCAGATTTAATTGTTGCAGCCGAAACTTTAACAGTAGAAACAATGGCACGTATGATCCGTGATGGTTCGGGGATTGTATGTTTATGCCTTACAGAAGAGCTAGCAGATCATCTAGAACTCCCTCCAATGGTTTCTCAAAACTCAAGTCAGTTTCATACTGCTTTTACAGTGACCATTGAAGCAGCTCAAGGTGTAACAACCGGCGTGTCAGCTAAAGACCGTTTTACTACCATTCAAACTGCAATTAAAGACGGTGCTGTCGCAAGTGATCTTAATCGTCCAGGCCACGTTTTTCCTTTACGTGCACGTAATGGTGGTGTGCTTACTCGTCGAGGTCACACTGAAGGAACAATTGATCTAGCAAGATTAGCAGGCCTAAAACCTGCTGGTGTGTTATGTGAATTAACTAACCCAGACGGTACTATGGCATCAGGCATTCAAGTTTTAGCATACGCTCAAACTCATCACTTAACTGTGATTACGATTGAAGAACTTGTTCAATACCGTCAACAACACGGTATTTAAATAAAAAAGGTTTGGCTTTAGATCAAAGCCAAACCTTCAAATTAAAATTTAATAATATTTAAGATACTTTCTTTTGGGTTGCCTGCCCTTCAACGTATTCCAAAAGTTCAGAAAATTGCGTAATCATTGCTTTTGGTTGTGCTTGAGCGAGCTCTTCAGGTGTTCCATAACCATAAGTTACTGCTACCGCCTCAATACTATTATGGCGTGCTCCTAAAACGTCATATTGACGGTCCCCCACCATTAAGCATTCTTCAGGGCTTAGTTGCTCACACTCAAGAATATAATGGATAAGCTCAGCTTTATTGGTCCGTTCACCTGTTAACTCACTACCGTAAATATGTACAAAGTATTGGCTTAATTCAAAATGGTCCAAGATACGTTTTGCATAAATCGTTGGTTTAGCGGTTGCGACAAATAAGCGATATCCCTCTTCTTTTAATGCACTAAGTGTTTGCGCAACAGATGGATATACCTCATTTTCAAATAAACCCGTAACCGAAAAACGCTCACGATAAGCAAGTAAAGCTTGTTCAGCTAAAGCATCATCTTGTGTGTCTAGAAGTTTCGCTAATGAAGCTTTTAACGGGGGACCAATTGTCCAGTCAATATTTAAATCGGCAGCCAATGGATAACCTAACTTATCCATTGCATAGCGAATTGAAGTATGGATTCCAACTTTTGGGTCTGTTAAGGTTCCATCTAAATCAATCAAAATATGTTTTATAGCCATTCAATCACTAACCCAGTAAAGTATTTAATTCAATTGGTCGAGAGTTTAATCAAACTCTCTTATACTAACGTAAATTTAAATTGAAAAGGAAATAACCGTGCGTCCAACCGTACTTTGTTTCTCGGGTTTAGACCCTTCAGGTGGTGCAGGTTTACAAGCCGATATCGAAGCAATTGGACAAAGTGGTGCCCATGCAGCAATTGCATGTACTGCCCTCACCATTCAAAACTCACAACAAGTATTTGGCTTCGAAGCAACCTCAAAAGAACTTTTATTAGCACAAGCAAATGCAGTGGTAGGTGACTTACCAATTAAATGCGTTAAATCTGGCATGCTTGGCACTACAGATAATATTGCTGCTCTAGCTGAATTTCTTCGTGCACATCCTGACTACCAATATGTACTGATCCTGTTTTAGTCGCAAACAGTGGTGGTTCTTTAGGTGATCAGGCAACTCTGGTTAAAGCTTTCGTTGAGCTTATTCCTCTAGCAACAATTATTACTCCAAATACCGTTGAATTACGCGCTTTAACAGGTATTACTGATTTAGATCAAGCCACTCAAAAGTTATTTGAAATGGGTGCTAAAGCTGTTTTAGTCAAAGGTGGACATGAAGATACACCAGATCATATTAAAAATAGTTTATACATTAACGGTGAACTGGCAGCGACTAGTACCTGTCCTCGCCTTGAAGGTGAATATCACGGATCAGGTTGTTCATTAGCTAGCTTTATCGCAGGGCGTTTAGCTTTAGGTGATTCTTTAAAAATTGCGGTACAACATGCTGAAACATGGTTATTCGGTGTTTTAAAAAATGCGGATACCCCTATACCAAACGGACAAAAGATTCCAAAGCGATTTTAAAAAGCACAAAAAAGGCGCTTAAAGCGCCTTTTTATTAACCTCAATTATTGAGGAATACGTAAAACTTGTCCTGGGAAAATCTCATCAGGATCTTTTAGCATTGGTTTATTTGCTTCAAAGATTTTTGGATACTGATTTGCATCACCGTAAACTTCTTTCGCAATTTTTGAAAGGTTGTCACCAGATTTCACTGTATAAAATTTACTTTCTGGTTCAGGCATTGCAACAGTCATCTGATCATCTACTTGTGCCACATGATCAATGTTCCCAACAATAAGAATAATTTTTTCTTTATCTGCTTGGCTTTTTACCTGTCCTTTAATAGTCGCGGTATCGGTAGTACCGTTATAGGTTACAGATAAGCCCTCTACCCCTAAGCCTAAACTTTTAATTAAACCTAATAATTTATTTGCAACTTCTTGTGCAGAAGGTTCTGCTGGTGTTGCCGGAGCTGGTTGTGGTTCTGCTGGAGCGGTATTTTTCTTACCAATACCTTTTACAAAATCAAAAAGACCCATCTTTTAGTCCTCATATTATTGTTTATAGTAAAGTCATTAAACTGACCTCTATTGTTATACTTCAAAAAAGTCATGCCTCTGCTATCAATTGAGGTTGATCTTGTAAAAATATGTATCTCTTAATTTTTTCTCTCATAAAAAAAGCCACCTTACGGTGGCCTTCTTTTTATTCAGCAATATGCGAATTAACCAAGTTTTTTAGTTACATAGTCAATTGCAGATTGAACTGTAGTGATTTCGTTAGAATCTTCATCAGGGATAGTGATGTCGAAGTCATTTTCGAAAGACATAACAAGTTCAACTAAATCTAAAGAGTCAGCACCTAAGTCATCCATAAAAGATGCTTCGTTTTTAATCTCTTCAGCTTTAAGACCAAGTTGTTCTGCAACCGCTTGTTTAACGCGTTGTTCGATATCGCTCACAGGAATTCTCCTCATTGCTTGTGGCGTTTAATTTGCCACTAGTTTAATTGAATATAAAAATTTTTAAAAGTTTATACATCGGCGTTAGGCCATGTATAAACCACCATTTACATGTAATACCGTACCGGTAATGTAACCTCTTTATCACTTGCAAGGAAACTCACCGCATTTGCGATATCTTGTGGCTCACCTAAGCGATTTAAAGCCACTTGATCACTCATTTTTTTGCGAATGTCTTCACTAAGTGCATCTGTCATTTCTGTTGCAATAAAACCTGGCGCCACACTGTTTACAGTAATTTGGCGGCTGCCCATCTCTTTTGCAAGGCTACGGCTGAATGCTTCAATACCTGCTTTAGCAGCAGAATAGTTCGCTTGGCCTGGGTTTGCAAAGTGAGCTACAACAGAACTGATATTAATAATTCGACCAAAACGTGCCTTAGTCATTCCCTTAAGCACACGTTTAGATAAACGATAAACTGCTTTCAGGTGAATGTTGAGAATGTCATCCCAATCATCTTCAGACATACGAAGCAACAAATTGTCTTTCGTAATACCTGCATTGTTAACTAGAACAAGTACAGGACCATAGTTCTGTTCAATATGAGAAACGACTGCTTCAATCTCATCGAGATTGCGCACATCGAGCGCCAAACCTGCACCTTGCTCACCAAAGCTATCACTTAACTTTTGTGCACCAGATTCAGAAGTCGCAGTACCTACAACAAAATAACCGTCTTGAATAAGTTGCTGGGCAATGGCAGCGCCAATACCCCGACTCGCGCCCGTTACTAATGCAACTTTGCGTTCTTGTGTCATGCAATTTTTCCTTCTGCCACTAAAACAGCATTTAGGGCATCTTCCATTTTGCTCTTACTATCAATAGAAAAAGCTTTTTCGATATTTGGTAAACGCTTTGCGAGATTACTCAATACTGTACCAGGACCACATTCAACAATGTAATGTATGCCTTGGTTTTGTAAAAACTGCATCGTATCTGTCCATTGTACAGATTGGTACAATTGAGCAGTTAACGCCTGACGTAATTGAGCAACATCGGTAGCTATTCCCGCGTTGACATTTTGTATTACAGGAATGGTAGGTAGCTCAATGGCAGTTTGTTCCAAAGCTTCTGCAAATTTCTCTGCAGCAGGTTTCATTAAAGAACAATGCGAAGGAACCGATACAGGTAAAGCAATTGCTTTAGCAGATTGTTCTTTTGCCAATGCCATAACTTGTTGTACAGATGCAGTACTACCCGCAATTACAACTTGGCCTTGTGAATTATAGTTTGCAGCTTCGACAGAACCCTCACCTGACGCACTCACAGTTTGACAAAGCTCAACCACTTTTTCATCAGCCAAACCAAGAATTGCAGCCATAGCCCCTTCCCCTTGAGGAACGGCACTTTGCATCAGTTTGCCACGCAAGTTAACTAATTTAACTGCATCTGCCAAGCTCATAGAGCTGCAGCCACCAATGCACTGTATTCACCTAATGAATGTCCTGCAAGATACTTAGGTGCCAGACCACCTAAATCAAGCCATACACGCCATAAAGCGATACTGGCAGTTAATAACACAGGTTGGGTATTTTCTGTTTGGTCGAGACCTTCACCACTTTGCGCAATATGCCACAGATCAAATCCAAGAGCATCTGAAGCTTCCGCAAAGGTTTGCCCGACCCCACTAAACTGTTCAGCTAGTTCAGCAAGCATACCGACTTTTTGTGAACCTTGACCAGGAAACACAAACGCAGTTTTTGTGGCTAAAGCTACTTGTTCAAGACGTTTAGCAGACATAAGAAATCCTTTTTTGGGTTTTCACTCATTTCTGGAGCGGAAATTTAACATGTTATTTATATATTTATAATTGCGAAAAACAACAAAAAAAGGGAGCTTTCGCTCCCATTTTTTCTATACTTAAGCATCACGCTTAATGCATATCATGCAATTATTCAGCATCAGCTGCTTTAGCGAATAATTGACGACCACGGTAGAAACCGTCTTTAGTCACGTGGTGACGACGATGAGTTTCACCAGTTGCTTGGTCTACTGTTAATGCATTCTCGGTTAAAGCGTCATGTGAACGGCGCATGTCACGGCGAGAGCGACTTTTACGGTTTTGCTGAACGGCCATGATGGCTCCTTACAAAGATCGAAAAAATGGATCAGAACAAATTCAGTTGTCTTATCTCACAATTATAACACAAATTATGAGTTAAGTTTACCCTTCAAACCTGCCAAAACATCAAACGGATTATCCCGTTTTTCTTCGACAACATTTTGAATGGTAGGTTGATGTTTATGTTCACAAGCATCATGCTTGGGAGATAAAGGCATCAACAATAACAGTTCATCTTCTAGTAATGCGAGTAAGTTAATCGAGGCAGGCGTATCATAATCGCCTTTCGTCGAAGACTCACTTTCACCTAAAACGATGAAATCAGCATCCTCATCCAAGCGCTCTATCAGTGACTCATCATCCACTAATGCAATATGGAAGTCTAAGACAAGAGGCATTTCAACAGGTTCCAAACAACGTTGGCACTCCATTGGAACTTTCGTGTCCATATGACCGTCCATCCACACAATGCGATGATATGCATCCATTGATAGCTTACAGTCTATGTTGATCAATTGATTATCAATTGATCCAACAGCTTCACGAGCGATACGAGCAAAGCGAGACAAGGGCAGTTGACCTGACCATGTAAAGCCTTGTTCAGCCCATTTAAACGGCTCAATCTGTGCCGGAAAGGTATTTGCTGACATAATTAAGGCGGCAATTCTACAAATTCATCGGTACTCTGTCAAAGATTAAGATACAATTTTGCACTTCTTTAGACAGAACTCGGGGTAAATTAAGCAATGCACCTGTTGCAGCCGCAACCTGAAGTTAACACTTCATTACTCGTTTGCACCCATTCAACCCATCAGAACACGCTTGTACCTGACCCAGTGCAACTCTCACCATGGTCAAGCTCAAAATCGGAGTCTGAGCAAGTTGATTGGCTTATTTTACACTTTAATCACTGGTTTTCCCACCATAATGTGACATTAGTTCGTGGAGATTTTGAACCAGAATATTTCCCTGCAACAAATAAAGACCCTGCCAAGATTCAATTTGCTCATGGTTTCTTTAATAGTGCCTTACATGAAATTAGTCATTGGTCTATTGCGGGTGAAAAAAGACGTCTATTACCAGATTTAGGATATTGGTATGCACCTGATGGTCGTACCCAAGAACAGCAAAGTTTATTTGAACAAGTAGAAATTAAGCCTCAAGCAATTGAATGGTTATTTGCACAATCTTTTGGCAGAAAATTTAGAGTATCTCTCGATAACCTGACAGGTGATAGCGGAGATGGCAAACTATTTAAAGATAATGTCTATGCTCAAGTGCAACGTTACTTTTCGGGTGAAGCCAAGCTACCCCGTGATGCAGCAGCATTTATTGATTTTATTTGCCAATGCACACGTTCAGGTACACCTTTACAATTAAATGAATTTAAACGTGAACTCCTTGATTAATTGACAAAAAAACTACGTTAATTGCTTGCCTAGGATATTTAAAAAGCCTAATAATTATTTTTAACACTGGCGTGATGGAGTCTCTAAAATATGATGCATTTACATGTACATCCTGAAAATCCACAGCAACGCCTCATTTCCCAAGCGGTTGAACGTATCCGAGCAGGAGATGTTGTGGTCTACCCTACCGACGCAGCCTATGCAATTGGGTGTCAAATCGGTAATAAAAGTGCCATGGAACGTATTGCACAGATACGTGGTTTAGGACCTAAGCATCAATATGCCATTATGTGCTGCGACTTATCAGATATTGCGACTTATGCAAAAGTTGATAATGCAACATACCGTTTATTGAAAGCGAATACACCAGCGATTACTACGTTCATTTTACCTGCAACAAGTGAAGTTCCTCGTAGATTGATGCATCCTAAAAAGAAAACGATTGGTTTACGTATTCCAAGTAACCCGATTTGTCAGGCTTTATTACAAGAACTTGGTGAACCGCTACTTACCAGTACATTAATTTTACCTGGCCAAGAAGACCCTCTAGATGACCCTTACGATATTGAAAATCAGCTAGATAAACGAATTGATGTATTTATTGACGGGGGTTTTGGTACGTTAACAAGTACAAGTATTGTCGATTTATCGGGTGAACATCCTGAGATTATCCGTCGTGGTGTTGGCGATGTAAGTGCTTTTGAATAAGCACTTACATTTTTTACCAATAGTTTAAAAAAATATATTATCACTCAAAAAAATACTCTTTATTTATTTTGGATTTTTTTTACACTTTAGTCGTTAAGTAATTTATTAAAAGACATAATTCATTTAGAATGATTTTCACTATCTGCTGTTCTTCTACTTACAGCTGTCTTTGACTTGAATAACAAGTCTCATGCTTTTGAAAATTCGCGTGGCTTATAATCGTAATGAATCAATCACTTCATCAATCCATGGAAGACGCTCCACACATCCGTGTTTTAGATGAGTGGCATGACAAGATTCCTGAAGATCTCTATATACCTCCAGCTGCATTTGAGATTTTGCTCGAGCACTTTGAAGGTCCACTAGATTTTTTAATCTATCTGATTCAAAAAAACGGTTTCGATTTAATCCAACTCGATATTGCACCTATTGCGACTCAATATTTAGCCTATATGGATAGTATGAAGTCTTTAAATATCGAATTAACGGCAGATTATATGGTGATGGCTGCTCTATTAGCTGACCTAAAATCTCGCCTGCTTTTACCGAAACCTACAATTATAAGCATTGAAAAAGATCCTAAGCAGGAACTCATTGATCGTCTTGAAACTTATCTACGTATTAAGCAAGCAGCTGAGCGTTTGGGACAAATGCCAATTCTCGAGCGTGACACGTTTAATGCCAATGTAAGTTTAGGTCATATCGCTCCTATTTATGAAGGCTACGATATTTCAGCGTTACATGATGCTTTGTTCTGTGTCTTTAATCGCCCAGAACCCGTTACGCATGTCATTGCTCAAGAACCTGTTTTACTAGAAGAACGTATTGCATATATTGAAGAGAAATTAGAGTCTGGCGACGTGTTAAGTTTTAAAGAATTACTCAATCCCCAACAAGGTCGTATGGGAATGGTTGTTACATTTATGGCAGTTTTAGAATTAACCCGCCAACAGAAAATTAAAATTATTGCCACTGGTATTGAAGCTCCCTTAGCAATTCAAGGGTCTTCACTATGAGTAGTTTTGAACAAAATAATAATGATTTGTCATTAGCTGACATTCATCACGAAGTTTTATTACAACTTGAAGCAATTATTTTTGCCAGTGACGCGCCTGTTTCAATTGCCCGCTTAAAAGAAGCATTTAATAATCAGTATAATAAACAACAGCTTCGTCAGCTTTTACAACAGCTCGCGTTATTACAGCATGGCCGCTCTATTGAGCTGATTGAAACAGCGCAAGGGTTTCGCTTTCAGGTAAGATCTAAATATCGTAGTATTATTGCGCAAATTTGGCCAGAGCGACCAACAAAACTGTCGCCTTCATTACTAGAAACCCTGGCTGTCATTGCTTATCATCAACCGGTTACCCGAGCTGATATTGAACAAATTCGTGGTGTATCTAATAATAGTCAAATTCTTAGAACACTATTTGACTGGAACTGGATTAAAGAAGCCGGTTTTAGAGATTTACCCGGAAGACCTGCGTTGCTAATTACAACGCCTCAGTTTCTGAATGCTTTTGGTCTAGCTTCTCTAGGCCAATTGCCTCCCCTACAGAACGCCAAGGAAGCCTTTATGGCTCTCGATGCAAATGCACCGAAATCATAAAGAGGTGGACTGTTGATCATTATGTCTAAGGTTGTGCTGTCATGAGTGAAAAATTGCAAAAAGTATTAGCGCGAATCGGATTAGGTTCCCGCCGATATATGGAAGAGGTTATTGCCGCAGGACGCGTGAGTGTGAACGGTCGTGTTGCCCAAGTGGGTGAGCGCATTGAACCAGGCGATGAATTACGCATTGATGGCCGTAAAGTTCAGTTTCAGATTGAAGACGAAATTCGTCGTCGTGTACTGATTTATTATAAGCCTGAGGGTGAAATCTGTTCACGTAATGACCCTGAAAAACGCCCAACCGTATTTGATCATTTACCACAAATCGCGAATGACCGTTGGGTAATGGTAGGCCGTCTAGATATTAACAGTACTGGTTTATTACTTTTCACGAATGATGGTGAACTTGCTAACCGCTTAATGCATCCATCTAATGAAATTGAACGTGAATACGCAGTTCGAGTAATGGGTGAAGTAACACCAAAATTACGCCAAAACATGGTTAACGGAGTAGAGCTTGAAGATGGTCCAGCCAAATTCGAATCATTCTCTGAAATTGGTGGTGAAGGTATTAACCGCTGGTATCAAGTGGTAGTGAAAGAAGGCCGTAACCGCGAAGTACGTCGTATTTTCGAATCGCAAGATCTTAAAGTAAGTCGTTTATTACGTACACGCTACGGTACTGTTATTTTACCACGCGAATTACGTACTGGCCGTTGGATGGAACTCGACAAAACCGATATCGACAACTTAGCAAAATCAGTTGAGTTAAAACCACGTCAAGGTACAGGTTTATTTGGTATGGCAAAACGTCGTACTGACCGTATGACTGAAAAACCAATGGCAGCACGTCGTGGTGGTTACTTACGTCAACAACGTCGCGATGATGAAAAAGAAGCACCTGTTAACACGGGCAACCAACGTAAAGCAACTGGTTTTAACCGTGGTTCAAAGAAATTCTAAACATTCATAAGATGTAAAAAAAACCGCTCAAATTTGAGCGGTTTTTTTTAGCCTGTTGAACTTAATTCATTTTTGCCAGTTCGATCCATTCAGCTTCAGGAAAATGAACAGCTAAATAATCTTTCAAATAATTTGAAGTATCTTGAGAAATTAATGGATCTTTTGATTCATCTTTTAGGTTATAAACCAAAGCCTTTAATTTCAATCCACGAGATTTAAGTGCTTCAAGACTAAGTAAAGTATGGTTAATACTTCCCAAACGTCCCGAGGTTACTAAAATAACCGGAAACTGGTGCTGAGCGACATAATCAATGGTTAGCAGATTGGTGGTTAATGGCACCATTAAGCCTCCTGCACCTTCTAACAATACGATTTCAAAACGCTCTACCAATGTTTGGGTCGCATTTTCAATTTTTTGAAAATCAATTTCTCGGTTATCAAGACGTGTTGCTAAATGAGGTGAAGCTGGGTAACTAAAGATTTCAGGCATAGTGAGCTTGTCATGATCTTCTTGAAACCAGCCTTGACCCATAATTTCACGGTGCTTTTCGATATCTTCAGAAATATCAGCATTACCTGTCTGAATGAGTTTTTGGGTAATCACTTTTTTACCCTGCTCAGTCCATAATTTTGCTAAAAATCCTGTTGCGTAAGTTTTACCAATTTCGGTATCAATCCCGCTCACAAAATAGATCTGGCCACTCATTTACTTCACTCTCCGGGCAATACAATAAATCGGGTGATATGTTAGGGAATATCCTTCGGCATGCTTAAACCGATCATAATCTTGATAAAACTGTTGTAACGTTTGCTTAGTCCAACGATGTTGAGCAGTTGCCGTTACCCCTGTTGCCTTTAAATGCTGCAACACAGCCTTAGGCGAATCAAAATACAGTTGAGTTTCTGACTCTGACAAATGCAAAATCTCAAAACGAGCCTGAGTTAAGGCTCTATTCCAATTTTCAACTGACCAATAACTTAAACCCTGTCCTGTTAGCTCTTTAATCTCTAATAAGTTTTTAGAACCAAATGTTGAAAAGCATAACCAACCTTGATCAACTAAAGCCTCATCACAACGTTCGAGCAAGCGCGGTAAATCTTGCATCCACTGTAAAGCTGAACCGGAAACAATCATATCGAGTTGCGGAGGAAAATCTAACGCCTCAACGTCTCCAATCAACCATTTCAAACTTTCGTGAGAACTAAAGTGCTGCTGCACATCTGCATACAGATCATTCAAAATTAACTCTTCGATTTGAAAAGATGCAGTAATAAGACGAGTTAAATTGCCAGAACCACAACCAATTTCAAAAACACGTGGCATCGTCCTTGGGCAAAACTGCTGGAGTAACCGTGTTAAATTTTGGCAAATTTGTTTTTGAACAATTGCTTGTTCTGAATAGCTTTGCCCTGCTTTAGCAAAACGCTGGGCAACCAAGTCTTTATTCAAACTCACAGAAAACTCACCAATTCTTCAAGTTCATGTTGCTGCACCATTGACGTTAAAGAAATACGCAAACGCGAACTGTTTTTAGGTACTGTGGGTGGACGCACAGGCATAGCATAAAAACCACTTTCCTGAACTTGCTTCGCTTTATCGATAGCAGCCTGACTTTCTCCAACAATGACGGGAATAATATGGCTGGTCGATGGGCTTACATAACCCTTTTGCACGACAGCTTGTTGAAGATATTGGCTAATGCTTTTTAAATGTTCACGCTGAGATTGAGCGACTAATACTTTTTGAAAAATAAAGTTTGCCCATGCCATCACAATCGGGGGCTGTGCAGTACTAAAAATAAGTGGGCGCATTTTATTAATGAGATAATCTTTAATAATTGGATCGCAAATAATGTAACCACCGACTGCTGCCAATGCCTTACCTAATGTACCAACTAAAAAATCAATTTCTTGAATGACATTGTATTGTTCAGCACACCCTAATCCTTGCTGACCACGCACACCGATTGAATGTGCTTCATCGACATACAACATGGTTTTAGCAAAACGTTTTTTGAGCTGGACTAAAGCGGCTAAATCCGTTTCATCCCCATCCATACTAAAAATACTTTCTGTGACCACAATGATACGTTCAATCTTTTCATCATCATGATATTTTTGGAGAAGTTGTTCCAAATGCTGTAAATCATTATGTCGATAACGTACATATTGGGTACCAGACAAACGTATACCGTCAATCATGCTTGCATGGACTAACTTATCTGCCAAAATTAAAGTTTTGCTATCAGCAACCGCAGGCAAAATACCAAGATTCATATGGTAGCCACTATTAAATAATAGGGCCGCCCGATCACCAAATGCTTTACTTAGGCTATTTTCTAACTGTTCATATTCTTCAAAATTGCCCGTTAATAGGCGTGAAGATGAAGAACTAAAATAGCTTCTTTCTAATGGATAGCTATCTAGAAACTCTTGGCGAAGATTAATATCAGCCGCCAACCCAAGATAATCATTTGAAGCCAAGTTAAGCATCGTTTTATTTTGAATCGTAATAAAACGGTCATGCTGCACATTTTGAGTAAAGTGTCTAAAGTTACCTTGTTGTTTTAACTCATCTAACTCGGCAGCAAAATGATCGAGCAATGACATCTTAATACGCTCCCTGCATCGTTTGAACAACCTCAACTAATTGTTCAAGCAAATCATTTAACTCTTGATGAGTGATGACATACGGTGGCATCACATAAACCAATTTTCCAAAAGGACGAATCCAGATTCCGCGGTCTACAAATTGTTGCTGCAAAGTTTTCATAACAACATTAAAGGTGAGTTCTACTACACCAATTGCACCGATCACCCGTACATCGGCAACATAATCAAGCTGACTTAAAGGGGTTAAATATTGGCTAAGCTGTTGCTCAATTCGCTCAATATTGGCCTGCCAATCTTGTTCAATTAACAATTGCGTACTTTTTAAAGCAACCGCGCAAGCAAGTGGATTGGCCATAAAGGTTGGGCCGTGCATAAATACTCCAGCTTCACCGCGACTAATGGTTTCTGCAACATGCTTTGTGGTTAAGGTAGCAGATAAGGTCATATAGCCACCTGTTAGGCCTTTACCTATACACATAATGTCTGGCTCAACTTGGGCATGCTCCCACGCAAAGAGCTTACCAGTACGGCCAAAACCAGTGGCAATTTCATCGAAAATTAAAAGCAGGTTATATTTTTCACAAAGTACTTTGGCCTGACGTAAATATTCAGGATGATAAAAACGCATGCCCCCTGCACCTTGTACAATTGGCTCAATAATCAGTGCAGCAAGATTTTCATGATTTTGCTGAATAGCTTGTTCTAGCTCAGCAATATCTTTTTGGTTCCATTCTTCATGAAATTTGGTTTGAGGTGCTGCTACAAAAAGACGGTTTGGTAAGCTTGTGCCAAAAATCTGATGCATGCCTGTTACTGGATCACAAACAGACATCGCATTCCATGTATCACCGTGATAACCAGAACGTGTGGTAATAAAATTTGTTTTTTGTGGTTGGCCTTGTGCTGTCCAAAACTGCACAGCCATTTTCAAAGCAACTTCAACGGCAACCGACCCCGAATCTGCATAAAAAATTTTGTCGAGGCTTGGCGGTGTAATTTTTAAAAGAATTTTACCCAACTCAATGGCAGGGTCATGGGTTAACCCACCAAACATAATATGTGACATGTTTTGTAATTGATCTGTCACTGCTTGATTGAGTTCAGGGTGGTTATAGCCGTGAATTGCACACCACCAAGATGACATACCATCAATTAAAGTCTTACCATCGTCGAGTTCAATCGTTGCCCCATAGGCACGTTTAACTTTAAAGGTCGGTAAAGGTTGGGTCATTGAAGTATAAGGATGCCAAATATGTTCTAAATCAAAATTATCGGTCATCCTATTTACCCTTTTACAGCAATTAAATCTCTCATTTAGCACATGTTAAACCTGTTAAGAATGAAAGAAAATTGCGAGATCAATCAAAGCTTATTAACTTTGCTGATGAATTGTTAAAAATTGGCAGATTTCTTCAATTGTTCGGTCTACTTCGAGGTATGGAAAAGCATGAGTAGCACCTTTTAGCACTTTATAACTCATGTTTTCTGTCACGATTTCCTCAAATTTTTCGATAATTTTGCAAGGAATGACATTATCTTGCTCAGCAAACAGGTGAAGTTGTCGGCCAGAATAGTTTTTTAAGTTATCTACCAAGTTTAATTGTTCAAGCATTTGCAAACCTTCTATTAAAAGTTCATTTGTTGGCGGATTTGCTATATTTTGAATATTTATCCAATCTTGTTTCGCTTGAGATGAGCCAAGTGTAATCAAATAATAAAAACGCTTTAACGTAGCTTGCGGGTTGTGAAAAAAAGAAGATTTAAATTGAGTGAATACATCTGTAGGCATTGCAGGTTGCCAATTATCGTTGGCAACGAAACAAGGATTTGAAGCAAGTGTAATTAATGTTTTAGTCTGCCCTGCTTGCTTATAAAAAATATCGACCAGTTGAGTTGCTAACTGTCCACCTAAAGACCAGCCTATGACTACATCAGTCCTAGCCACCAAGTCCAGCTGTGCTTGAAAGTTACCATCTAAAATATTAAAAATATTAATAAGTTGTGTCTCAAACCCTACTTTTTCCAAATGCAATTTAAGAGATTGCAAAGGTTCCACTCCTACTCCCCAACCTGTAATTAATAAAATTTTATTTTGTAACTTCATATGCCTATCCAAAACCGATTTTATAAAGATTATATAATAATATTGATTTAAAATATCTTTTAAAATCAATATTAAAAACAATTTCCAAATCATAAAATCAAGTATTTATAATACGATAATATTCTGAAATATATTGATAAATAAGACCTGCATTATTCATATTAAATATACAAAACTTTAATTATCTAAACATTGAAGCCAATCAAAAAACAACATACTCCACACTTCGCCTATAAATCCATTATGCAATGTAATTAATGTTAATACTTATGTTTTTTTATTAAAAGAAATGACTCATCAATTCATTTTAATGTTAGAAGAGTAATTATTGATCAAAAAATATTGGGAAGGCTAATATGAACAGTCAAAATACAATATCTGATGGGAGAGAAAAATATACATATTTTGTTACACCCAATCATATTATAAGTAATTTATCTTTAGATAAAAATTATTGTTTATTTTTGGATATTGATGGGACATTAGCACCCTTTCAAATTAATCCTGAGCATAGTTTTATTCCAAACACCACATTGGAAATTATAAAAAAAATTATTCAATTAAATATACCTGTTATTGCCGTAACAGGTCGTGATGTCAATACAGCTAGTAAACTCTTATATCCTATTGAAGTTCCAATTGCGGGCTTGCATGGTTTAGATATTTGTCTTAATTCAGATCATTATATTCGGCCAGATTTAAGTCAGATTAATTTTAAACAATTAAAACAAGATATTCAAAAATCTTGCGAACAATATCCCGAGTTATTAATTGAGGACAAAGGTTATTCTATTGCTTTACATTATCGCAAGAACCCAGATTTAGAAAATCACGCTATTAATATTATGCAACAGATTAGCGCTGATTATCCTCAATTAAAATTAAATAATGGAAAATTTGTTATTGAATTAATTCCTCATCAAGCTGATAAAGGTAAAGCAATTAAAACCATCTTAAATCATATTAATTTACCTTCTGTTTTACCTATTTTTATAGGCGATGATTTAACAGATGAATCAGGTTTTGTATTTATTAATCAACAATCTGGTCTCACGATTAAAGTGGGGTCCGGTGAAACACAAGCTGAATATAGATTAAAAGATATTGATAGTGTCGCTAATTTTCTTTTTTTATTTCAAAACAGAATAAAAAGCTTATATGTCAAAAATAGCCAAAATCAGAATGGAGAAAAAATATGTCTAAATTAATCGTATTATCGAACCGGATAAGTATGCCCTCAGGTAAAGCTTCAGCTGGTGGCCTCGCCGTGGCTGTACAAGACGCTTTGAATGATAGTAATGGCATTTGGTTAGGCTGGAATGGCCAGCAAATTACCGATAGCGAAGCGCCAGAGTTTGAACAAGCCTCTTCTCAAGGGATTGATTACATTACCTGCCCTCTTACCCATCAACAATATGCGCAATATTACTGTGGTTTTGCAAATAAGGTTCTTTGGCCAGCAATGCATAGTCGCGAAGATCTAATTGAATATGATGCGCAAGAATATAGTACCTACCAAAAGGTCAACCGTTTGTTTGCTGAAAAGTTAAAACAGCTTGCTCAACCTGAGGATCTGATTTGGATACACGATTATCACTTTTTTAGTGTAGCGCGTTACTGCCGTCAATTAGGCATGCAAAATAAAA
Organism: Acinetobacter sp. P1(2023); assembly: GCF_028367635.1. NCBI lineage: Bacteria > Pseudomonadati > Pseudomonadota > Gammaproteobacteria > Moraxellales > Moraxellaceae > Acinetobacter > Acinetobacter sp. P1(2023). The sequence continues at coordinate 21,750 of NZ_JAQNDD010000007.1, forward strand.
TTGGTTTCTTTTTACATATACCATTTGCTAGCCTCAATATCTGGCGCAAAATTCCAGTGGGCCGAGAATTAATTCAAGACTTGAGTCAATATGATGTTATTGGTTTACAAACCCAAATCGATCAAAATGCATGTATGCAGACTTGTCTAAACTTACTCGAAGCTCAGAAAATACAAAGTAACAGTATTAGCTACAAGAAACGTCAAATATTAATTAAGTCATACCCAATTGGTGTTCAGCCCGAAATTATACAAAAGCAAGCCCAACAAGAGCTGGCGACCTCTGCTGTGTTTAATTTTGAGGAAATACCACGTCAAAAAACAATTATTGGGGTTGATCGTATTGACTATTCGAAAGGTTTGCTCGAAAGATTTAATGCATTTGCAACCTTTTTGGAAACCAGTCCTGAATATCATGGTCTAGTTCGTCATCTTCAAGTTGCAATACCTTCTCGTACCGATATTCCAGCTTATCAGCGTTTATTCCAACGTTTTAAAACTAAGCTCGAGTTAATTAACGAAGAGTTTGCCCATGAAGACTGGCGACCTGTAGATTGCTGCTATGACACTGTTCAACACCATAATCTTATGCACATTTATCGCCATTCAGATATTTGCTGGATCAGTTCACTACGCGATGGTATGAACTTGGTCGCTAAAGAATATATTGCAGCCCAAGACCCAGAAAATCCGGGCGTACTCATTTTATCTAAATATGCTGGTGCTGCTGAGCAGATGTCTCAAGCCTTGATTGTTGATCCGCAAGATAGAGCAGCGATGATGGATGCTTTAAAAATGGCTTTAGAAATGTCTAAAACTGAGCGTATTAGTCGTTACCAGCAATTGATAGAAGGATTAACATCATCTGATCTTACCCATTGGCGAAATAATTTCTTGGATGATTTAGAAAAGACACCAACTTTACTCATGAAACCTCAGCGATTATTACAAGATAGTTATCAATCGATCTATCAGGTTTTATAAATCTAAATAAAAGAACATCGAGGAATTAAATTTCTCGATGTTCTTTGAGGATCTCTATTATTTATAAATTAATTTGTCTTTATTAATGTAAAACGGTTAAGTAAAGCAATGACAAATAGCAATACAGCTACGCCTGTTAAAACAGTACTTAAACCCGTCCATTCACCAATTAAACCAATTAAAGCTGGGCCGCTTAAAGAACCCGTATAGGCAATCGTTGATACTAAAGAAAGTGCAGCTGCTTTTGGCATATTGTTTTGTCGACCCACCCGAGAAAACATCACTGGTACAATATTAGAACAGCCTAATCCTAACAGTGCATAACCTAATATAACTACTTGCCAGACTGGCGCAGTCACAATAATAGCCATACCAATCGCAGCCACAATTGCACTATAAGTTACAATATTCTTTTCGCCCCATTGCTTAAGCAAGACATGACCTGCAAAACGTCCAGTGGTCATGCTAAGCGCAAAGAAAGTATAAGCTAAGCCAGCAAAAGCAGGGTTAAGCTGATATTTACTTGTTAAATAAATACCACCCCAGTCCATTGCCGCACCTTCTGATAAGAAGGCGATAAAACACATCATACCAATAAGCAAAATAATGCCATCGGGACGATAAAATTTTTTCGGTGCTTGAGTTGTATCTTCATGTGGCTTTTCATCCTGTTCAAAAGACGTTAAACAAGATGGAATCGCAACACCACCAATAACAAGTAAAATCATAACAACTGATAACGTACTCATTAATGGAGAAAGACCTACTGCCAATAATGCAGTCACAAGCATAGCGCCTGTTAAGCCACCCAAACTACACATTCCATGGAAGCTAGACATAAGAGCTCGCAAGCTATGCTTTTCTACAACTACTGCTTGTAAATTGATAGCTACTCCAAGACATCCTGCTGCCGATCCAAAAATAAACAATGCTACAGCCATGGTCACAATGCTGCTCCACATCGTAAGGCTAGGCAATAAAACCATTAACAGCATCAATGCCAAAGCAATTAATGGACGACATCCCCAGCGCTTGACTAAAGCTCCGGTCGCAGGCATAGCAATCATTGAACCAATCCCCATACAAAGCAAAAGTAAACCAAAATCGGCATGATTTAGGTTTAAACGTTGCTGTGCAAAAGGAATAAGAGGTGCCCAAGCTGCAGTCGCAAAACCTAAGCTAAAAAAGCTTAGTCGTGTTGCAAGACGTTGTGTGCTTAAGAGTGTAGCTGTATCTAAAACAGCAGGTTTGGTAAATAACATATTTCGCGAACTCACCATAAAATCATGGGCGATCCATACCAACCGATTTTCCATAGAAAAACCCTTGCCTCATTAAATTTCTAGGCAAGGGTTTTGTTGGCGAAATTATATCCAATTTCATAAAAAAAACAGGGGGTGTGATACAATTTTTCTGACTTTTTTGTAACTACCAAAGCCTTATATAGTAAGGCTTTGAATATGTTCAATTTGACAAAACTAACATTTAAGCGATGAGTTAGGTTTATTAAAATAAGCCAATAAAAAACCCAGTCTGAGCTGGGTTCTTTTATTAAATTTGAGATTGAATATAATTTTGTAAGCCAATCAACTCAATTAAACGTAATTGCTTTTCTAACCAGTATGTATGATCTTCTTCAGTATCTGATAATTGTTGACGCAACATATCACGGCTAATGTAATCGCCCTTCTCTTCACAAAGTTTGATACCTGTCGCCAACTTTTCACGAACGTGATATTCAAGCGCCAAATCAGCTTTTAAACAAGATACAACGTCTGTACCAACGTTGATATCTTCACGGTGCATGTTTGGTTTAGCACCTAAAAATAATACACGGCGAATGATCGCATCAGCATGAGAAGCTTCTTCTTGCATCTCATGATCAATACGTTCATAAATTTTATTTAAGCCCCAATCTTCATACATACGAGAATGGATTAGATATTGATCACGGGCAGCCAATTCTCCGCCAATGAGCATATTTAAATAGTCTATGACTTCTGGATTGCCACGCATAATAAATCTCCTATCGTATGAAAACTATTATGGGCAATCTTAAAAGTGATTGCAAAACAAAAAATAGTTAAGTTTATGATTTTTATCAAATTAAAATGAGAAACATACGCATTTGCAGTTTAAGTTATTTAAATTTTCTCTGCAAAAAGAAACGCTTGTCCGATTTATTAGTTCAGACAAGCGTTAAAATAAAGCATAAACCATCAATTTATAAATTTGTAACTAAAATCAATGGTTCTTATTTCGGTAGTTCTATTCGCTTAAAGTCTGCCCATAGCTCGCCATAAGTGATAAGAAATCAGTCTCATTCATAACTGCAATACCAAGTTTTGCTGCTTTTTCTAATTTCGAACCAGCCTTCTCACCAGCAACAACACATTTGGTTTTACTCGATACACTACCGCTTACACGTGCACCTAACGCTTGCAGCATTTGGGTTGCCTGATCACGAGTCATTTGCTCTAAAGTGCCTGTTAATACCCAACTTTCGCCATTTAACGGTTGACGTGTTGGTGCTGTTGGCGCATCCCAATGAATCCCTGCTGCTATTAGGCGATCCAGCACTTCAATGTTGTGTGGTGCCAAGAAAAAGTCAGCAATCCACTCTGCGGTAATATCACCAACATCTGGAGTTTTCTTTAAAGCTTCAACATCAGCAGCTTTAAGCGCTTCCAAAGTTTGGAAAGTATTGGCTAACATTCTAGCTGTTGTTTCACCCACTCCACGAATTCCTAGAGCATAAATAAAACGTGCAAGCGTTGTCTTCTTACTGGCTTCAATGGCATCAATCAGATTTTGTACCGATTTCTCGCCCATTTTTTCAATACCAAGTAAAGTTTCTCGGTGTTCATGCAAATGATAGATATCGGCCACATCTTTAAGTAAATCGAGATGTAATAAAGACTCTACCCAACGATCACCTAAACCTTCAATATCCATCGCCTTACGTGATACGAAATGGCGAATCGCTTCAATCCGCTGCGCAGCACAATATAGCCCACCAGAACAACGTGCTAAAGCTTCTCCTTCAGGCATCACAACTGGTGAAGCACAAACAGGACAGCTTTCTGGTAAATGTACAATTTCAGCGTCAGGTGAACGAAATTCTGGCCAAACTTTTTCTACTTTAGGAATAACATCGCCTGTACGGTAAACACTGACTGTATCGCCCACACGCACATCAAGACGATGGATTTCACCAATATTGTGTAAGGTTACATTAGAAACCGTAACACCACCCACAAATACAGGGTTTAAACGCGCTACAGGAGTCAAAGTACCTGTCCGCCCGACTTGCCAATCAATCTGATCAACTGTAGTTAATGCAGCTTGTGCAGGGAATTTATAAGCGGTTGCCCAACGTGGCTCACGACTTAAGAAACCAAGTTGTTGCTGCTGTCTTAAGTCATCAACCTTTACAACCATTCCGTCAATTTCAACTTGTAGATCTGGACGTTCTTGCTGAATTTGTTCGTAGCGCTGCTGTACTTCTTGAATTGAATCACACAGATATTGACGTTCCGCAATTTCGAATCCAAGTTTTGTGAGCCATTGTAGGCTGTCATGCATGGTAGTTAAGCCATGATTAGGTTCACATTGAGCGATACCGTAAGCATAAAATGCTAAAGGTCTACCAGCAGCAATATTAGGATCGAGTTGTCTTAAACTACCCGCTGCTGCGTTACGCGGGTTCGCAAATGTTTTATCACCTTTTGCTTCTTGGTCGGCATTGAGTTTTTCAAAGCCAGACTTTGGCATAAGTACTTCGCCGCGTACTTCTAACAAACGTGGAATTTCAAAATGATCTGAATGCAACACTTTAGGCAAATTACGAATCGTTTTAACATTCTGAGTAATGTCTTCTCCGGTTTCGCCATCACCACGTGTAACGCCACGTACTAAGACACCATTTTCATACCAGAGTGAAATCGCAAGACCGTCAAGTTTTAATTCGACTTCATATTGTACTTTTTGATTAGGCAAACGCTCTTCAACACGACGAGCAAATGCGAACAAGTCTTCCTGATTAAAAACATTCCCCAAAGAAAGCATCGGAACTACATGAGTCACACTTTGAAATTTAGAGAGTGCTTGTCCGCCTACTTTGGTTGTTGGTGAATCTGATTGAACAAGGTCAGGATATTGCTCTTCTAAAGCTTTTAACTGGTGAAATAAATGATCATATTCACTGTCCGAGATTGTCGGCTGATCCATGACATAGTAGGCATGGTTATGCTTTGCAATCAGTTGAATAAGCTGACGCATCTGTTCGATCACGGAAGTTGTTGCCATTATGTTATTCACCATAAAAAAGGGTGGAAATTTCTCCACCCTGAGCTGCGACTAGATATGTTGCAATTATCGCAACGAACGTAAAAAATTAAAACTAGGCAGTCGCCTGTGCCGGACGATAATCAATCACATGATGACGCCAGTGCTCTTTCAACTGTGGCGTAAATTCAAGATTATTTTCATCGTAAACTTTGCCATCGATTTCGCGAGCAATTAGACCCGCAATACTCGCCATCATATCAAAACCTGTCACGGCTTTACTGTTTGGAAGCGCAAGGAAAAATGCCAACCCTTGAACTTGTTCGGTAGATAAAGTTTCAAGATCAAACCCAGCTGGTCCATTGTCTGTCATACGCAATACAGAGAACATGAGTACACTCGGCTCATCCGTATTTTCATAACGATGGAAACATGACATTTCGCCGTAACGTAAACCATATTTTAACAGCACTTTAAGGGCTTTATCGCCAGACAAAGCACGACGAGGGTTTGGATACACATTTAACGCAATAATCTGTTCAGCCATCGCTAATGCACTTTCATCATCATAGCGTTGCTGTTCATGTAAATGTACATCCAGAATATTGCTCTCGCCTTCAAACTCAGCAATTTTGGCAGTTTCAATATTCGGGTTTAAACTCAACTCAGGCTCAGCTTTTTCGCTTTCAGCTTCCAGACTCTCTTGTGCTAAAGCTTCAGCTTCCGGTTTCATAGAAACTGCATCGACCAACTCAACTGAACCATTTGTGGTAATAGCAGAGCTTGTTACTTCTTCTTCAGTTTTAATTTCTTCTACAGAAGCATTTTCAACAACTGCTGGGGTTTGTTCAGTTTGAATTGTTTTAGTGGGTTCTACAGACTCAATTTCTGACTGTTTTGTTTCAGGTACTTGTGACGGTGCAGCTCCGCTTAAAGTCGGTTCTACTCGCTCAGCACTCGTCACTGCTACAGATTCAGCTTCAGTTTTTTCAAGCTGATCTCTTACATGCCTAGGTATAACCGGTTGATTACTATCAGGATTAATATGTAAATCACTATCTAATGAGGGTTCAGCATGGTTTGGCTTTTTTAAAATCATTTTTAAGCCAATTAGCATAATTATAATGGCAACAACGATGCCAATAATCGTATTGATTTCCATTCTATGACTCCGAAACTAACCCGTATTCTTTTGCCTGTTCTAAATCGACAGTGACTAATTTTGATGTACCCGGTTCAGGCATGGTCACACCCAACAAATCAGTTGCCATGGTCATCGCCAGCTTATTATGTGTAATGTAAATGAATTGTACATGTTCAGAAAGCTCTTTTACCAAATTACAATATCTCTGAACATTCGCATCGTCGAGTGGTGCGTCCACTTCATCTAATACACAAAACGGTGCCGGATTTAATCTAAATATTGCAAATACCAATGCTAACGCTGTTAAAGCCTTTTCTCCACCGGAAAGTAATGCTAGAGAACTATTTTTTTTACCCGGTGGTCTTGCCATCAGTTTAACACCAGATTGCCAGTCATCTTCAAGACTTAAACTCGCTTCTCCACCATTAAAGACCTTTGGAAACAGATTTTGCAACTCTTGATTAATTTGATCAAAAGTTGTCATAAACAACTTACGGGTTTCCTGATCAATGCTTTTCATCGCATCTTTTAGTTGAGTTACCGTATTTTCCAAATCTTGGATCTGGTGGCTCAGCTCATCAAAACGCTGAGAAACTTCCTCAAACTCTTGTGAAGCAGCAAGGTTAACTGCACCGATTTTTTCGAACTGTTTCTGTACTTTTTCCAGTTTTTGCTGATGCTCGGTTAAATCTATTTGTAAGCCTTTTTGAATCTCGGCATTTAGTTCTTTAAGCTGTTCTTGATAATGTTCACGGTCTGACTTAGCTGCTTGCCATGCTAACCGTTTCTGTTCAAGTTGTTCTCTAAGCTGCTCATCTTTTTGTTGATATTGATGACGCTGATCTGTCAGTATTTGTTGCTTTTCCTGCACACTATTGAGTTCAAGCTGCCACTCATTCCAGTTCTTTTGCAACTTTTCAGTTTGAGCAAATTGCTGCTGAAATTCTGACTCAAGGTTTGGTAACTCTAACTGAATAGGGTCAACAAACTTTTTCGCTTGTTCCATTTGAGCTGCAATTTGCTGATATTGGCTCTGCAAGAACGAGATATCTTTTTCAAGCAACTCAATCTGTTGAGTAGTCTGCGTGCTATTACGGCGTAAAATTTCACGTTCTTGCTGCTGATGTTGTAGAGCTTGTTGCTGTTCTTCTAACTGCTCTGTTAACTCTTCTACCCGAAATTGCAAAGTTTTATAGTCAGGTAAGATGGTTTCGAGCTTGATTGCCAATGCATGCAAATCAATTTCAAGATCGTCTTTTTGCATGGCATCTTCTTCAAGCTGCATGTCTAACTGACCAAGTTGATCTTTCAATTGCTGTTTTTGCAATAAAAATGCTTGTGCTGCGGTTTGTTGTTTAGCAATTTGTACATCCAGCTGTTGCAAGTCTTTTTGTTTTTGTTTCATAACTTGCTGTTTGTGCTGCACATCAGCCTGTAACTGCCCTAACTCATCCTTTTGCTGTACTACAATTTGATCTAATGCTTGTAATTCAGGTTGTTGCTTTTCAAGAGTTTGTTCAATTTCATCTAAACGAATACGATGGCTCAGCATACCTTGTGCACTTTGACTCTCGTCATCATACATAAGGGCAATCACCCAATCCTGCCCAACATGATAGCCATCTAAGGTCAAAATAGATTGACCATGTTCCAGCTGGTTTTGCTCACTCAAAGCATGAGCCAAATCTTGCGCAATCGCTACATTTGAAAATATTGATAGCTGTGGCGAAGCAATCCAGTCATTTAAACAGGCCAAATTCCCCTTAAATTTACTTATTTGCTCGGAAGGTTTTAACTGACGAGCAATTCCTTCCTGAAAGGCTTGTTCAGTTTCAACAATATGCGCCTGCAACCATTTTGCTAAAAACTTCTCAACAATCTGCGCATGCGGTTTACCTTGCTCAGTTAACTGTAGAGCCTGCATTAAACGTAGCGCATCTTGATGTTGCTTTGGACTTTGCTTTGCAACCAGCTGACTTAAATTTTTCTGCTCTGATAATAAAACCTGAATTTCGGTTTTCAGGGTTTGTTGTTGATTTTTACTTAACTGATGTTGCTGTTGAGATTGCTCTAAACTTAGCAATTGTTGCTCAATTTCAGTTTCAAGCGTCGCTATTTCGCCATATAACTGTTGTTGTAATTGCTCAAGCTCACCCTGCTCATCTTCATGAACGTGTGATTGAATTTGGCTTGCTTGATGTTGCAATGTTTCTTTTTGCTGCTCAAGTCGCTGAACATTTTTGCCCAACTGCTCAATTTGAGCTGACATCTGCATTTTTTGCTGCTGTTGTTTTTCAACCTGAGCTTTGATTTGGTCAAACTGTTGTTGTGCTTGTTTTTGCTGAGATTGTAAATTAGCAAAGTTTTGTTCAGCTTCAGTAGCTGTATACTCAATTCCAGTTAAAGCTTCGGTTTGCTCTTCTAGCTGATTATTCAGTGTTTCAAGTTGCAATTCAGAAAGCTGTAAACGTTCTTTAGTTTGAAATTTTTGCTGCTCTAACTGAACGAGAGTCGTACTATTTTGCTGGTATAGACTCTGTTTTTGTTCTAGCGTCATTTTTAGTTCAGACAGCTTCTTTTCAGCTTGTTGCCATTCTTGTTGTAGCGGTGAAGATTGCTGAATAAGTCGCTGAAATAAAGCACTGGTTGATTCTAAATCATGTTCAATTGTACTTAATTCTGAGCGGACTAATTTAAAGGTTTCGCCCAGTTCATTCATTTGAACTGTATATTCTTCTTGTAGGCGTACACTTTTATCTGCCTGAAAAGACAAAATTTCAATTTTTAGGGTACGAATCTGGCTTTCTAACGTTTTATATTGAACTGCCGCTTCTGACTGGCGTTTAAGCGTTTTAAGCTGCGATTTTAACTCAAGCGCAATATCTTCTAAACGTGAAAGGTTTTGCTCGGTATGTTCAAGATGTTGCAAGGTTTCGCGTCGACGCGCTTGATAGCGTGAAACACCTGCCGCCTCTTCAATAAACACACGCATTTCTTCTGGCTTGGCGTCCACTAAACGGTTAATCATGCCTTGTTCAATCACCGCATAAGAACGCGGTCCTAAGCCTGTCCCTAAGAAAATATCGGTAATATCACGACGGCGGCAACGAGTACCATTTAAGAAATATTCGGACTTTCCTTCACGAGTAACCTGACGGCGAACGGCTAATTCATTATAAGCATTATAAGAGCCGCCCAATTTACCATAAGTATTATCAAAGCGTAGCTCAACACTGGCCACACCAATGGGCTTGCGCTTGGATGTTCCTGTAAAAATAACATCTTGCATGCTACCACCACGTAGCTGACGGGCATTTGATTCACCCATCACCCAGCGGATCGCATCGATTACATTGGATTTGCCACAACCATTTGGACCAACCACTGCTGTGCGGTTCGCCTTAAAATTTAAAGTTGTACTATCTGCAAAAGATTTAAAGCCGGAAAGTTTTAAACTGCTTAAACGCATAATGCCCTAACTAGCGGCGTGAGCGTCTTGCCCAGGCCAATTCAATCTGTTTCATTCGTGTCAGCGATTCCAACACAAGGTTACGTAAGTGTCGACAAAAATCTTCCATAAATAAAGCGGCTTGTTGTGATTTTCGGATTAAAATTGCATCAGTCACGAGTTTAAATAATGCAAATGCTTCTTGCAGTTCACGCTTAGAGGTATTTAAGGTCAAAAAATAACTACGACGTAATGAAGGCAACAGCTCTTTATAAAACTTCATTAGATAAGGATTACCGACCATATCTTGCTGTTCAGCTAAATATTGGAAGACGCCATCATAAAATTTTTCGATATCACCTGCTTTAACATGCTCAAGAAGTTGTTCTAACAATAACTGCAATTGATCAGCCTCATGTGCACGCCATGTTTCACTCATACGTTGTACAATATGCCCCAATATCATCATATTTGTATCAAACAGTGCCTTAACTTGTTGTGCAGACATTTCTGAGACAATTGCCCCGCGGCGTGGAAATATCTCAATTAAATGAGTACGCTCTAATAATAATAGTGCTTCACGAACTGACCCTCGGCTGACGTCAAGTTCTTTGGCAATACGAAGCTCTTGAATACGTTCGCCTTCAACCAGTTCGCCACTAATAATCTGTTCGCTAATATATTTGACAATTTGCTCAGAAAGACTTTCTGTCTCTTCGAGATTCATAAATCACCCGCTACTTTTTATATGCATTAATCCATGCTTTTCTTTCGCATCCTTGTTTTTAACTGATCCCATCGATTAAAAACTATGTCATTGTCTGACAATTTCATTGCATTTTAAGCCAACTCATTTAAAAACAATACTAAAATCAGATGAATAAAAGCTTCGAATATTCTTATATTTTATTAATAAAAAAAGCTCAAATTTCTAAAAATTCAAGCCATTACATAATCTTCTTACTGAAATCTAATAAGTTAGTTTCTAGTGCATAATACCTTTATAAACAAAATAACTGCCGACCACGACTAGCAAACAAGCAAAGCATTTTTTTAACATTTGCGGTGATAGTGCATGAGCAACCTTTGCTCCAAGCTTCGCTGTGACAAAACTCATGATACTAATGCCAATAAAAGCATAGATATGTACATAACCAATCGTATTAGGCACTGAAATTTGTTCTTTCGCACCAAACCACATAAATCCAATCGCTCCTGCAACTGCGATTGGTAAACCGCAAGCAGCAGAAGTCGCAACTGCTTTTTGCATTACCACGCCATGACGATTTAAATATGGCACAGTTAAGCTTCCGCCCCCAATTCCAAAAATTGCAGAGGCAATGCCAATGCCGCCACCCGCCATAAATTGCATGAGTGTTGAAGGAAGCTGACGTGTTGGGTCAACAACGACATGTGCTCCTTTAAACATCCGATAAGCCATAAAAACTGCAAAAACACCAATAAGAAGTTGCAAATGCTGACCAGACATCAAGTCGGCAATACCTGCCCCTAAAAATGAGCCGATCACTAACCCAGGCGCTAAATTACGAAAAACAGGCCAAAGTACCGCACCCTTTTTATGATGAGCCGAAACAGAACTAAAAGACGTCACGATAATCGTTGCAAGCGATGTTCCTACTGCAATATGCATGATTACCGCTGGGTCATAGTTTAGCTGGGTAAAAACCACATAGAGGATTGGTACAATAATTAGTCCACCGCCCACCCCAAACAATCCGGCAGTAAAACCAGCAATTGCGCCAATGAGTAAATATATGATTAACTCCATAAATGTTTTACCACTCTGCTCATATTCAACATGGATTTAGAGACTCGCCAACTACAACAACTTTTAAGCGCAAAAAACCAGCTTCCAGAAGTGGTTTTATTAAAAGCAACCACAACTTCGACCAATGATGATATTCGTGAAATTGCCCAAAAAGGCATTACAACAGGCTTGGTTTGCAGTGCTCAACAAACTCAAGGGCGAGGCCAACATCAACGGCAATGGATTTCACCTGAAGGAAATATTTATTTAAGCACATTGGTGCAAACTCGAACACCCTTAGATGGTCGCTTAGCACTTGAAGTTGCTCTAAATATTCTACAAATACCGCAGTTACAACCTTTGAACTTGCAAGTGAAATGGCCAAACGATTTATATAGTACTCAAGGGAAATGGGGTGGAATTTTAGTTGAACCTCTTTCTCAGCATCAGGCTATTGTGGGTGTGGGTATTAATTTAAAAACACCACCAGTGACAGATAGCGATCAACCGATTACCTCTCTAGAAGATTTAGGCTTAAAGCAAATGAGTCGTCTTGAGTTAATTTCAGAGCTTTATGTTGCAATTCAAAATGCTGCTCGCTGGTTTGATCATGGCTGCTACAATTTGGCAGGACGTTTTAACCATCATGCGGCATGGATTAATCAGTTAGTTCAGTTCGAACATAGTCAAGGACTGGTACATGGTCGTTTTGTGGGGATTTCCAATGAAGGTGCGGTAATTATTGAAACACCAGAACCACAGCAGTTTTATCAAGGTCGTTTAAGACCACAGACCACTCAGTAAATAGGTGTTTTCTCCATGAAAAGTTTATGGCTTGATATCGGAAACACTCGTCTAAAATACTGGATTACTGAAAATCAGCAAACTATTGAGCATGCAGCCGAGCTACATTTACAGTCTCCTGCCGATTTATTACTGGGATTAATCCAACACTTTAAGCATCAAGGTTTACATCGTATTGGAATTTCATCGGTACTCGATACTGAAAACAACCAACGTATTCAGCAGATTTTAAAATGGCTTGAAATTCCCGTGATCTTTGCCAAAGTTCACTCGGAATATGCAGGCTTACAATGTGGTTATGAAGTACCAAGCCAACTCGGGATTGATCGCTGGTTACAAGTCTTAGCTGTAGCTCAAGCAGATGAAAATTATTGCATTATTGGTTGTGGTACAGCGCTCACAATTGACCTAACGCAAGGTAAACAACATTTAGGAGGTTACATTCTTCCTAATTTATATTTGCAGCGTGATGCTCTGATTCAAAATACCAAAGGCATTAAAATTCCAGACTCAGCTTTCGATAACCTAAACCCAGGCAATAACACCGTTGATGCAGTACACCACGGTATTTTATTAGGCCTCATTAGTACCATCGAAAATATTATGCAGCAATCTCCCAAAAAGCTGCTGCTGACTGGTGGCGATGCTCCACTTTTTGCCAAGTTCTTACAAAAATTTAATCCTGTTGTAGAAACCGATCTTTTGCTCAAAGGATTACAACAATATATTGCGCATTATCCTAAAGACTAAAATACAGAAAAAATAAAAGGCGCTATATGCGCCTTTTATTTTATGGATTTATTTCTTTTGGTCATTGTTACCAAAGAGTGGTCCCATTCCGCCGCCACCGCCGCCGAATTGCTTTTGCATATTGCCTAAAGAACGCATCATTTTGCTCATACCAGATGGATTCGCAAATTTCTTCATCATTTTAGCCATTTGCGCTTGTTGCTTAATAAGTTTGTTCACTTCAGCAACATCCATACCGCAACCTGCCGCAATACGTTTTTTACGACTTGGGTTCATTAAGTCCGGATTACGGCGCTCTTTAACAGTCATTGACTGGATAATAGCTTCCATCTTCTTGACTTGTTTTTCAGGGTTCGCTTGCTCAATTGCTTGCTGAATTCCTGCACCGCTCATGCCAGGCAACTTATCTAAGAAGCCCATCATGCCACCCATTTTTTTCATTTGCTCAAATTGCATCAGCATATCTTCAAAGTTGAAGCTACCGCCTTTTTGCAATTTTTTCGCCATTTTTTCGGCTTTTTCTTTGTCGATTTTACGTTCAACTTCTTCGACTAAAGAAAGTACGTCACCCATGCCTAAAATACGTTGAGCAACACGGTCCGGGTGGAATGGTTCTAAAGCATCAAGCTTCTCACCCATACCCAAGAACTTGATTGGCTTACCAGTAATGGCACGCACAGAAAGCGCTGCACCACCACGTGCATCACCATCAGTTTTAGTAAGAATTACGCCTGTAAGTGCCAAAGCATCATTGAATGCTTTTGCTGTATTTGCAGCATCCTGACCTGTCATGGCATCAACCACAAACAAGGTTTCAGTCGGCTTAACTGCTGCATGTAATTCTTTAATTTCGTCCATCATGTCTTCATCGACATGTAAACGACCTGCCGTATCGACAATCAACACATCAGCAAACTGGATTTTTGCCTGTTCAATTGCACGATTAACGATATCGATTGGCTTTTCAGAAGGATCTGAAGGAATAAAGCCTGCGCCAACTTCATTTGAAACAGTTTCTAACTGTTTAATTGCTGCCGGACGGTAAACGTCAGCAGAAACAGTCATTACTTTTTTCTTTTGACGTTCTTTTAAGAAACGTGCCAACTTGGCAGCAGTTGTTGTTTTACCTGCACCTTGTAAACCAGCAAGTAATACTACAACAGGAGGTTTCGCACTTAAATCAAGTGTTTCATTCGCCTCACCCATCATCTTGGTGAGTTCGTCATAAACAATTTTTACAAATGCCTGGCCTGGTGATAACTGAGTCATCACTTCTTGGCCCAATGCCTCTTCCTTAACTTTCGCGATAAATTCACGAGTTACAGGTAACGCGACATCGGCTTCAAGAAGTGCCATACGTACTTCACGTAAGGTATCTTTAATATTGTCTTCGGTCAGCTGCCCTGAGCCAGTAACATTTCTTAAACTCTGTGTGAGTCGTTCTGTTAAGGTATCAAACATTGCAAAATCCGCTTAAAATGGCTAGTTGCAAAAAAATCTTTCTCGAAATAGAAAATTTATGCATAGAATGCTATAGGATACTTTAGTTCGCAGCGAATTTATATCTTATATAGATGAATTAATCCTGAAAAAGGTTTGACATGATTAGCCTCTCCTTGGTTTACACAATTTTGGCACTCATCGCATATACCACTTCTTTCTGGTATCTGTTTATTCGTTTAATGTCAAAACGTGAACCAAACCCATGGTTATTTGCATTTGTCGTAACATTGGCACTGCTACTGCACGGTACAGTTTTATGCCATGGCATGCTGACTCCAGCCGGAATTAACTATGATGTTTTTAATTTAGTCTCTTTTACATCATGGCTTATGTTGTTGTTAAGTTTAATTTTTAGTACTTTTCGTCCGATTGTACCGTTAAATTTATTAGGCATTCCTGTAGCGGCCATTGGTCTTATTTTAGGTTTTGCCTTTAGTCGACCAGATCAATTTATTGAGCAACATTCGCTAGGTCTTGATACTCATATTATTCTTTCACTTTCGGCCTATGCAGTTTTACTGATGGCAACCATACATGCGATCTTAATATGGTTCCAAAATCGTGAACTCAAAAAGAAACAAAAAAAACGTTTCTGGGTCAATTTACTCCCGCCGATTCAGGCAATGGAATCTTTACTATTTGATCTGATTATTACTGGTTTCATTTTATTAACTATTGCGCTTGCATTTGGTTTTTTAACAATTGATAGCTTCTTTGCTCAGCATCTCGCTCATAAAACCGTATTTAGTATTATTTCTTGGTTTATCTATGGCTCATTATTGATCGGCCATTACAAACTCGGATGGCGAGGTCAAAAAGCGATTCGCTTTACTTTAATCGGTTTCGTGCTTTTGGCGATTGGATTTATCGGTAGTAAATTTGTACTCGAGATGATCTTGGGTCGCTAGATAAATTAAAATTTAATCGATACTAGACAGCGTTATACATATACCGTATAACGCTGTTTTCGTTTTACTCAGGTGACACAGACTGTGAAACTCATACTCGCTCCAATGGAAGGTTTAACTGACCCGATCATGCGGGATACACTCACATCTGTTGGTGATTTCGACTGGTGTGTGACCGAGTTTATTCGCGTTACAGACAGTATTTTGCCAGACCATATTTACTATAGTTTTTGCCCAGAATTAAAAAATGACGGTAAAACAGCAGCTGGTACACCTGTTCATGTTCAGTTCTTAGGGAACAACCCAGATATGCTGGCAACAAATGCAGCAAAAGTTGTTGAATTAGGTGCACCTGCAATCGACCTTAATTTCGGCTGTCCTGCAAAAACCGTTAATCGACATCGTGGTGGTTCAGTACTTCTTGATGAACCAGATGTGGTACATCTACTCATTAAAGCTGTTCGAGATGCAGTACCTGCACACATTCCTGTTTCAGCAAAAATGCGTTTGGGTTATCTCGATGAAAACCACACCATGGAAAATGCCCATGCAGTTGAAGATGCTGGTGCAAGCTGGTTAACCGTACACGCTCGAACTAAAGCAGATGGCTATACGCCACCCGCTTATTGGGAAAAAATTCTGCCTATTAAAGAGGCTTTGAAAATTAATGTCATTGCTAACGGTGAAATCTGGACCAATGCTGATGCTAGGGCTTGCCAGCAACAATCTGGCTGTGAAGACCTCATGATTGGCCGTGGTGCGGTGACTACTCCAGATTTAACCCAATGTATTCGCCAAAATATGGATGAAGCACTATTTACTTGGGAACAACTCGTTGACTTACAAATTCGATTTTTAAACGGTCAGGCAAAAACAGAAATTGGAATGGTAGGTCGTTATAAGCAATGGTTAGGTATGATGACCAAAGCCTATCCACAAGCAAAAGAATTATGGGACCAAGTGAAACGTATTAAAGCTTTAGAGGAAATTGTTCAACAATTAGAACACACCAGATCAGACAATATTTAACTCGGTATAGCCATAAAAAAGAGGGCGATTATTTTCATAGTCGCCCTCTCGTATTTCAGGTTAAGCTATTTTTCTTTTTTAAAAGCCGCTTACTTTCATTTTAAAGTCAGTTACAGAAACGCCAGTGACACCAAAACTGCCCATTGAGCCATTAGGTAAATTATTAAATGTTGTTGTATTTTGGCTCCCTATATTTCCTAAAGTGACATTGTTAAGTGAAGCATCAAATTTACTAGATGCGCCTGTATTTCCAAAAGTTAATCCAGTCGAATCAACACCTGCATAAAACCCATCTAACACAAAACCGGTTGAGGTATTTGTTCCTGCAAATTTAAACCCAAATGTTGCACCTGTATTATCGGACACTAAAGTAATTGGACAACCCGCGATAGCAGAACAAATAGATTGAATTGCCCCACCAAATTTAACCATGACGGACTGCGCAGCATGGCCAAGTTGAATATTTAAGCGGGGTTTATTGGTTTGTACAAAGTTAATATCTAGATTTCCAGTAGAACGGATCAGTTCTTTTACACCCGTATTTACTGTCGTTCCCGAACTAAAAATTGATTTGGGTGCATAACTTGTTAATGCATAATCGGATGGGCTAGATAAAGATACACTTGGGGCTAAATAAACTGAAAAAGGTAAAAGTCGAATACCGTTTACATCATTCCCCATAGATATAGCTAAATTTAAAAACGGATTTCCACCACCAGCATCGGCATCCATTGCAATATTAAAAGAAGGATTACCCGATACAGCAGCCTTAATAAATTCTATGCCAGGAACTGGATTAGTAGAGTTTCCCGCAATGACAAAACCAGCTTTACTGTTATAAGACGTTGAGGCAATACCGTTAGTATCAATGAGAGCGACTTGATTAAATTTAACGCTATCGGCCTGAATGCCTAAGGTTAAGCCATTTTGGCCAGTCGCTGCTGCAAGGCTTTGATCATCCAAAGGTTGCATTGCAAAAACACTTGAACTACTGGCAAGTAGCAGCCAGAACCCTATATTTTTATTCTTCATGTCGCTCTAATCCTTAAGAGACAAACGCTTATTATTTGTTCAGACTATCAGAATAATATTCAAGTACAAAGCAATTATCTCTATAACCCGACGAATGCAAATCCAATCACACTAAAATAAAATTTATATAAAAAAGCAGCGATTAACGCTGCTTTCTTTAATTAGTTAAAAGCCCCATTTCTAGGCACAATACTAAAGCTACTATTTAAACGTCCACCAGTAATTGCAAGCTCACCTAAACGTGCTCCAGCTCCTGTTGAAGGCGGGTAGAAATTAATATCTTTAACACGTAATGCGCCATCAATACTCTTATCAGGGTTAAAATAAACCGCCGTATTTACCCCAACTTTACCTAAACCGCTTGTTGTATCTTTACCCACAACCAAAGCAGTATTAAACGCTAGCTTTCCGGTAATATTATCAAAGCCAATTGCAGAACCATCAATCGGATCACTAATTTGAACTGTATTTCCAGTTGCTGTCGCCGGCATTGTGAAATCGCCGAGTACAGTTAAAGCACTACCATCTGCAATAGAACTATTTGGAACGATCGATAAGTTAAGATCGCCACCTAAACGTAGTTTTAAACCAAATAAAACATCATTATTTTTGGCAAAATTATCGATAGGTGAAGTACATGAACCTGTCGCTGGACAAGTTTTATATTTAGCACCTGGTAAATAACCTGCTGCAATTTCTGTTGATAAAGCAAGTAGCATCTCTTTTAAACTAACATTTAGGCTACCATTTTCTAAACCAATAGTTCCATTGCCTTTGAGGAACATGTCGATATTACGTAAGCCCATGTAATAATCAGTAGGACTACCGCCATTATTAGCATTTGGAGAACCATCAATTAATAAAATTGAGGTTGTTTTGGTCCCAGTCGCATCACGTCCGGTAGTTCCAGCAGCAATACCAAAACCTAAACGCGAAGTCGTTCCAGATGTAGCCACAACATTTCGAACAGGCTTACCATTTGCATCTTTTGTATAATAATAAGCACTATTTGCAGGTGCATCTAAACCATATACAGCAGCGTTAGCATTCAAATTATAAAAAGGTAAGGCTAAGCCCCACTGGTTATTTGCACCGTTGTCTGCAAACTGATTGGCAGCAGCGACATTCGCACTTGTCGTAAAACGACCGCGTCTTGAAAATGCTTGAAACTCTGCTCCACGCATCGCAAGAATTAAGCTAAATGGATTAGTCACCGTATCACGATGAATATTATGCTGATAATCAGCAGCTGTAGTTAAAGTACCCGACCCTAAACGAATTGCATTTAAAGTCGCGTTGTTTGGCATTAATAACGTTTTTGTATCAGCGAGATTTAGATAAATATTTCCGCTGTCGAAATAACCGCGCGTAGCAGAATTAAGACCTGTTAAATTACCAAATTCGAACCCATAAGCATTCAGACCTGCTCCACCAATTTCTAACGTGGTTGCTTTACCATCTGAACCTAGCATTGAGTCATTATCTTTAGTGAACTCACCTTTCATACGAAAGGCAATTCCAGAATTACCTAAAATGCTATTACTTGAACTGGTACCTGAAGCGGTATTTGCCGTACCTAATATTGTTGTATCTGACGTACCATCCATACCACGGACTTGTAAATAACTATTTACCATACGTCCGCTAGCACCTAAACGAATCAAACCTTTTGCATTTTGTGGACTATTGGTTGCATCTAAAGCATAAGGATTAGTTTTATCGACATTGGAACTTAGCATGACCTCAATATTCAGGCCTGAATTAGTTACTTTCCCACTGCTATCTACATATGTACCTGCAGTTAAACCAGAAGCTGAATCTGCTACACGGTTAAAATCAACATAACCATAGGTACTATTCGGCGTTTGCCCTACGCTAGCGACGTTAGTTCCAGTATTTGTCTGTAAAACTACGCCACGAGTTGGGTCAATCAACATTGCCCCTTTACCAACAAAATTAAAGTTAAAATTTCTTAAAATTAATTGATTTAACTGGCTGCGCGCATCCACTTGACCTAGATAAATATTGGCATTATTAATACCGAGCGTCATGCTTGACTGACTATTTGCGTTAAATAGACCGTCTTGGGTGGTGAGTGCCAAATTTAGTGGAGAAGTTGTTTGAATAGCCAACTGCCCCATTGTCGGTGAGCAAGTAGCAGAGTTATTACATACTTTAAAACTATTTACAGTAATGAGTGATGGACTGCTTTGCATAGAAAAGTCGAGTCCAGTTTTACCCGTAGTTGGATTGCTCCCTACATCTAACCGATAATTTGTACTTAAAGGTTGACTAGATGCATTACTTTTTTGAACTTTTATCCCGCCTGCTTGTGCTCTTAAGACCTGATCAGCACTGCTAGATGTACCTGCATGATCATCCCAGTAAGCATTATCAATATTGATTTCATTGAACGTCGTTTGAATCGAAATTCCATCTTGTCCATTAACAGCACTCAAATCAGCATCTGTTAAAGCTTCTAAAGCAAAAACATGTCCGCTCACTAACAACATGCTGGTTGTTAATGCGTTTAAAATAAACTTTGAGCTGTGATTTTCTTTATTTTTTTTCATCACTTCAGTTCCTTTGAAATCTACATTAACCTTAACAACGAGGATGGCTGCCATCACAGCTAAAGACCATGACTTTTCCTTGAATAGCCAAGTTCCCATTCATCATCAAGCCCATAAAACCAGTTTCACGTCCATGGTCATATGCCGATGGTGTCGCTGTAGCAACTTGCTGGTTCGCACTATTAGCAGTCGCTGCATAAGTTGGCTTTTTGAAATATGCATAATCATACATATTTGCGCTCGACCCTTGCGCTGTTGTTGAGCTGGTAAAGTTATCTTGCTCAATTGATAAAGCATTAAAACCAAAGTTACGAATTAAAATTGGCTGTGCTGCACTAAAACTCAGTTGAATCGCAGGCTTAATCATTTCAGTATTGTTTTTATCCAAATACTTTAAATCAGCGCCATCCAAACCCATTTTTTGAATATTTAAAGTGCCTTGTACACCTTTAAATACAAGCCAAAGTTTATTACCACTATCACTATTTTCAGCCCAACCACTTGGTTTCGACGGATCTGCCTGTACAAAACGTTTGTTAATTGCCAACCCGATATGACAGAACTCTACATTCTCACAGACACCTCCACTACCGTTGTCAAATACACCGTTAGCCGTCTGGTTTAAATTAAGCATTAAAGATAAATCAGCACCTGCTTGGCCATTTATGGCCTGTAATGCATCATTATCTAAAGTTTGTAGCTCTGCATGAGTGACGGTTGCACAAAGAGCGAGGATTAAGGTACTTATTTTTTTCATATTACGCTCCTCCTCTTATAGGCCTTTAGTTGTTAATTTAAGGTGTTGAATTAATACACCATCAATAACAGCTGAACCTAAATTATTTATTGGGCTAGAATTTATAACAGGAGTTGGCGCCTGATTTAATGTTGGAAAAGTTGTACCTGTCATTCCATTATTAGCGCCAATTAAATTATTTACTTCGTTATTTGCTGCGGTTAACCAAACAGCTGAAGAGTTTGCCCAAACACGGTTTGCTATTGAACCATACATAGGCGTAGTTCCAGAAGTGCTACTACAACCAATAGTTGTAGAGCAGGTAGCATCAGCAGGCTTTGTTGTTGGAGCTAAAATTGCCCAAGGTGTAGAACCATTATTATATTCCCACTGATATAAATATCCTGTTGTACCAGCACCACAAATAAATAGAGTACAACTATAAGACTGAACCCACGTCTGAGTATTTACTCCACGTTGTTTATAATGCACTTCAGTCATCTGATTTGAAGAAGTTGTTCGTGAAACCGTACCAGAATTTAACTTACCAAATGAAATACCCACTGCTCCTTCATCTGTTGAAGCTCTTAGAGTTTTTCCACCATCCTCACTAAAGGCAGTACCAATGGTAATACTACTGTGTGTCGCATTATAGCCTTGGTAATTTTTACCGCCTAAAGTTAGTTGGTCACCACATTGATAAACATTACAAGTTGAGCCTTTATAAGAGGTATCCGCACCGCTATAGTCTGTATAAATTTGTTTATAAATTTCTGGCTTATTCGCAATACGGGCAATTTCTAAACTAAAGTTTTTACCATCAGAACCTAAAATCAAAGGCTGATATAAAGTACCTAATACAAGATTAATATTTGGGTTATAAAGGTAAACACCCTCGTTAGCATCAAAAGTAGGTGCTACGCCACCATTAATTGCAGGTGTAATAAGATTTCCACTATCGCTCGTTTCACGTGTACTCAAACGTAAAACTCCAGCATTCGATAAACCTGAAGCATCCCACGTTTTTGTGGCGGTTTTACTATCTGTACGTGTACGTTTTTCTACATAATACCGACATCCCGCTGAGGTACCAAAACTTCCTGTTCCACCATTATTACAATCACCTGTTGTGCTTGTACTTAATGTTGAATTGGCGCCTGCATGAATAAGAGTCCACGGAGAAGTAGTAGATCCCTCTGTTAGAGAACTCGTAGTAATAGCCTTAACATCCTTGCTGTCCCCGCTATTCAAACGTATAACTCCAGCAATCCCCAAAGTATTATTATAAAAAGGGCTCATGCCTCCACTAGTTGTGGCTCCACCTAAAGTTTGAAATACCTGTAAACGACTACCATTTAGACTAAAATTATTCCAAATCCCCTGTAGACGAAGACGATTTGCCCGTGTTGCATCAGTACTTGTACCAATTAAACCATTTGAGTCGCCATAATTAAATTGATCTGCTGCCCCATTTATTTTATTCGGATTTCGAACGAAGATATCGGACCATAGACCTAGCTTCAACTTATAAGCATCTATACCCGCCGTATCTTTTGTTCCAATCTCATATAAAGGCGCTTCCAAAGCTAGATAGGTTAATTGACAAGTAGGATCAGTCGCACCTGTACAGTTATTTGCACTAAAATTCGGCACTGAATTTTCAGTGGCAACTTTAAATATCCAAGGGTTAACAGCTGTACCCCAACTTGAAATTGCGGCAGCCGCATCAGTAGAGGCAATACGGGTGTTAGTATTATTATCAGATTTAGAAAGAGCTAAGCCATAAAGATAAATATCAGCTTTACCCACTGCACGGTCACCTGAATCAACCGAACCGTTTTTATTGGTGTCTGCCGAAGTCATACTTAATGGACCTACAGGTACATAATTGATATAACCCGTATCTTTAGTGCGGTCGGTTAAAATTTGGTTTGTAGTTTCATTCGCTCCAGCTCCACGAAATACCATATAAGTATTTTGAGGCAAAATAGCGATACCTTCACCAGTGGTTTCACTTAAACCTGCATCAGAAAGTTCTTCAAGAGCAAAACTTGGCTGGCTTATACAAAGCCCGATTAAACTTGCCAAAACGGTTTTTTGAAACCTTACCGTATAATTAAGTGTAGTCATCTTGACCTTCCTGTTTATACGATGCCGCGCACCATATTTATTTTTCTTTAACAATCCTTGATGCTAGGTGAATTTTTCCTTTTCCCCCTAGACTAGAAGGCAAATCTAAATAGATATTGCCAACCCTTCCACATTTCCATTATGCGCAATATTTGCACGAATGCAAAAAAAAGAGCTTAAAAACTTACTTTTCCGATGAATGCAAAATTTAAACTACACATTCATACTTAGCAGAACTTTAAACTTCCGTAGCAGTTTGGAGCAAAAGACTGGTTAGCCAATTGTAAATTCTGTAATTCTAGTACTGCTGGTCTCGCGTTTGATAAATCCCTTGTTCCAACATTAAAATCACCACCAATACAATTTACAGCCAAGAAACCACAGTTTAATGGATTCTGGGTTAATTCTTTGCTCACCTCAGTAAGGGCATCTCTAATAGTATCTGTTTTAATAACGACACTATTAGTCGGGTCAATTCGACCAATATCTATTGGATTTGATAACTCTAGCCACCAACCACGCATTGCTGTTGATACTGTTCCAGGCCAACGTATATCCTGTCCCTGCATCGATAATGATAATGGACTACCACTCAAATTAATTTTATGGATATAACCTAAATTTTCTAACAACGGCACTGTTACAGGTAAATTATTAATGGTCCCGCGAAGATTACCATTTAACGTAATTCCTCCAAGGATATCAACATCAGCTGCCAATGTACCCGACAAGTCAATCCCATTGACTATAGCAGAGGCTAATAAATTTACACTGCTCATCCGTTGTCCGGATACGATTGATTGTGGTAATGATAACTGTGCTTTTTGTGTAGGAGACAGTGTTATATCATAAGATTTAGTCTGGAAATCAAGATTAAATCCTGCTCCCAATGCAATTTCACCTCTAGCTTTACCTGTAATTGCCTGATTAACACCACAACCCGCAGGAGATGGATAGACGCCACAAGCAGGACTACCTGTTTGGGTAATGCGTGCAGCCTCAACAGTCGCCGCACCAACTTGGGGTGCTACTACCATATAACCACTTAAACTATTAATACCATTTGGTGTAGCTGAGTTTTCTGAACCAATAGTTAAAAGCCCCTCAACTGCTTCAGCACTCAAGCGAATACCAGCTACTTCACGAGTTGATGCACTATTTGGGTTTTTTATTGCCAATTCGAAAAAAGGATTTGTCAGTTTAGCATCGCTTGCCACCCGGCCCTCGCGTGTATCTGCTATACCACTTAAACTAACATTATCAAAATCAATATCACAGCCGCCTGCACCATTTACCCCACCACAACCTAACTGTAGTTTACGAATATTGGCATTAATTTCTAACTCGGCCTCTAAACCTAATTTATAAAATCCTACATTACTATTGCTATCACGCAATTTTTCCAGATTTGCAGAATCATTAGGTGCAATATAAGACATACTCATCAAGGCTTGGCCCCGAGTTGCTGATAGTTCCGAATCTGACATAGGAACTAATGTCGAAGCAGCATAAGCTGAAGAAAAGCATAAGCTTCCGAGTGTTAAGAGCGCTACTCGAAGAGACGTAAACTGTCGCATGGCCGACCTCCGTATCCGTGGGGGCATAATCCTGTTTAATTTCTTTTTATTTGGCCTATCTACATTTGATTATGTATTTAACTAAACATTATCAAAGAGAGCCTATATCTACTCTATTTGCTTTTAAATTCTGTGATACAGAGCAAAAAACAAATCAATCATTGATCATTTTATATCATTTTTTACAAAAGAAAACTGTCGTTTATCATAATTCCGATAAACGCTTCTCATAAAAATTTTATGTATAAAATTGGGCCACCTCAGTGACCCATCATTATCAAAACTATTATTCAGCTAAGAAAATTATGTTTTAGGAAGTGTAACACCTGTTTGACCTTGGTATTTACCACCACGGTCTTTATAAGAGGTTTCACATACTTCATCACTTTCAAAGAATAGCATTTGCGCTACGCCTTCCCCTGCATAAATACGTGCAGGTAAATTAGTCGTATTTGAGAATTCTAAAGTAACGTGACCTTCCCATTCAGGTTCTAAGGGAGTCACATTTACAATAATACCGCAGCGAGCATAGGTCGACTTGCCTAGACAAACAGTCAATACATTGCGAGGAATACGGAAATATTCAATTGTACGTGCTAGAGCAAAGGAGTTTGGCGGAATAATACAAACGTCAGATTCAATATCGATAAAACTTTTGTCATCAAAATTCTTTGGATCGACAATTGCAGAATGTACGTTTGTAAAAACCTTAAATTCACGGGCACAGCGTACATCATAACCATAGCTAGAGACCCCGTAGGAAATCAACTTTTCACCATTTTCATCAAAACGGACTTGATTCTCTGCATAAGGTTCAATCATGCCGTGTTTTTCGCTCATCTCGCGAATCCAACGATCAGACTTAATAGCCATGTATTTTCTATCCAAAAGGTAATTTCATTGATTGCGACGTACTTTAACGTAAAAAAGCAATTATGAAAACAACGCTTGAGCTACTCTTCTCGATAAGAATAGCTCAGCTGTACATTTAAAGGTTCAGTAAGGCAGAATAACTAATTGGAATTGAAAAGCTGACCAAAACAAGAGAGGCCGTTCTTTGTAAATTAGTTTGATTTAACCAACCCACTTTCTTAGATGCTAAAACCGATCCCAAGAAGATCCAGAACAATGCAATTGGGGTAATAAGTGCTAAATAAGCCATCATATGAATTAAATAAATATGAAAATTACTCCATGCAGCTACCGGAAAAATAGCTGAAGCAAAGAGTAAGGCTTTGGGATTTAATAAAGTTGCACAGAATAATTCACGAGCACGAATCGTAGGCTGATTTAATTCAACTTCTTGATTTGCCGTATGCCATAACTTAATGGCTAAGAAAATAATATAACAAGCACTCAATAGCTTTAGAATAGGCGGCAGCATTGGTAGTGTGCTAGACACTTTTCCAATCAACATTCCCCATGCAGAAATAGAGATCACGTAACCCAAAACTTCTGCTGGAATAAGTTTTACTGACTTCCTTAAACCTACTTGCACGCCCGAAGAAGCGAGTAGTGTATTGGTTGGACCAGGAGTAAGTAAAATTGTGGCTACTAAGCCAATAAAAAGCCATGAAATCATTGAATGACCTCACAATATAGTCATCTCAGATTAATAGATATCCTGTTACAAGGCAAAAGGTAATTGTAAGACAAAATTTTTAAAATTATTTTTACTATCTCAATAAAATTTATAAAAACAAATATTTATAAAATTATTTCAAAAAGTAGAAAAGAAAACTTTACGGTCAGTTGTGATGCTTTTCAAATAGATTACGCATTAAGTAACATAAGTATTTTTATTTTAAGTCTATTTTTCCATCAAAAGTCTTTATAATAAAAAATATATTGTAATGGTAAGTTTAAATTTTAAGCTTTTAATAAGTTTCAATTCTTATATTATTTCTGATTTTTTATATAGAGCACCGCGCTCTACTACCTTAATGATTATGGCAAAGCACTTTTTTCAATCTTGGCTTCCCTCCCCCGAGAAAGTTTCGAATATGAAATTTCTAAGGATTTTTGGTCAAAAGACCCTTAATCCTGTGCTTTGGTATGTCAATCGAAAATCGATTACACGAGCTGTTTTTGTTGGAACTTTTTTTGGTTTACTTCCTATTCCTTTTCACAGTGTATTTATTGTGATGGCGGTCTTATTATTCGAAGTCAATTTACCCATTAGCTTAATGCTCGCTTGGTTAAGTAATCCTCTTACTCTAGTTCCGATTCTATATATTGGTTTTTGGTTTGGTGCGCATATTTTTCATGTGCATATGATCAACAAGGAAATGTTACTAGGTGTATTACATCAAATTTCTCGCTGGATCACTCATTTCGGCCATGGTCATATTGATTTTAGTCTCGCGAAAATCTTGATGACAGGTCTAGTCGTAGAAGCTTTTGTATTTGCCGTTATTTTATATATATGCACAGAAATTTTCTGGCGTTGGATGGTCATAAAAAACTGGAAAAGTAGATATCGTCATAAAAAGCAAGAAGAGGTTTTATAAAAACCCCTCTCTTCTTGCATAAGTTTAAATCATCATTTTGGTAGTTTTGATTTCATATACTCTTCAGCCACATTAAGTACATACTCTTGGCAAGCCTCTCCCGTACCTGGGTCATAAGCTCCATTATTGGTAATATTATTAGATAAGATTCGAATACCGAGGAAAGGGACATTAAATTGACTTGCGATTTGTGCAACAGAAGCCGCTTCCATTTCCTCAACAGAAGTGCCATAACGCTGATGGAAAAATTGAATACGATCTAGCTCATTATTCCAAACATCTGCTGAACCAATCGTTCCTTCAACAACCTCGCCTTTATCATAACGAACTTTATGGGCCGCCATTAATAACTCTTGGTCACCTTCAAATTTGCGTATTGCAATAGGCTCTGGATCAGATTCATCTGTTGGCAAAACATCAAAAGCCTCATTCCATGTGAGTGAGTCTGAACCAGCACCTACTGGCTGTTTAGGCGTTCTAAATGCTCCAATATTGGTTGCATATTTTCCTAAAACAATATCGTAAACATGTAGATCTGGGTCGTGTCCACCTGCTGTTCCCTGATTAATAATCGCAATCGGTTTATAACGTTCAATAGCTAAAGCCGTCGCAGCAGCTGAGTTACTCATCCCCATACGGGTTTTCGAAATAATCATTGGATAACCGTTATAAGTCCCCTTCCAGAAGGTCCATCCCCCTACTGTTTCAACAGTTTTATTTTCTAGCTTTGAAGCCATTCTTTCTGACTCTACTGGCAAAGCACCCTGAATAATAATCGGCTGTAATTTCTGTTTTTGTTCCTGAACGGTTGGTGTTTGTGAGACGGATGAGTTGTCGTCATTACATCCAACTAAAAATAAAGCGCTACATAAACTGATTACGCCAAAAGCACATTTAAATTGCATTTTTCACCTGTTTCTTTGAAAAAGAAGCGTAAAGTAGCAATCTGCATGCCAATTACAAGTTTAGCTTTGTTATTAGGTTTCAGTAATTTAATTTTTTATTTTAATCAGATGATAAAAAACCCGACTTAAAGCCGGGTTTTAATAAATTAGAAAATACGCTTATCATCACGTGCACGCTGAGGAACTTTCTCAATCTGTTGCCACACCGCTTTAGCAATATCGATATAGCTATCAGCTGCGTCATCCATTACAACCACACTCGGTTTGCCCTGATCCGCATGTTCACGTATTTGAGCATTTAAAGGCAAACGGCCTAGCAATGGAATATGGTATTGCTCGGAAAGCTTATCACCACCACCGATACCAAAAATTTGCTCTTCATGCCCACAGTTTGAGCAAATATGAGTCGACATGTTCTCAACAACACCTAATACCGGAATGCCAACTTTATTAAATAATTCAATGCCTTTAGTCGCATCAAGTAAAGCAACATTTTGTGGCGTAGTCACGATGATTGAGCCAGTCACTGGAATACGCTGTGCAAGCGTCAGCTGAATATCACCAGTACCCGGCGGCATATCAATCATGAGCACATCTAAATCTGGCCAAAGCGTTTGGTTAAATAATTGCATTAGAGCGCCTGTAGCCTTCGGTCCACGCCATGCAACAGGTGTGTTGTTATCGCCAGTAAGATGCCCAATAGAAAGTACAGCCATACCATAAGCATCTAACGGTACAAAGTTTTCACTTTCAATAAGTGGCGTTTTACCTGCATTGCCTAGCATTGTCGGAATACTTGGGCCATAAATATCAGCATCCAATACCCCAACTTTAAGTCCCATTTTTTGCAAGGCAAGTGCTAAATTAACAGTAGTTGTCGATTTACCAACACCGCCCTTTCCTGATGAAACTAAAATAACATTCTTAATGCGAGGATGAAGTGGAACATCTCTCTGTTGCGGAGCAGCTTTTTGAATCGGTGGATTATTTGGATCAGGTTCTGATTTAGGTGAAGCATCAAGTACAGGAGGTAAGTTCGAACTTCCTTGTGCAGGACGCTTTTGTTGAACTACGTGTAAGTTAAGTTCTTCTATACCGCACTTTTCTAATGCACCAGCTAAGTCATCATGGATTTGCTGCAAATGCTCTTTTTCATCAGGAAATGTATTAATCGTAAGTTGTAACACACGACCCTGAACTTGGAGCTGGCTAATGCGATCTTTTAAAGCATCTTTTGAATGCGGTAATAAATAATTCTGGAGTACGGTTTGGATTTCATCTTCTTTCACTTCTTGTGCGGGTGAAAAAACGGACTTTAATGAAGAAAGCCAAGACATATTGTTTACTCCAAAAACAGATCATTACAGCTTAATGGAGATAGTGTAACAGTATTGCTCCGCACTCGCTCACCTTGGGATGAATAATTACTAACTTCACATCTCATCTTTTAGGTAAGGAGTACGGATTTTAGTTTAAAACAACTTATTCAGCAGAATCATGATTCTTTAGCTTGTTTAATTTATCGGTTGCCGTTTTCTTTAACTCATCAAGTTTTGCCGTTGCTTGAGTTTTCAACTCATCCAATTTGGTAGCAGCTTCTTCCTTTAATTCCGCAGCTTTGGCTTTAGCATCGTCAAGTTTATGGGCTGCCTCTGTACGTAAATGATCAAACTTGTCTTGTAGAGTATGCTGAGCATCCTCAAGTTTGCCTTTCAAGTCGTTTGCTTTATCTTCAAGAGCCTCTTTACCAGAAGCTTGCTTCTCTTTTACATTTTCCTTTAAATCGTCCAAAGCTTTTTCACCTTGTACTTTTGCATCGGCTGCTTTTGCCTTTAATTGGTCTACTTTATCTTCAACTGCTTCTTTACCAGCAGCTTGCTTCTCTTTTACATTTTCTTTTAAATCATCCAAAGCTTTTTCACCTTGTACTTTTGCATCAGCCGCTTTTGCCTTTAATTCGTCTAATTTATTTTCAGTAGTCATCGTTGTTATCCTCATAGTTAATTAAAAAAATTACTTGAATAAGTTATTAGTTATACATCGTTATGGCTTATTTTCTGACCGTAACTGCAATTTGAAACAAAGACAATACAGGAAGATTCAAATATTTTTTGATTTGTTTATCTGTTCTAAAGAGAAACATTTCTGAGCAAAAATCTATTTTAGTCGAAACCTCTTACGCCAAGCCCAAGATTATTAATCTTTGCTTATCTCTGTGCATCAGTTAAAATCTTCCACCTTATAAATACGAATGAGAGAATGAAATCCGTGCGTAAAATTTTAGTCACTAATGCCCTCCCTTATGCTAATGGTCCAATTCATATGGGTCATTTACTCGGTTACATCCAGGCAGATATCTGGGTTCGTGCCATGCGAGCAATGGGTCATGATGTGACTTATGTATGTGCGGATGATGCTCACGGTACTGCCATCATGCTACGTGCCGAAGCAAATGGTATTAGCCCAGAAGAACAAATTGCGAATGTTCAAAAAGAACACATCCGTGATTTTGACGGTTTTGGCGTACATTTCGATCATTACGATTCAACGCATAGCGATGCTAACAAAGCACGCTCAACAGATATTTATATTAAGAATCGTGAAGCTGGAAATATTGCAGTTCGTCCTGTAACTCAATTATTTGACCCAGAAAAAGGTATGTTCTTATCTGACCGTTTCATTAAGGGTACGTGCCCCAAATGTAAGTCAGAAGATCAATACGGCGACTCATGTGAAGTCTGCGGTACCACTTATAATGCGACCGAGTTACTTAACCCTCGTTCGACTTTAAGTGGTGCAACACCAGTTGAAAAATCATCAGATCACTACTTCTTCAAACTTCCTAACTTCGCTGAATATTTGCAGAAATGGACCCGTGATGAAGGACGCTTACCTGTTTCGATTGCAAACAAACTTGATGAATGGTTTGAAGCTGGTTTAGCAGACTGGGATATTTCTCGCGATGCCCCTTATTTTGGTTTTGAAATTCCCGAGGCCCCAAACAAATATTTCTATGTTTGGGTAGATGCCCCAATCGGTTATATGTCTAGTTTTGAAAACTACATCAAAACTAAACGCCCAGATTTAAACTTTGATGATTTCTGGAAAAAAGATAGCCAAAACGATGTTTATCACTTTATTGGTAAAGACATTGTTTATTTCCATGCTTTATTCTGGCCTGCAATGCTTGAGGGCGCGAACTACCGCACTCCAACTGGCTTGTTTGTAAACGGTTTCTTGACTGTAAATGGCCAAAAAATGTCTAAGTCACGTGGTACTTTCATTAAGGCCGAGACTTACTTACAGCATTTAAACCCAGAATATTTACGCTATTACTTTGCTTCTAAGCTTTCAGATAAAGTTGAAGACTCTGACTTGAACCTTGATGATTTTGTTCAAAAAGTAAATTCAGACTTAGTTGGTAAAGTTGTCAATATTGCTAGCCGCTGTGCGAAGTTCATCAATAGCAACTTTAACAATACTTTATCTACTGACTGTGCAGAATCTGACCTAGTACAAAGTTTTATTGATGCAGGTGACTCAATCGCGGCTGCTTATGAAGCACGTGAATTCTCTACAGCTATTCGTGAAATTATGGCGCTAGCTGACCGTGCAAACCAATATATTGACGAGAAAAAACCTTGGGCACTTGCTAAACAAGAAGGTCAAGAACAACAAGTTCTTGATGTATGTTCGGTTGGTATCAACTTATTCCGTCAATTAGCTGTGTACTTAGCTCCAGTTCTGCCAACTTTAGCTCAGCAAGTTCAAGATTTCTTAAAACTTGAAAGCTTCGATTTCGAGTCACGTAAACAAGTTCTTTTAAGCCATGAAATTGCGCAGTTCCAACCTCTTATGCAGCGTGTTGATCCAAAAGCTGTTGCAGCTATGGTTGATGCTTCTAAAGAGTCTTTAGGTGCTCCTGCTCCACAAGCAACTAAAGCAGCGAAAAAAGAGAAATCTGCCGAGAAAAAAGCAGCTCCTACTCCAGCAGTGGGTGAAGCTGAAATTATTGGTATTGAAGACTTCTTAAAAGTTGACTTACGTGTTGCTCAGGTTGTTGAAGCAGGTACAGTTGAAGGCTCAGATAAATTACTTCAACTTACTTTAGACGTTGGTGAAGCTGAACCACGCAATGTATTCAGTGGTATCCGTAGCCAATACGCACCAGAAGACCTCAAAGGCAAATTAGTCGTGATGGTTGCTAACCTCGCACCACGTAAAATGCGTTTTGGTATTTCAAACGGTATGGTACTTGCTGCTGGAAATGGTGAAGGTATTTTCATTATTTCTCCAGATAGCGGTGCAAAACCTGGCGATAAAGTTTCTTAATCTAGATTCATAAAAAAGCTCCCTAAATTGGGAGCTTTTTATTTTGAATATCTAAGTTTTAAACAAGCACAAATAAACAAATTTAAATTACGACCATCGCCACCCTTCACAAGGATTATTAAACAAAACATGTATGTTTCCTAATTCCTCATTTGTTAAATAACCATTCTTATTTTCATCCAAATAATTAAATAACTCTGTTTGCTTGTTTTCACCTTGAAAGCGTTTATCGCTCGGCCAGTTGTACGGATAGAAATCTTCAACCCTTTGAAATTCTTTTAAACTATACATTCCATCATGATTTACATCGTATTTTTCCTGAAAAAGCTCCCAATCTAAAGAGGCAGGTTCGCAAGCACTTACCACATTAAAAATGCAATAAATGATACAACCTACCAATAACTTAATAATTGGATTGCTCACGATTATTGGCTTGTAAGTCGGAAATCTTATAGTCTTTTTCGTGCACAGGTGTACCAACAATACTCATGGTCCGTTCATTTGCTGGTTGCTGCTTGCTCATCGTTCTCATCTCACATCCTGTAGTTAAGATGAGAAAAACTACAGAAATGCTCACCATTAGTTTTTTCATAACGTGATCCTCATTTCTTTTTGTTTTATTTATTAAGTTACCACTTTTTAAACGTTTAAGTGCCAAAAAAGATATTTTAATTTGTATATATTTTACGCAAAAATAAAGCCAGACTTTAATTGTCTGGCTTTTTATCTTTTAGATATTTTAATTAAACTTTATTTACTTGAAAAAGATAAGCTTTAAACCTAGTAGAGTAACAATACTCCCAGCAACTCGATCAACGCCAGTTTTTGCTTTCAAATACATTTTTCTAGGTTTTTCTGAAGATAACAGCATTGCCACACATGAGTACCAACCAGCATCAATCATAAAACAAATCACTGGTAATGCGACGTAGTAATAATTTGGGATTTCTTTTGGCAACAAGGCAGTAAATACACTGGCTAATACAACAGCGATTTTTGGATTACTTAACTGGGTAATTAAGCCATATCGATATGCTTGTTTATAAGTCATTTTCGATTTGCCGTCGTTTTCCATCGCAATAGGTTCTTTGGCATGTTTAATAATTTTAAAAGCTAACCAAAGCAAATAAAGCCCACCACCAATTTTTAAAATTAAATAAGCAGAAGGTACCGCCAATAAAACTGCTTGTAATCCCATAACTGCTAATAAACCAAAAAGAGCTGCGCCAGTCCCCGTTCCTAATGCTGTAAACAACCCATGTTTACGTGATTTAGAAATTGAATTTTGTGCTACATAAATAAAGCTTGGCCCAGGACTTATTGCTCCAAGCATCAATGCCATAGCAATTGAAAAAAGAGGAATAAGGGACTCAAACATTGTATTGACCTAGCATCATGCAATTGCGCGGTATTCTAACAGCTTTTTATGACGCATATAAAAATAGCGAAGATATAAATGATGAAAATTGAATTTTCATGTTTTTACAATTTATATCTTCACAACGGACAAAAATGTCCGTTAAATATATAACCTTTAAAACTCTTCAACCAGTGACATGAGTAAACGTCAAAAAATTGCTGCCCAGAATCGGGATGAATTACTCAATGCAGCCGAAGAATGCTTTCGCATTCATGGTATTAACGTCCCTCTACAGGTTGTAATTGATCATGCTGGTGTCGGCAGAGCAACGTTCTATCGTAACTTTGGTGATCGTAAAGCTTTAATTAGCGCCCTTTTAGAACGTGCGATTACACAGTTAGAGCAAAAAGCAGCTTATTTTCAACAATTCGAGGATGGCTTATTTCGTTTAATTGAAGGACATATTGGACAACTTCCTAAGCTTGCAATTTTGCAAGATTTTTGGAGAGTGATTGATCGACAAGATCCAATTATGTTAAAAATTTATGAACGGCGGAATAATGCACTTAACCCACTGATTGAAAATGCGATAGAACAAAAATTGTGCCGAGCTGATCTAACTGCTGATGACTATGCAATGGTCACTGCAATGTTGGGTTCTTCATTTCAAGGACATGAAACAGAAGAACAGACTCGCTTAGCAAAACGAGCAATTGAATTACTGTTTCAAGGTATTCAAATACAAAAAATTCGAGGGATAGAATGAGTAAAACGCCTCGTTATTTAGAAACACCACCCGACTGGACGCCAGAAGAACAACCGACTTTACCAGGTTCACCGGCAGCTATTGCACATTCTGTACCTAAACGGTTTATTTATTTTTTTATCGGTTTATTTGTCGCTCTTTCAGCAAGCTTAAGTAATGGTTTTATTACGGCGAATTTACCTTTAATTCAAGGTGAGTATGGACTGACGCCTTCCGAGGCTGCTTGGCTACCTGCGGCCTATGTTATGGCAAACGTTAGCTCAAACCTGATTTTATTCAAAGCCAGACAACAGTATGGACTGAGAGTATTTTCAGAAATAGGACTCGTGATTTTTATTGCGGTTCTGGTCTTACATATTTTTGTGCATACCTATGAAATGGCGCTATTTGCTCGGGTTGTGGCCGGTTTAGCTGGCGCGCCACTGAGCTCATTAGGCATGTATTACACCATGCAAGCTTTTAAAAAAGCAGACATGGCAAAAGGAATATATATCGCCTTCGGCTTTCAGCAACTCGGCGTACCATTGGCTTGGATTATTTCTCCATTTCTTGTAAATACAGACAGTTGGTCTGTTCTATATACATTTGAGCTCGGCTTAGCACTTTGTTGTTTAGCCATGGTTGTTTCATTGAAGTTACCACGTAGCTTACGAATTTATGTTTTTGAGAAGCAAGATTTTTTTACCTTTGCTTTACTCGCTCCCGGCTTTGCCTGTTTATGTATTGTGCTCACACAAGGCCCAATTTTATGGTGGTTTAATAGCCAGTGGCTTGCTTACGTATTAATTGCAGGTTTTAGCTTAGTTGTTCTTGGGTTGCTCTATGAACACTATCGTGCCAATCCATTAATTATGACGCGTTGGTTAGGTGCTGCTTCAACCTTACGTTTCATTTTTGGTGCTTTTGCTATTCGGCTTTTAATGTCAGAACAAAGCTATGCAGCGGTTAACTTCTTAAAAACAATGGGGATGGGTCCAGACCAATTTGTTCCACTCTATGTTGTCATCTTGGTAGGAATTTTAAGTGGAACTCTTTTTAGTGCCCTGACTTTTTCACGCGAAAGGATTATTTTTCACTTACTTTTTGCAGAGTTTTTAATTTTAGTTGCCTGTGGACTAGATTATCACCTAACCAGTGATGTCCGACCTGTGAATTTCTTTGCAAGCCAATTTTTAGTCGGCTTTGCTGGTGGTTTATTTATTGGCCCATTACTGCTTATTGGCTTTGCACAGACACTTGCTAAAGGTCCATCTTATGTAGTCACCTTTATCGTATTATTTTCTGCAACCCAAACTTTCGGTGGTCTTGTCGGGTCTTCATTCTTTTCAACCTATCAACAACATCGTACGCAAAACTATCAAGCCGAGATAATTAAAGATTTAGAACAAGCAGACCCTCTAGTCGCTCAAAGACTCTCTACCTATCAACACAGTGCATCAGTTACTACGACTGACCCAGCATTACAAACCGCTCAATCCATGCGTTCGCTTAATCAAGTGGTCACTCGTGAAGCCCAAGTGCGTGCCTACAATGATGTAATCGCATTAAACGGTATTTTTGCTGTCGCACTACTCTTGTGGGGTGGTTTTAATATTGCACGAAGTAAATATTTACAACGTAGAGGAATTAGCCGTCCTTAATGGCTTTCATTATTGATGAAATAGAAATTGAGATTGATATATGTCAGATGATCAAAACAAACCGGAACAAACCCCTGCTCAGGCACCTACCAACGAGCCAACACCTGCACCTGCAAGTAAACTGATTCCGACAAAACGCTCAACTTTATTATGGATGTTAGGTGTTCTTATTGTCGGTATTTTAGTGATTTTATGGGCATGGAGAATCGGACCTTTCGCAACGAGTGTTCAGCAAACTGACAATAGTTATGTAAAAGGTAAGACAACGATTTTATCGTCACAAATTAATGGCTACGTAAAGGATGTAGTTGTTAAGGACTTTGACCATGTCAAAAAGGGTCAAGTCCTCATGCATATCGATGCCACTACTTACGACCAAAAAGTAGCGCAAGCGGCCTCAGGTGTTGAACAAGCTAAAAATACTTTAGCCAATCAAACCCAGTCCATTGCTCAAAAACAAGCTGATATTGTGGCTGCACAAGCCAAAGTTGAACAAGTTAGAGCTCAATATGATCTCTCTTTAGCCCAACTTAGACGCTATCAACAGTTAGGAAATAGCGGAGCGGCCTCTAAATCTGAACAAGATAAAGCTGCTGCAGATGCTGAAAATAACCTTGCAGCACTTAAACAGGCAGAGGCTAATGTTTTAGTTGCCAAAGAAGCGCTTAAAACGGCACAAGTTGCAGAAGCAGGTTTAGAAGCACAAGTTTCCAGCGCTAAAGCACAATTAGATCAGGCACAAACTACCAAGGACTACAGTGTCATTGTTGCTCCAATGGATGGACAACTTGGTGAGGTGAACCCTCGTGTTGGGCAATATGTAGCAGCAGGCTCCCAATTACTCTACCTCATCCCACAGCAAACTTGGGTAATCGCTAACTTTAAAGAGACCCAAATTGCTAATATGCGAATCGGTCAAAAAGCATGGTTCACAGTCGACGCCATGAAACATAAAAAATTTACAGGGCATGTTGAACAAATCTCACCTGCCGCGGGTTCTGAGTTCAGTGTGTTAAAGCCTGATAATGCAACAGGAAACTTTACCAAAGTGGTTCAACGAATTGCGGTACGTATTACCATTGATCCAAATCAGGAAGGAATGGAACATTTACGCCCTGGCATGTCAGTGGTTACTTCTGTCGATACAAGTTCGTAAACAGCTTTTTAAAGCTCTATTTAAAAAGCTACAATGTGATCAATCATTATTTTTCTCAATTTCTAATGTTTGATCACATTGCCCAGCCTATCTCCTGCCAACACATTGAACTCCCCTCATCTGTTCATCTCGACATTAAGCGATTAGATTTAGTTCATCCTCAAATTTCGGGTAATAAGTTTTTCAAATTGAAATACAATTTGCTTGCTGCAAAACAACAAAATTTATCAAGTATTTTGACTTTTGGTGGGGCTTATTCCAATCATATTGCCGCAACTGCCTATGCAGCTCATCTTTTTGGTTTAAAAAGTATAGGCATTATTCGTGGAGAAGAGTTAGCTGACAAACCTCTTAATCCAACCTTAGCAAGAGTCCAAAGCTTAGGAATGCAGCTACATTTTGTCTCACGCCATGAATATCGATTACGAGATGATGCCAACTATCTTCAACAGTTACACCATCAATTTCCTGAAACTTTCATTATTCCTGAAGGCGGTACCAATGAACTGGCAGTTCAAGGTTGTCAGGAAATTCTCAGTCAAAGTGATTTAGAGCAATATGATGTAATTTGCTGTGCAGTCGGAACTGGCGGAACGATTTCAGGGCTCATTGAGCGAAGTGCATCGCATCAAAAGGTTTTAGGATTTTCGGCTTTAAAAGGTGATTTTTTACAACAAGAAATTCGGCTGTGGACTAAAAAACAAAATTGGTCGCTCACAGATGCATACTGCTGTGGCGGATATGCAAAAACCTCACCCGAGCTATTGGCATTTATAGAAAATTTTGAAGAGCAGCATGCCGTACCACTGGAACCGATCTATACGGGAAAGATGATGTTTGGTCTGTTTGATCTTATAAAAAATAATTACTTTGCTGAGGGAACTCGCATTCTGGCAATCCATTCTGGTGGTTTACAGGCAGATATAAGAAATAAATCACATCAATAACTTACTTATGTTCAGGTCGTATTATTCCCCACAGCGGTAAATGTCTTTAGCATGACTAAGGCTCGGCATGATAGTATATGCCCCTTTTAAATTTTCACGATTAATCGAGAATCTCTTATGTCTAACAGTCATGTCGATGTCATTGTCTTAGGTGCAGGTGCTTCTGGACTCATGTTGGCCGCACATGCTGCTAAACGAGGACGCTCGGTTTTAATTTTAGAAAAAGCCAATAAAATTGGTAAAAAGATTTTAATGTCAGGTGGCGGTAAGTGTAACTTTACTAACTTGTATGTAGAGCCTGACAACTATATTTCTCACAATCCACACTTTGTTATTTCTGCCCTATCACGCTATAGCAACTGGGACTTTATTGGTTTGGTATGTGATTATAAAATTGCTTATGAAGAACGAAAACACGGACAGTTATTCACGCTAAATGGGGCTAAAGAAATTTTAGAAATGCTGGTGAGTGAATGCAATAAAACCAACAATGTTGATATTCAAACCCAATGCGAAGCTGTCCAGATTGATCCATTAGAACAAGGCGGTTTTACTGTACACACAAACCAAGGTCGGTTTAGTTGCGAGTCATTAGTGGTGGCTACAGGGGGCTTATCTATTCCGACTCTCGGGGGATCTGGGTTTGGCTATGAACTGGCACAAAAGTTTGGACATCAGGTTTACCCAACTCGTGCAGGTTTAGTGCCATTTACCTTTTCAGATCATATTAAAGAGGTCACTACACGCCTAAGTGGTAATGCTTTAGATGTGACCCTCAGTAGCTCGAAAAATAGCTTTACTGAAGCATTATTATTTACGCATCGTGGTTTAAGTGGACCAAGTTCTTTGCAGCTTTCAAACTATTGGAACTCGGGAGAAAGCTTCAAAATTGACTTTTTCCCAAGCCAAGATTTAGCAACTTATTTAAAAGATAAAAAGAAATCGCAACCCAAAGTTCTATTACGTACCCTTCTTAGCGAGTTTACCGCGAAAAGTATTATCCAAGAGTTACAGCAACTCATCTGGAGCGAGCAGAGCGAAACAGCGATTGGTAATATCAGTGATGCACTGTTAGATCATATTGCCGAGCAACTACATGGTTTTACTGTCAAACCATCAGGTACAGAAGGTTATCGTACTGCCGAAGTTACTTTAGGTGGAGTGGATACAACTGAAGTATCTTCCAAAACAATGGAAAGTAAAAAGCAAAAAGGACTGTTTTTTATTGGCGAAGTACTTGATGTGACTGGCCACTTAGGAGGTTATAACTTCCAATGGGCTTGGTCTTCCGCTTATGCAGCAGCACAATATGTTTAAATGACATAGAAGCTAATTTGATGCTTTCGAATCATTTGATGAATTTTCAGAATTACGCGTATGAGTTGTTGTCTGTTTTGATGAATTAGATTTGTTAAAGACAAATTTATAAGCACTTGCTAAAAAACCTACGGTAATTCCCGCAATGACAATCGGTGCTAAAAAACGACCTGGTTTCTTCATCGTATTTTCCTCACTTATTTGTTTTTATAACGGCCAAAAAAGGACGACCACTCAATATAGAGTGGTCGAACTTATCACAAAAATCAAAGATTTTTTGTACTGTTTATCTGAAAATTAGTTTCATCTACTAAATTTCGTCATTTTCTCCAGTAGAACCAAACGGTTTATTTACTGGTGGTTGTGCTGGATTTACTTGCGCAGAATCAGCGGGTTTTGCGTCAGATGACACCGTTGAAGGTGAAGTTGTAGTAGTTGGTGCAACTGTAGATGTTGACGAAGTAGTCGTTGCAGATGAACTACCAGCAGATGGAGTGCTCGTAGCAGTATTAGTAGAAGGTGGTTGATACAGAGGATTTGGTTCATTCGCTTCTTTTTTAGCTTTATCTAACAAATCACTCAATAGTCTTTCAGCTGGTTGACGACCACCTAAACCAAATGCAAGAGCGAAAGCAACTGCAACTGCGCCTAGAGTTAAACCAAATGCAAGATTAACGATTGAATCCGCAATACCCATCGCTCTTAAACCAAGCGCAAGTACTAGACCAATAATTAGCACACGAACTAAACTACCCAACCAACGCGAGCTATTATATTCACCACGTTGAACTACGTTTGCCACAACATTGGCAAGCCAGAAACCAATAACCAAGATTACTGCGCCCAATAGAATGTTTGCACCGAAATGGATAAACATTGCGATTAGACCACTAATCTGATCGAAACCAAGACGATCCGCAGCTTCAGAAACTGCAAACAGCATCGTAAAGAATACAATTAGCCAGCCAACTGCATTAGAAACTTTAGTTTCACCTAAAAAGCGTTGTACATCTAATTTTGCAGGAATTTCATCAACACCTGTACCTGCAATTAATTCAGCGACTAAGCGGCCAACAAAACGAGAAACAATATAAGCAACCAGTAGAATTAAACCAGCAGCAATAATATTTGGAATTGCCTGCAAGATTTCATTGAGCATTGCTGTCGCTGGCTGAGAAATTGTCTCAATGCCTAAAGCTTCAAACGCCACAATCAACGTGGTAATAATGATAATTGCAAAAACAAATGAACCTAAGAATTTGCCTACGTTAGAGCTTTTGAAAAGACCAATTTTTTCAGCTTGAGCCTGAACACCTAAGCTATTTACCAAACCTTCAACAATACCGCGTACAATTTTTGCCAAGATATAACCAACAAAAACGATAACGCCAGCAATAAAGATATTTGGTAAGAACGCTACGGCGTCATTTACCATATTTTGAACTGGAATCAGTAAGCCTGTTAATCCTAGTATTGAAAGAACAATCGGAAGGAAAAGTAACAATACAAGCCAGTAAAGAATTTCACCAATATTTTGGCTAATTCCACCTACACCCACTTCGCTGCTTAACTTATCATCGAGTTGAGTTCGCGATAAGACATTGGTCACCCCTGCTCGCACCAGTCGAGCAACGATCCAGCCAATAAAACCTACCACAACAGCAGCAATAATATTTGGAATATAGACGAGTACCTGATTCACCATATTGCTGAACGGGCCACTTACTCCACTAATGTTAAGCACATTGAGAGCTGCGACAACAGCTAAGATTAAAATAAACCAGAATACGACTTTTGAAATAAGGCCTTCTATATTTGGAGTACGCCCAGTCGCTGAAGATAATTTTGCATTGGTATTTACTTTTTGCAGAAGTTTTTTAACACCTGCCGCAACCAATAAAGCAATTATCCAGCCTACCAATAAGATGACGATTGCAGCTAAAATAGGATGAAACTGATCCCAGTAATACATCGCATCAAACTGAGCGCCGCGAGGCCCATCAAAAAATTCATTCATATTGTTATGTCCTCAATTGTTATGTTCTTTTCAGTGCTATCAATAATGAAAAACACTTTTCGTTGTTAAAAATGACGATGAATGCGGTCTATCTCACCTTATGTTTTGAATATTTTCTAATCAACACAGTTCTGCATAAATACAACAAATTGATGCAAAAGGTTGCAAAAAAAGCCTTCAGGTCACGTCCTAAAGGCTTTCTATAAAGATATACTGGTTAGCTTATTACCCTTTATAAATATTCAAATCTGAAGTGCTCTTAATGACATGTGGTGTGGCCTCATGTTGAAAAGCGGCTTCTTCTTTAGGTGTTTTGCTGTGATCAGCAACCATGTAGACGATCAATGCAATAAGAAAAAGCCCAACAATAATTAAAATGTAAACTGGCAATCTTCTTTTTTTCGCAGTTTCTTCAGGACTCGTCACATGAGGTGGTTTTGAAAAATCATGCATCTTCTTTCCCCTCTTCTTTTATCATTAACTTTATAATCATCATAGCAATTTGGTTTGTTGCATTGTGTGAAAAAGCATTATGCTAAGGTGTCTGTAGTTGCAAAACTCTACTATTAAAATCATAAAAACAGTATAAAATTTAGGCGAAATTATTTTAACCTTTAAAAATAATGATGAGTTATGCCCGAGCTTCTTCAATGTTCTATTTGTAATACAATATGTTTTAGCGCTCACTTTTTATAAAATAGGCTATAATAAGCCCCCTTGTTTTAAAGCTGCTCTATTTTATGATGTATCGTCAGCAAAACGTAACACTTGATCTCGACACTGACGTCACACATCAATGTTATTTACATCAGACGAGAGACGAACATCTCATTGGTATTATTGAATTTAATAAACCAAGTTATGAACTCAAATGGGGTGATTTAGAGTATTTTCGTCGCCGTACTGAAGAATTTTCCGTCATGCCGTTTCCTGACTGCATTAATGCCATGATTGTTGATATTCGTAATATCAATATTTTTTTGGACAATGAAGTTCCGATTTTACCTTGGCGTTTGCTTGAAGAAGACTGCCCTGTTCGCTTAGTTGTCCCTCAAGATCG
The DNA here is from genome assembly GCF_028367635.1 of Acinetobacter sp. P1(2023). NCBI lineage: Bacteria > Pseudomonadati > Pseudomonadota > Gammaproteobacteria > Moraxellales > Moraxellaceae > Acinetobacter > Acinetobacter sp. P1(2023). Next base: position 64,432 of record NZ_JAQNDD010000007.1, read on the forward strand.
TTTGGAACATTATGCAGGTCTTTTTGAACCAACTTGGCTTTCAACTGATGTAGATAGTGCAATCGCAGAAATTCGCGAATTTATGGATATGTTTGTCCACTAATAAACATATCCATAAAATTAATTTTTAAGTAATTCCAAAATAAGATTTATTACCAGTAATTTTCTACCGCAATATTTCCCTCACCTCGACGATTCATCGTCAAACCACGTCGTTTTAAAGCCTCTTTAGTGTCATCTACCATTTGCGGATTTCCGCAAAGCATGACATGGCTAGTGGCAGGGTTCAGTTCTATACCAGCAGATTTTTCTAGTTCACCATTTTCAATCAAAATTGGTAAACGCTCATGTAACGGTGCAGATGGATCACGGGTAATAATTGAAATAAATTTAAAACCATTGTGCCCTTCTCCAAAAGTTTCAGCAATCTCTTGAATACGATCGACATACGCTAATTCAGCTTCAGTACGGACACTGTAAACCAAATTAATCTTTTGATAATTAGTCCAAGTTTCAAAGTCTTGTAGCATCGATAAAAATGGAGCTAAACCTGTACCTGTTGCCAGTAACCATAAATCATGCGGTAGAGGTTGTTGATAGCGAGCTAAGGTCAAATAGCCATAAGGTATTTTTTCTAAGTAAAGCTCATCATCTACTTTTAGATGTTGAAGATTTGATGTAAATGCACCATCGGGCACTACAATTGAAAAGAATTCAAGCGTTTCATCAAATGGTGAGGAGACGACCGAATAAGCACGAACAACAAGCTCATCTCCAACTTTCAGCCCAATACGTGCAAATTGCCCAGCCGTAAATTTAAAATGTGCAGGGCGAGTCATGGTGAAACTGAAAAGAGTTGGGGTCCAACGGTGTACAGATAAAACTTTTTCTACGCTAAATTTTTCAATTGACATGATTTCAACGTGGCATGAAATAGTGCGCTCATGTTAGCATGACAGCCGAAATAATGAATACTTTTAAACGTTAAGGCTGTTTAAACATGCGCATGACATTACGCCAGTTGGCTGTTTTTGTAGCAGTCGCTCAAGAAGGAACTGTCACTAAAGCCAGTGATGCGGTCAGACTGACGCAAAGTGCAGCAAGTATGGCTTTAGCAGATTTAGAGGATGGCCTTGGTGCTCCTCTATTTGATCGTTTAGGTAAACGATTACAGCTTAATGATTTAGGTCGCTTTCTATTACCACAAGCCCTAGAAATATTAGGTCGCTGTGAAGCTTTTGAACAAGCTGCAAAAGGTGAATTGCAAAGCATTGATTTACGTATTGGGGCCACTTTAACGATTAGTGATTACCTCATGCCAGATTTAATGGCAAACTTTTTACAGCATCATCCTAAAGCGCATTTGCAATTACAGGTGGGCAATACACGCCAAATGATTGAAGCAGTTAATCAATTCCAACTTGATTTAGCTTTAATTGAAGGATCATGCCATTTACCTCAGCTCCAATGTATCCATTGGCGTGATGATGAGCTTGCAGTATGCTGTTCCCCAAATCATCCATTAGCACGTTTAAATAGACCTTTAACAGCTCATGATTTTCTTCAAGTCGAATGGATTTTACGTGAAGAAGGTTCAGGAACGCGTGAAGTGTTTGATAACGCTATATTGCAAGATCTACCAGACGCAAATATTCGCCTCACCCTAGGTCACAATGAAGCAATCTTAAAAATCGTTGCTGGCGGTTTAGGTATGTCATGTATTTCTAAACTTGCTATTGAACCCCTAATTGAAAAGGGACAATTAGTAATTTTAGATACACCATTCTGGCAGCTTACCCGTCCACTTTATATGTTGGTACACCGTCAAAAGTATCAAGGCCCTGGTCTGAAAGCATTCTTACAATTTTGTGAAGATCAGGTTTAAAACCTGATCTTTTCATTCATTAACGTCGAAAATTTGACAACAATTCGCTTGTGATCGCTTTATTGTGATCCGCAATTTTATTTTTCTTGGTTTTCGCAGGATTTGGGTCAACACGCTCAATTTTGATCGCTTTAAATTTGCCCTGATTATCCGCGGCAAGAAATCTTACTTTTTCATTTCTTTTCGGTTCGCCCTCTGATGCAGGGAAATCAGAAATATGAAAGAAAATATCTCCTTCAGTAGTTTCAATAAAACCAAACCCTTTATCAGGGTTATATTGTTTTACCCATCCAGTATAAAACTCTTGCTTCATGATCTTTCCCCTACTTTTCCAATCCAGTTGTTGCGGTAAATAAAAAAGAGACTCACGATTCCGTTTTAAAATTATACGGTTTAATGAAGTCTCTTTTTATTACGATTTCAAAAAATTAATCTTTTTGTACACTACCAAAAATTTTATCGCCAGCATCGCCCAAGCCAGGAACAATATAACCTTGTTCATTTAAGCCATTATCAATAGATGCTGTATAAATTTGCACATCTGGATGAGCTGCTTCAACTTTAGCAACACCTTCTGGAGCGGCAACTAACACCATAACACGGATATCTTTACAACCACTTGCCTTTAACACATCAATAGCAGCAACTAAAGAATTACCTGTTGCCAACATTGGATCAATAATCATCGCAAGACGGTTAGCGACATCTGGAACTAATTTTTTATAATAAGTACGAACTTCTAATGTTTCCTCATTACGCTCAAGACCTAAAACACTCACTTTTGCGCTTGGAATTAGGTTAAGTACACCATCCAACATACCAATTCCGGCACGTAAAATCGGTACAATCGTTATTTTCTTACCAGCAATACGCTGTGTAGTAACAGTTCCAGCCCATCCATCAATTTCGCAATCCACAACTGGTAAATCTTTTGTTGCTTCATACGTCAATAACATAGTCACTTCCTGAGCAAGCTCACGGAAGTTCTTGGTACTGATATCAGCACGACGTAACAAACCTAATTTATGACGAATAAGTGGGTGACGAATTTCTTGAATGGCCACAGATGTTACCTAAAAATATAAAAACGTATTTATTATAATCTTTTTTTAATGCTCAATAAAAAAAAGCCTCCAGTTTTGGAGGCTTTTTTGTACACCAGACTTACTGTTGTGAAAGCATGAAATGTAATGGAGATAAAATTTCTGCTTTTAATGCCAAATTAATCATTGGATCTGGGTAAACACCCAAAATAATAACCAATGCAGCAGCAGCCAATACCATTAAACCACCCACTTTTTGTCCCCAATGAGCATCTGCATCAATACGAGGAGTTTCTGGTGGTGTCATATACATTACAACCATCACACGTAAGTAATAGTACAAACCAATACCACTACCCACAATAATCATTGCAGCTAAGAACCAGTGTTGAGTTGTTACAGCTGCCATTACCACCAAGAACTTACCAATAAAGCCTGCTGTTAATGGAATACCAGCCAAAGACAACATCATGACTGTTAAAGTTGCTGTAAGTACTGGACGGCGCCAGAACAAACCACGGTAGTCTGCAAGACTTTGTGCTTCATCTACGTTGTTATATGGGCTAGACATTAACGCTACCGCACCAAAGGCACCGATAGTTGTTAATACATAAGACACCACATATACAGTTACACTGCCCAAGCTTGCATAAGTCATGCTAATTAAAGCAATTAACAAATAACCAAAATGAGCAATAGATGAATAACCAAGAATACGTTTTAAGTTAACTTGACGAACAGCGAGTAAGTTACCAACCAAAATCGACAATACAGCAATGATTGTCAAAATAGTTACTAACGAGTTCACCATCATTGCGCCCGAAGCAAGCATATAGCGCACGAATAAACCAATTGTTGCAACTTTAGCAGCAGTCGCTAAGAAAGTTGCCATTGGTGCTGGCGCACCTGCATATACATCCGGTGTCCATTTATGGAACGGCGCAAGCGACAATTTAAATGCAACAGCAAAGATAATAAGTGCTAAACCTAATAACACCATTGGCTGTTTGATTGCTTCAAATAATGCTTGTACAGAATCATAGAATGAAAGCGAACCAGTATATGCATAGATATATGCCATACCCATCAACAACATTGCAGAAGCTGTTGCTGAAAGTACAAGGTATTTAATACCCGCTTCAAGTGAATTACTACGTTGATACGTATAAGCAAGTAAGCCATACACAGGAATCGACATTAACTCAAGGCTAATGAAGAACGACGCGTAGTGAGAACTTGCAACCATCAACATTGCACCTGCTACTGAAGCAAGTAACAAAAGGTATAACTCTTCGCGGTTGTCTTTATAAGTTTCGATATAAGCGTGAGACAAAGTACAACAAGCCAATGCCGCAATCAAAATCATAAATTGATAGAACATGGTAAATGGGTCAACCATAAACATGCCCATCACATTTGCCGGTACAAATTTACCGCCAAATACTGCAAATAAAATATAAAGTGCAGCGAGGTTTAAACCAACAACAGAAGTCGTTGCGATTAAATTATGATTACGCTTAATAGAAATTAACAACATGACGACGATTGTTGTCAAAGCAACAATCATCACCGGAGTTAAAGGCATAAGCGTAGAGTATGATACTGTGAAGTTCATGATTATTGGATCTCCACATGGTCAAGTTGAGTAGCTGTTTGCTGAACAGTTTCAACGACTTCTTGTACTGGCACATAACTATTGACCAACCACTGCATGCTTGAATGAGATACATCCAAGAATGTTTGTGGGTAGATACCAAGCCAAACGAGACCAATCGCACAAATCATCAAAATACCAACTTCACGAGCAGATAAGTCTTTCAATGGACTAGTGTAATGTTGCTTTTGTTCAGGATTTGGTTCACCAAACAAAGCACGGTGAATCAAGATCAAGCCATATAAACCTGCGAATACGAGGCTGATAGAAGCAAGAATCGTGAAGACAGGATATTTATTAAATGAACCCATCAAAATCAGGAATTCACCAATAAAGTTACCTAGACCTGGCACACCTACAAGAGCAGCAACGAAGAACATTAAGAAAAATGGCAAGTACTGAAGCTGGCCACGAAGACCACCCATTAAACGTAAATCACGTGTATGTAAACGTTCGTAGATTTGACCAGACATAATGAACAATGCAGCTGATGACAAACCATGTGCCAACATCATGATCATTAGACCTTGGAAGGTCAAAATGTTACCTGCGTAGATCGCAAGTAAAATAAAGCCCATGTGTGAAATCGACGTATACGCAAGTAAACGTTTCATGTCAGTTTGCTGATAAGCACACCATGCGCCGTAGAAAATACCAATCAAACCGAAAATAATCGCAATGTCTGCAAATTGTGCAGAAGCTGTCGGGAAGAATGGAATAACAAAACGAAGTAAGCCATACGCCGCTGTTTTAATCAAGATACCCGCTAAGTCTACAGAACCTGCTGTAGGTGCTTGAGCATGCGCATCTGGTAACCAACCGTGTAATGGGAATACTGGTAACTTCACCGCAAAACCGATGAAGAAACAGATCATGAAACCGTATGCTAAGCCTGCAGGTAAGTGGTTAGCTACAGCTAATAAATAGTTGTAATCGAAACCGATCATGCCTGTCATCATGTAGCCATAAACCACAAGACCAAGGATACCGATTAACATCACTAGACCAGCAATCTGCGTGTAAAGGAAGAACTTAGTCGCAGCGTAAACACGTGAACGACCGTTTGAACCTTTATGACCCCATAACGCAATCAAGAAGTAGATTGGTACAAGCATCATCTCCCAGAAGAAGAAGAACAAGAACAAGTCAATCGCTAAGAATACACCGATAACGCCACCTAAACTCCATAAGAGGTTTAAATGGAAGAAACCAACGTTCTTTTGAATCTCTCCCCATGAACAACCAACAGCAAGTACACCAAGTAACGCTGTTAATAACACCATGAGTAAAGATAAACCATCCACAGCTAAGTGAATGCCAATACCGAGTGATTGAATCCACGGTAAATAGAACTCAGCAGACCAAGTTGGGATTTTAGAACCCAACTCGTAGCTATAAGTTCCACTTTGCCAAAGCGCAAGGCCTAAGCCCAAAGTAATGAGCATACCAATTAAGGCAATCCAGCGTGGCAAAGTTTTGTCGAGCTTATCGACTAACCAACAAATAAAACCGGCAATGAACGGAACAAGGATCAGCGCGGGTAAAATTAAATTGTTTTCCATTTTATTTCCCCACTACCTGAATAACGATCAAGATCATCAATAACACCACTACACCGAGTGACATGCTTGATGCGTATTCACGCAATGAACCTGTTTGACGTGAGCTTGTAAAACTGTTTCCGCCTTTCACAAGTGCAGGAAGAACCAACCACAAACCGTCAATCGGATCACGGCCAAAGATTTTGGCGAAGAATAAATAAGGTTTAACAAAAACGATGTCATACAACGCATCAAAACCAAAAGCGGTACGGCAAATATGTGCCAAACCTGAACCCAAACTTGTTTGAGCAAATGATTTCACTGCACCGTAAGCAAATGTAAATAATGCTATACCAACAACTAGACCAACTAGCGCAATACCTACCGCTAAATGCTCTGCCCCATGCATGCCTTCTACAAATTGTTCAGCTACATGGAATTCAGGAATTTTTGCAGTATTCAGAATACCTGCTACTGGTGCTTTTAAGATTGCACCTACAAAAGTAGACAATACAGCTAAAATACCCAATGGTGCCCAGTAAGTTGCACCTTTAATTTCATGGTAAGGCGTGTTTTCTTGACCAAAGAATACAACCCAGATTAAACGGAATGTATAGATTGAAGTCAGGAATGCACCTGCTACACCCACCCAATATAAGGTGTGATATAAAGCAACTGATTGACCTTGTACCCAAACTTCACCAAGAATCGCATCTTTAGAGAAGAAGCCGATAGTCAAGAATGGAATCGCTGCTAATGCACCGCCACCAATCGCGAAACAAGCAAACAGGAATTTGTTACGTTTGAACAAACCACCCATTTTGAAAATGTTTTGCTCATGATGGTAAGCCAAAATAACCGCACCAGAAGACAAGAATAATAATGCCTTAAAGAATGCGTGAGCCAACATGTGGAACAAGCCAGCTTGATAAGCTTCCGCACCTACAGCCATAAACATATAACCCAACTGACTCATTGTTGAGTAAGCCAAAATACGTTTGATATCTGTTTGAACAAGTGCAGCAAAACCTGCAACTAACAAAGTTACCGCGCCAGTTACTGAAATGAATTGCATCACTTCAGGAGCAAGTTCAAATACGCTGAATAGACGACAGCATAAGTACACACCAGCCGTTACCATTGTTGCAGCGTGGATCAATGCAGAAACAGGTGTTGGACCTGCCATCGCATCTGCCAACCATGTTTGCAATGGAATTTGAGCAGATTTACCGGCAGCACCTAAGAACAACATTAATGCAGTCCAGATGGTAAGTGATGAGCTCTTCGTCATTACTTCTGCTGCGTGTTCAACGATGTACTGAGTATTTAGCGTACCAAATTGTTGGTAAAGCAAGAATAGAGCAATAAGCAAGAATACGTCACCAACGCGGGTCACTGTAAACGCTTTGATCGCTGCCCAACCATTTGCAGGGTTTGCATAATAGAAACCGATCAGCAAGTAAGAGCAAAGACCTACGCCTTCCCAACCCAAGAATAACAACGCCAAGTTGTCACCCAATACAAGCACAAGCATGCTGGCAACGAACAGGTTGAAATAAGAGAAGAAACGCGCATAGCCCTCTTCACCACGCATGTACCATGACGCAAAGATGTGGATTAAGAAACCAACACCCGTGATCATGCCCATCATGAGTAAAGATAAGCCGTCTAGATGTAAGCTAATGCCAGGGGCAAAACCGCCAACATTGAACCATGTCCACAAGTTTTGAACAAAAACTTGCTGACCACTCGTGGTAAATGCCATTCCAGCAATGAGTGCAAATAATGCAGATAAACCTACAGAACCTACACCAATAACTGCTGCAACGTTTTCAGAGAGTTTGTCTCGTCCCGCCGCCAATAAAATAAAACCGATTAGCGGAAATAATACTGTTAGATATAAATAACTCATCCGCGCATCTCACTAGCAGCATCCACATCCAAATGATGGAAGCGATGATAGAACTGAAGGACAATCGCAAGACCGATACATGCCTCTGCTGCTGCAAGGGTCAAAATCAGGATGAACATTACTTGCCCATCTGGTTGTGCCCATACGCTACCCGCAAGAACAAATGCCAATGCTGCAGCATTCATCATGATCTCAAGGCTCATTAACATAAATAATAGGTTGCGTCGCACCATTACACCGTAAAAACCGAGTGCAAAAAGGATGGTTGCAACAATCAAACCATGTTCTAAAGGAATCTGGCCCATTATTCTTTTTCCTCTTCTGCACCTGGTTCACGTTTACCTAAGTGGTATGCTGCAACAAGGGCTGCTAGCAATAACATCGCGGCAACTTCAACCAATAATAAATAGTGAGTAAAGAGTGCTTGACCAACGACTTTTGGTCCAATCACTTGTGCCCCAAGCGGTGCTGAAATAGTAGTGTATTCACCACCAAGCATCCAAACTAAAAGCAAGCCGAGTAAGAAACTCATGAGTGCTGGATATGCCCAAGCATCTGAAGAAAGCCATTTACGTTCTTGTTCAACGGTGTGTTGACCTAAATTCAACATCATCACCACGAAGACAAACAGAACCATAATCGCTCCGGCATAGACGATGATTTCAAGAGCACCTGCAAAAGGCGCCCCCACGATCATGAAAATACCAGCAACAGCAAGCAATGAAACAATTAGACTAAGTAAAGCGTGTACAGGGTTCGTGTTAGTCACTACACGAACCGTAGAAACGATGGCCACGAGTGCCATCAAATAAAACGGCCACATCATGGTAATAGACTCCGTACATCGATTGGTGCACTTTCTTTTTGTGCTTGACCTTTCTCTTTACCGTTAATCGCCATACCCGTTACACGGTAGAAGTTGTAGTCTGGATATTTGCCCGGACCTGAAATGAGTAAGTTTTCTTTCTCATAAACAAGATCTTGACGTACGTATTCGCCTAACTCGAAGTCTGGTGTGAGCTGAATCGCAGTTGTTGGACATGCTTCTTCACACATACCGCAGAAAATACAACGTGAGAAGTTGATACGGAAAAACTCCGGATACCAACGACCATCTTCTGTTTCTGCTTTTTGTAATGAAATACAGCCAACTGGACATGCAACCGCACATAGGTTACATGCTACGCAACGCTCTTCCCCATCAGGGTCACGCGTTAATACGATACGACCACGAAAGCGTGGCGGCACAATCTGTTCAGCCGGAACTTCTGGATATAAAATCGTGTCACGTTTACGCGTTGCATGGCTAAATACCATGAGTAACGTACGTACAATTGATCCAAATCCAGCTAGAAATTTATACATTTTGTACTCCCTGCTGTCCTAGGCCTGATTCATCAGAATCACAGCACCAGTCACTAACAAGTTGACCAACGCCAATGGCAAACAAATTTTCCAACCAAAGTTCATGACTTGGTCATAACGTGGACGCATTAAAGAACCACGTGCCAATACAAACATCATTACAAAGAATGCTGTTTTAATCACAAACCAGAATACTGGCGGAACAAATGGAATTTCTAAATTGAATGGTGCTAACCAGCCACCGAAGAATAAAGTCACGATCAATGCAGAGATCAGTACTACGTTGACATATTCAGCAACGAAGAACATACCCCATTTCATACCACCATATTCAACATGGTAACCTTCAGCCAATTCTTGTTCTGCTTCTGGTTGGTCAAATGGATGACGGTGAGTTACCGCAACACCAGCAACCACAAAAATCAAGAAACCTAAGAATTGTGGAATAACGAACCAAACATCACGTTGTGCTTCAACAATTTCACGAAGGTTAAATGAGCCTGCAATTGCAACCACACCCATCAATGAGATACCCAAGAACACTTCATAAGAAATGGTTTGAGCAGCCGAACGTAAACCACCAAGCAATGAGTATTTGTTATTTGAAGCCCAACCACCAAACAATACTGCATAGACAGCAATACCGGCCATTGCCATGAAGAACAGCAAGCCGATACTCATGTCGGCAACACCCAGTGAAGGACTCACTGGGATTACCATGAACGAAAGAACCGCTGTTGCCATTGCAACAGCTGGTGCTAAACGGAATGTAAGTTTGTCAGCAAACTTTGGTGTCCAGTCTTCTTTGAACATGATCTTGAGCATGTCGGCAACGATCTGGAACATACCACCAGGACCAACACGGTTTGGACCATAACGGTCTTGCCACCAAGCAAGTAAACGACGCTCAATAAAAGACATCAACGCTGCAACTAAAACTACAACAAGCAAAATCACAACTGCTTGAACGACAGCGTAAGCAATCGGCCAGTTTTCAGCCCAAAGTGGCGTTTGACGTATAATTTCTTGATTCATGAATTACACTCCTAAAGCCACTGAAACAGGCTCAGCTAGTGACACCATTGGTGCTAAACCAACTGGGTAACCAATATAACCTGTAGGTAAATATTCAATTACTTGTACCGGCAAGCTCACAGTCGTTTCGCCTGCTTTTACCGTAATGCGTTGACCTTCTTGAAGGTTCAAACGAGTTGCATCTTGTTCGCCCACTGCAAACACAGCTTCAGGAATACGAGTTTCCATTGCAGGTGTTTTAATCGTGAATTCACCAGAACCAAAAATATGATGCATTGGTACTAAACGGAAACTTTCAGGGTTTGCAACAACCGGCACTGGAGCAACATAGCTACGTGCAGGGCGTTTTGCCAAGCGATCGAATAAACGAACACCCGAATCACCACCTTTTAAGTGACCACCGACTTCATCTTGGTATTTGTTCCAAGATTGTGGAGAGTTCCAACCTGGAGCCCATGCAAATGGTACTAATGATGATGCTTTTTGCGGGCCAACATAACCTTCCATTGAGAATGTTAATGCTGAATCAGGATCGGTAGGCTGTTTAGGCTCATGAACCGATAACGGCGCACGCATTGCTGTACGACCCGAATAACGACGTGGTTCACGCGCGATTTTTAAGCCATGTACACGGTAACCAGCATCAGGTGCTACATCTTGGATAGCTTCGAGTACTGGTACATTTTTCACGATGCTTTCAATTACATCGTCAAGCAATGTCCAATCTATAGCCTTACCTTTAATGCCAGTTTCAATGGCATGTAACCAACGCCATGATTCTTTAATTGCGTATTCAGGTTTGTAGTAACTTGGATCGTAAACTTGATAGAAGCGCTGTGCACGACCTTCTTGGCTTACAACAGTACCATCACCCTCTGCAAAGCTTGCTGCTGAAAGAACGATATCAGCCTGTTTCACAGTTTCAGTTTCACTGTGATCAAGCACAATTACTGTTTCAGCTTTATCTAATGCAGCTTTTACTTGTGCAGCAGGTAAACGACGGAACAAGTCATTTTCAACAATAACCAGTGTGTCGTAGTCTTGAGCAAATGCTTGTTCAAGGCTTAAACCACCAAACAATGCCAAGCCCATAGAGTTCACTTCAGGAACTACAAGACTTAAACCAGCTTTAGAACCTAAGTTCTGAGTTAACTGTGCAGCAGCTTCCATAATAGAAGCATCTTGCAAGCTTGTACCCGCAATAATTAATGGTTTGTTTGCTGCTTTTAGAGTGTCAGCAATGGTTTGAGCAAATGCTTTTGCATCTTCATCTAAACCACTTACAACTTCACCACTCACTGCCGCAGCAACTGCAAAGCCTAAACGCGCGATGTCATTTGGAGAAGCAACAACTTCACCAGTTGCAATGTCAGCAAGACGAGTTTGAGTTGCAGCTAAAATGTAAACCGGAGATTTTGCTTCTTGACCAATACGTTGTACAGGCTCAGCTAACCAATCTGGTGTACGTGTTTTTGCAGCCATTTCGCGTGCTTTGTTTTTCGCAGCTTGGCGAACAGACAATGCCATGCGAGGTGCAGTTTGAGTTAGGTCTTCACCTAAGATCAGAACAGCATCATAGCTTTCAATTTCACGCATGTTCGGGTTGTAAATACCCTCGGTTTGCATGATAGATGCAGCAAGTTCAACAAGCTTTTGCTCTTTTTGTGCAATACCAGTTGAGTAATTTGCCTGACCTACGAGCTCACGTAATGCGTAGTTTGATTCCAAGCTTGCGCGAGGAGAACCAATACCCAAAACTTTTTTGCCTTGAAGCTTCGCAATCGCTTGATCGAGAGCTTGATCGACAGAAACAGTTGCAACAGTTTCGCCATTACGGAACTGAGGCTGACGTGGACGGTCTGCACGGTTGACATAACCTGTGCCAAAACGACCTTTGTCACAAAGGAAGTATTGGTTAACCGAACCATTAAAACGGTTTTCTACACGACGAATTTCACCATAGCGTTCACCCGGAGAAATATTACAACCAGAAGAACAGCCTTGACACACGCTTGGTGCATACTGCATGTCCCACTTACGGTTATAACGCTCTGAATGAGTCTTATCAGTGAATACACCTGTTGGACATACTTCAGTCAAGTTACCAGAGAATTCAGACTCTAAAGTACCTGATTCCGGACGACCAAAGTAAACACGAGATGCATTGGCATATACGCCAAAATCTGTACCGCCTGCATAGTCTTTGTAGTAACGAACACAACGGTAACAAGCAATACAGCGGTTCATTTCATGCGCAATGAATGAGCCGAGTTCTTGGTTGTAATGCGTACGTTTTGTAAAACGATAGCGACGACGGTCATGACCTGTCATTACAGTCATATCTTGTAAATGACAGTGACCACCCTCTTCACAAACTGGACAGTCGTGCGGGTGGTTGGTCATCAAAAATTCAACAATAGATGCACGGAAATCCGTTGCTTCTTTGTCTTCAATTGAGATATAGGTATTGTCAGATGCTGGTGTCATGCAAGACATGACCAAACGACCACGCGTATCTTCTGGATTCGCATATTGCGTAACAGCACATTGACGGCAAGAACCAACCGAACCTAAGGATGGATGCCAACAAAAATATGGGATGTCGATGCCCAGACTCAAACATGCTTGTAGCAAGTTTTCCGAGCCGTTGACTTCATACGATTTTCCATCGACATGAATTGTAGCCATAGTCGAATTCCTTAAGCTTGTTCTACGTTGCTGGTTTGCACGACAGGACGATTCGTCACTTTCGCTTCAAACTCACCACGGAAATGTTTGAGTGCGCCCATAAGCGGCTCCATCGCACCTGGTGCGTGGGCACAGAAAGTTTTACCGATCCATAATTTACGAGTTAGTTCTTGTAAATGGTCGATATCTTCTTTCTTACCTTCGCCTGCTTCAAGTGCTTTAAGCGCTTTAACAGCCCATGGCAAACCATCACGGCACGGTGTACAGAAACCACATGATTCACGCGCAAAGAACTCTTCTAAGTTACGAGTGAGCGATACCATACATTGAGTTTCGTCTACCACCATTAACAAACATGTTCCCAAACGAGAACCTGCTTTCATAATCGTGTCCGCATCCATTGGTAAATCAATGGTATCTGCTGGTAAAAAGTCAGTTGAAGCACCACCTGGCAACCATGCTTTGAGCTTTAAGCCCTCACGCATACCACCTGCATGATCTTCAATGACTTCACGTGCAGTTGTACCAAACGGCAATTCCCAAAGACCTGGGAATTTAACTTTACCCGATGCACCATAAATTTTAGTGCCTGGATCTTTTGATTTACCAGCTGATAAACCGATATACCACTCTGGTCCACGAAGCATGATTGCTGGCAAGTTGTTATAAGTTTCAACGTTGTTCACAATCGTCGGACGGCCCCATGCCCCTGCAACTTGCGGGAACGGTGGCTTAGTACGAGGGTTAGCACGACGGCCTTCAAGCGAGTTAATCAATGCAGTTTCTTCACCACAGATATAACGCCCTGCACCCGTATGTACATGCAGATCAAAATTCCAGCCAGAACCTAAGATGTTTTCGCCTAAATAACCTTTAGCACGAATCTGTTCTAACGCTTCATTTAGATATTGAGCAGCCTCGATGTATTCACCACGGATAAAGATATAACCTTGTGTTGCTTCTAAGGTATAACCCGCAATTAACATGCCTTCGATCAATTGATGTGGAAGTTTTTCCATCAACAAACGGTCTTTAAAGGTACCCGGTTCCATTTCGTCGGCATTACAGATCAAGTAACGTGGACCACCATCATTTGGTGCCATCAATGACCATTTAATACCCGCTGGGAAACCCGCACCACCACGACCTTTTACAGTTGCAGCTTTAATGACGTCTAACACTTCAGCAGGTTTCATGCCTAATGCTTTTTTAAAGCCTGCATAACCTTCAAGTGCTTCGTAATCATCAGCACTACGTACCGCTTCTTGTTTGCTTAAACGCCAAGTGAGCGGATGAGTTTCCGGATTACCGTCGCCATAAATTGGTTTTGGTTCAGTATTCATACATACTTCTCCAATAACTGTTTAATTGATGTCACTTCGACTAAACCGTGAGTATCTTCATCAATCATTAAAGTTGGGCCTTTGTCGCAGTTGCCTAGGCAGCAAATCGGAAGCAGCGTAAAACGACCATCTGGCGTCGTTTGACCATACTGAATTCCTAATTCGCGCTGGAATGCTTCAGCAAGTGTTTCTGCACCCATCAAGAAGCAAGCAATTGAGTCACAAAGCAAAATCACGTGACGACCTACCGGATGGCGATAGATACGGTTGTAAAATGTTGCAACACCTTCCAAATCAGCAACACTCATCGACAACAACTGTGCGATAGCATTCATCTGAGCGTCATCTACCCAACCATTACGGCGCTGTACGCATTTCAATGCATCCAAAGAGGCTGCACGAGGGTATGGATAGTGACCAATGTGATGTTCGATATCGTGGATTTCTTCTGCAGTCAAAATCCCTTCAACATTCACACGTGGTTTTTTATCAGTCAAAATCATCATTATGTGTTACCTCTTAGCGATCCACGTCAGCCATAACCACGTCAATGGTCGCCAGATAAATGATTAAGTCAGATACTAAACTTCCGTTAATCACTGACGGCATTTGCTGTAAGTGAGTAAACGTCGGTGTACGAATACGAGTACGATAACTCATGGTCGCTTTATCTGAAGTCAAGTAGTAAGTACTTGCACCTTTAACCACTTCAGTCATAAATGATGACTCGCCCGCTGGCATGACAGGACCCCATGAAACGCTCAAGAAGTGCGTAATCAAGGTTTCAATATCTTGTAATGTCTTATCTTTCGGTGGTGGAACAGCCAATGGATGATCCGCTTTGTATGGACCAGAAGGCATGTTATCCAAGCACTGTTGAATAATTTTTAGCGACTCGGTAATTTCACGGAAGTGAACAAGCACACGTGCATAAGCATCGCCTTCATACTCAACCGGCACATCAAAATCGAAGTTTTCATAGCCGCTGTATGGACGATATTTACGTACGTCAAAATCGATACCTGTTGCGCGTAAACCAGTACCAGTTACACCCCATGCGAGTGCAGATTTGGCATCGTATTGTGCAACATTACGCGTACGACCAATAAACACAGAGTTTTTCAATGCTGCTGTGTAGTATTCGTTTAAGCGTTTAGGCATCCACTCTAGCAATTCTTTAACAAGCTTTTGCCAGTTGTTTGGAAGATCGTGTGCTGTACCGCCAATACGGAACCATGCTGGATGCATACGGTAACCCGTAATTGCTTCAACAATGTCGTAAACTTTTTGACGGTCTGCGAACATATAGAATACTGGTGTCATACCACCGGCATCCTGAATTGCCGTACCACAGAATAATAAGTGGTTATTGATACGGAACAATTCGTTCAACATGACACGAATCACTTGCGCACGTTCAGGAACTTTAATACCTGCCATTTGCTCGACAGCCATCACATATGGCATGTTTTGAGCACAACCACCTAAGTAGTCAACACGGTCAGTATAAGGAATGAAAGAATGCCATGTTTGACGTTCAGCCATCTTTTCCACACCACGGTGGTGATAACCGATATCAGGTACACAGTCCTTCACTTCTTCGCCATCTAACTGCAATACAACACGGAACGCACCATGTGCAGATGGATGGTTAGGACCCAAGTTCAAGAACATAAAGTCTTCATCAGCGTTACCACGCTTAAGACCCCAGTCTTCCGGCACAAAACGTAAGTGCTCTTGTTCAAAGTCTTGTTTCGCTTTGTCTTGCATGTACGGCGTATATTCTGTCGCACGTGCTGAGTATTCTTTGCGAAGCGGATGACCTTCCCAATACGTTGGCAACAAAATACGACGGAGCATTGGATGCCCTTCGAAATTGATACCGAACATATCGTAAGCTTCACGTTCATACCAGTTGGCATTTGGCCAGATATTTGTCGCTGTTGGAATGTTAAGATCATTTTCGTTCAAGGCAACCTTGATACGAATGTCACTATTACGCTCAAGCGATAATAAATGATAGAACACAGTAAAGTCAGATGCTGGTAAACCATCACGATGAACACGTAAACGTTCATCCATCGCAGATAAGTCAAATAGCATTACATACGGACGTTCCACTTTACGTAGGAACATAAGGACTTCTTGCACGCGTGCGCGCTCAACCCAGACTGTTGGAAACTCTTCAAAAGTCGCCTGCACGTAAAAGTTCTCACCAAACTTGGTTTTGAGCTCTTCTACGATTGCAAATGCTGGGCGTGAATCAACTGCTGTTGACTCTGGCATAGCAATGTCAGTTTCAGCCATTGGCTTGGCTTCCTATTTAATACAAATTCTGTCAATTTTCTCGATGAACATATCAGTTAGATATGTCAAAACACCGTCAAAAAATTATTTAATCTCATCCATAGAGCGTAAGTTTTTAACGGCAATACGCTGTGCATTCTTACGGTCACGTTCTGGCATCATCTTTGGCTTATACACTGGCTGAAGATCATCACCGATCACGGCAGAAAGCGGGCGTCGCTCTAATTGAATCTGGTCTTGTAAAAGCATTAAAGCTTGAATTAATGCTTCAGGACGAGGCGGACAACCTGGGACGTACACGTCAACAGGAATAATTTTGTCTACACCTTGTACTACTGAATAGATGTCGTACATACCTCCAGAGTTTGCACAAGCACCCATCGAAATGACCCATTTAGGCTCTAACATCTGTTCATAAAGACGCTGAATAACTGGAGCCATTTTTACGAAACAGGTCCCTGCAACAATCATCAAGTCAGCCTGACGAGGTGAAGCACGGATAACCTCTGCACCGAAACGTGACAAGTCATGCACACCTGTTAAGGTCGTTGCATATTCGACGTAACAACATGAGGTACCAAAGTTAAATGGCCACAAGGAGTTTTTACGTCCCCAGTTTACTGCTGTATGCAAGACATCCTCTAAACGAGTCATGAATACGTTTTTATTCACTTCCTCTTCAAGTGGATCCGTCACAATTTGACGTTCTTGCAATGGGTATTGATCAGCATCCGGATTCGCGCGGGTCAGAGTATATTTCATCCCGACTTACTCCTTTTCAGATGACAATGCAGGTGTAGTTTTTGACTTAACACGACCTGATGATTGAGCTGGAATCTGGCCTGTAGGGTCAGTTACGAGCTCTTCAATAGAATTAAAGCGTGTAATTTCAGCAATGTTCATTGTTGGTGAACCGATTTTAATCGCCTCACCTGCTGATTTACGGCGATCTGCTGGCGACCAACTTAGAGCACCTACAGAGAAGGCATAAACAAGCGCAATCAATAAATCAACGACAAAGATCACAACAGTGGTATATCCCAACCACCCTACTTCACGCACAGAAGTAGACCATGCATAGAGGTAAAGAGCCTCTAAGTCGAAGACAACAAAGAAAATTGCGACTAAATAAAACTTTGCAGACAGGCGAATGCGAGCGCCACCAGCACTCACGACACCTGATTCAAACTGCTCTTGCTTAGCACGTCCCCACGATTTTCCCCCGAGAAGTAAGGGAACTGTGAGCATAAAGACGCAAAGAAATGTAACGCCGATCACGAAGGCGATAATCGCCCAGTCGTATGGAGTAATGGCACTCATGCGGGGATAACTCCTGGCAGGCCTATTTATTTAACAAAGAATGTATGTATTGGCCTTCAAATACACCAAACACAAAATTAATCCCGCCAATTGTACCTGATTTCTAATTTCCCATGCTAGTTGAAGCGTCTTAGTCTTTCGGATGATTTTCCCAACAAAACTATTCATCTATGTGTTGTAAGGGGGGTTTCACCGCACATAATCGGTTTATTTAATAGTTTCTTTATTTATGATGATTTTTTTCATTTTTTAATTTTAGAATATTTACACAGTTCATCGACTATTAAGTTTTAATAACTTACTTTTTTATAATATTAGTTTGTTTTTTATTGTATTCAACTTCTCCTCTGAATTATGATGAATGTTTAATCATGCATAATATTTTATTACTCTTAGATAAGAGTATTTATCATTAAGGGCAGCTGATGCCATACTCACTTCGTGAATTTTCACCTTTCTCCTTTTTAAAATATTTTCTCCTGTTTAGCATCATTATTGCAGTATGTTGTTTCATTGGCATCGCATCTCGCCCTTTAAGTTTTCTCGCGTTTTTTTGGCCTGCCAACTCGGTTTTACTTGGCTTGCTCATTCGCTTCCCTAACACACGTCGACTAGGCACATTTTTAGGTGCATATAGCGGCTATGTTATTGCCGATCTATTTCAAGGCACGCCCTTTGCTCTCACACTCGTTTTAACAACTTCAAATTTTCTTTATGTTGTTACTACGTTTGCGCTCTATATGTTTTTTAATCAGCATATTAAGGCAGCCTACCGAGGCTATTCTTACCTCTTTTTATTTGCTCTATGTGGAGTCGGTAGCGTAGTAGGCGGATTATTTGCAGCAACTTTCGTGCCTATGTTTAATACTAAATTTATGCTGGGCGGTTTGTTGGATGAATTCGGTTATTGGTTCACTTCTGAATTGCAAAATGCTTTGCTTCTTTTACCTATCATATTGAACCTACCTCAATATAGTCAGGTAAAGCATTACTTTTCGAGAAGTCGTGGGTTACAGGCAACCGACCTTTTACCTTTTGGGGCTGTTTTGATTTCCATCGCAGCCAGTTATTATGACTCCGGTCCCGGTTCACTACTCTATCCCATTGCTGCGCTTATCTGGTGCGCTATTCGCTATAAACCTATTGTTGTTGCACTCATTACGAGCCTCACCAGCGCCTATATTATTTATCATGTTTCCGGACATTACCTTTTGCTCTATCCGAATGAGTATTTCAGCAATACGATTTCAATTCGTATAGGGTTAATCATGATGACGATTGCCCCTCTGACGGTTTCGAGTATCAGTGTTTTACATTCAGAATTAATTCAGAAGCTTCAACATGCGATTGCACATGATGAGCTGACCTCTAGTCTTACTCGACGCCAGTTTTTACAGTCGGTCAGATTACTTCAAGAAAAAGTACAAAAAGAAAATAAAACCTCAGCTTTTTTCATGTTGGATGTCGACCATTTCAAACAAGTCAACGACAACTACGGTCATCAAATCGGTGATCGGGCGCTACAGACTTGTGTCACCACGATACAAAATATTTTGCATCCTCATGATTTGTTGGGCCGCTTGGGCGGTGAAGAATTTGCCATTTTTATTGCAGATACCAGCAAGGAAAGTGCTTTTGAACTGGCAGAACAAATCCGAATTAAAATTAGCCAGCAACCTATTTATATTTATGGCAAATTACCCATTTTCATACAGGTGAGTATTGGTATAAGTTTATATTCCCCATCGTCCCATAGAGCGATTGAGAGTTTGTTTAAAGAAGCAGATGACGCTTTATATCAAGCAAAACGCCAAGGACGTAATCGGGTTTTTATCTCTTTATAATTTTTTCATTTCATCATCTAGTGTAATGAATTTTATACAATAAGCTGTGTTTTGCCATGTATGCTAATAACAGATAATAAGGAGAAAAATGCATGACTCTAGAATATACGCACAAACCAAATTACTACTTGTTTGCACAGCTACTTGTGCGACATATAGAAAGCTATATTCACAAACATCCAGATGCTAATAATGCAATTTTTGACTTGCGGGATGTCTATGAAATATTTAGACAGGATTTTGCGTCAACCACAACAAACCTAGAAGGTATTTTGCATATTGCTGATGAATATAAAATAGAAACAATTAATGGAGACCAACCTCTTATTCAAAAATACCAGATTGATGCAAAAAATAATTCGTTACTGATCGACTTTAATTCCGATGCGTTAACCAGCTTAAGAAGCGGAAAACCTATTTTGGAACCAGATGCAACTCGACTATAAATAACTCAATAAAAAAGCACCTTATGAAGGTGCTTTTTTATTGGCTTTTAAAGGAGGCTGTTTAAAGCGTTTTGCTGGCCACGTCATGATAAAGCGAGCGCCACCCAAGCTTGGGCTTTCATCGACTTTAATTTCACCACCAAACCAATACGCAATACGACTTACAATAGACAACCCCAAACCATAGCCACCTGACGCACGCGTACGGCTATCATCTAGACGGGCAAAAGCTTCAAATACTCTTTGACGGTCTTGTTCAGGAATACCGGCACCATCATCTTCAACACACACAAACGCCATGCCATCGCTATGAATGCCACCGGTAATTCGAACTTTATTATCGCAATAACGAACCGCATTGCCTACCAAGTTTTGAACAACACGATGTAAATAACGACGCTCTGCATCTACTTTTACATAAAGAGGAGGAGCAACCAGTTCAATTTCTTTTTGCGTTTTTAAAGCTTCAGTTTCGACAGCAACCTGATCCAACACATCAAATAAAGTAATTTCATCGAAATCTAGTGAAGGTGTACCCTGCTCTAGTTTTGCATAAGTCATGATTTCATCAATTAAAGTATTGAGTGCTTCAATATCTTTATCAATCATATCGACCTGATGCATACGATGATTGTAATCATCTTCTTCAGCCAACATTTCTGTACCAAAGCGAATACGAGCCACAGGCGTTCTAAGCTCATGAGATACTGCCCTCATTAACTCACGCTGAGCTTCAATTAAACGCTGAATATGATCAGACATGTTGTTATAACTTGATGCCAAGTTTGCCATTTCGTCACTTCCTTCAATAGGAACACGCAATGACAAATCACCAGACTTCATACGGTTTAATGCATAACGTACTTGGCGAATTTTACGCTCTAGCGGCAAGATCAACCCATAAACGCCTAGACTCAACAAGAATAAGCTAAATAAGGTAATCCCTGCTGAAAGCTGCAAAGGCATCCAGTTAAACATCGGCACCGGTCCAAGCACGAGAACCTGTGTAGGATGATTCGGAATTGGAGATACGATTGAAATGGTTGTACCGCGAACTGTTGCACTATCTTTGTACAACATAACGCTTTGATCTTGGCGTAAACGACCAATTTGCTCAGAGTCCAAATTAACGTCTTGAATATTGTAGATATTAATTGGATAAGAGAAATGTTTTTGAATCTTGGCAAGATATTCTTGTTCTTGCCCCGGATAAAACATTAAATAATCAAGTACAAAAATAGGGAGAGCCTTCATTTGGCGCTCACTAATCTTGTCGACTTTTATAGATAGATAATGCTGTGGGTCGTCACGCAAGCCAATAATGATATACGCAATACTATTACTGGCATCGTAACGGACAACAGACTTTTGAGCTTCGATTCGTTTTTTCTCGGTACGAGATAACTCAACCTTGCTTGCATCAGTATAGTAAATTGGAAGTTCCAATAAATCTGATGCGTCTGAAACCCAGTCTATTTTCTGTTGTTTCCCCGGTTGTCGAGCCACCCCTTCACTAATGACATAAGAAATACCATCAGTTAAAGATTCTCGGTATTCTTGTGCCCGTTGATAATTGATGATTTGTACAAGCAAATAACCAAATACAGCAACCAAAACAACAAGAATTACCAGTCCCGCATAAATTCGCAGGAATATACTGTGTTTAAACACTCGATCAACCTTATAGGAAGTTTATTCCGACCTTATAACCCGTTGGTTTCTTTAACGAACAAGTAACCTTTACTACGTACTGTTTTAATACGCTTTGGATTTTCAGGATCATCGCCAATTTTTGGACGAATACGTGAAATACGGACGTCGATTGAACGGTCCTGACCATCGTATTCGATACCACGTAAACGTTCGAAGATATCTTCACGCGATAAGATACGACCAGCATTTGATGCAAGCAACCATAATAGGTCATATTCTGCGCTGGTGAAGTCAACAAGTTCACCATTTAGCGTTACAGAACGACCGCCATTGTCGATGACAAGGTCATCAAACTCGATACGCTGTGCAACTTCATCTTCTACAGTTTTGTCTGTGCGACGTAAGAGTGCACGGATACGCGCTAAAAGAACACGCGGTTGAACAGGTTTAGCGACATAGTCATCTGCGCCCATTTCTAAACCAAGTACCTGATCCATATCTTCTGTACGTGCAGTCAACATAAGAATCGGTTGATGATAATGTGGACGAACTTCACGGCAAACAGTTAAGCCATCGGCACCCGGCAACATGACATCCAAGACCACTAGATCTGGTTGTTCACTAATAATACGACGAATTGCACGGTTACCATCAGTTTCTACACCAACCTCTAAACCGTTGCGAATTAAATATTCTTGAGTTAAACGCGCTAAGCGCTCATCATCTTCAACGATCAGAATCTTTGGTAACTTTTCTTCTTGGCTCATATCATTGCCCCTATAAATCTCGTTTCATGCATCTTAAAAATCTTGCAGATACATTCGTTTATCATTTGCAATATACACACGTTTACATTGTAAACAAGTAGGCGTTCACCAAACTGATACATGACAATCGTATTTTGTTGCATTTTATTAGCCTTTGAATTTTCACGTGTTTTTAAGATTTATTTATTGTTATTAAATTTCATATTCTATTCATATTTCCAATGTATGAATATTAAACAAATTATTTCTCTGTTTAGTTTAAATTTATTTAAGTGTTTGTTTTTTGAGTTATCCACAAACTTATCTATAAGTGTTTTTTAACAGCTTTGCTATGCTATCTCCCATCAAATCATACAGATAAAAAATTACTAAAAAGTCAAGATTGATCTGCTATGAAAAATCCCGTATCTTGTGTTGAAAATAAACTTTAACTACTAAGTCTTGTGTTTATCCCTCAAATATCGTGGCATGTTTTTTGCTCGGTTCAAACGGTCTATGAACATAACAAAAGTGACAATGGAGCTATGCTGGCATGAGCGTAATTACTTCGACTCCCGGTCAAATTCAGGTGATTAAACGCACTGGAGATGTTGCTGCATTTGATGCAGAGAAAATTTCAGTTGCGATTGGTAAAGCTTTTCTTGCTGTGGAAGGTCAACAGAGTTCGGATTCTAGCCGTATTCACGACCGTATTACCCAGTTGACGGAAATGGTCTTAAATACTTTTACTCGCCGTTTACCATCGGGCGGTACGATCCATATTGAAGAAATTCAAGATCAAGTAGAACTTGCTTTAATGCGTACTGGGGAACAAAAGGTTGCCCGCGCTTATGTGATTTACCGTGAACAACGTGCTAGCGCTCGTCAGCAAACGAACTCAAACCACCACCCTACTTTACAAGTTACCGACAAAAACGGTCAGCTTCAGCCACTTGATTTAAGTGCCTTGCAAGCAACTGTTTCTAAGGCAGCTGAAGGTTTGGAAGGTATTGACGTTCAAGCCATTGTGGATGAAACCGTTAAAAACTTATATAACGGCGTAAAAGAAAGTGATATTGCCACAACAATGATGATGGCAACACGTACTCGTATTGAACAAGAACCAAACTACACTTACGTAACTGCACGTTTGCTTTGTAACGAATTAGTGAGCACTGGTTTAACGTTCTTAGGCTTATCAACAGATACACCTGAAAACAATGCACTTGAAGCATTCTTGAAAAAAGGTGTTGAGCTTGATTTGCTTTCACCTGACTTGCTTGACTTTGACTTAGAAAAATTATCAGCAGCAATTCAGCCAGAACGTTCTAATCAGTTTACCTACCTAGGTTTACAGACTTTATTTGACCGTTACTTCATTCACTCAAACGGCGTTCGCTTCGAATTACCACAATTATTCTTCATGCGTGTGTCGATGGGTCTTGCACTCAATGAGCAAGATAAAGAAGAACGTGCAATTGAGTTCTATAACTTATTGTCTAGCTTCGACTACATGGCTTCTACGCCTACCCTGTTTAACTCAGGTACATTACGTCCACAGCTTTCAAGTTGTTACTTAACAACAATTGGCGATGACCTTTATGACATTTATGGCGCAATGCGTGATAACGCGATGCTTTCTAAATGGGCTGGTGGTTTAGGTAATGACTGGACACCTGTACGTGCCTTGAACTCTTATATTAAAGGTACAAACGGTAAGTCTCAGGGTGTTGTTCCATTCTTGAAAGTTGCGAACGATACAGCTGTTGCAGTAAACCAAGGTGGTAAGCGTAAAGGTGCTGTGTGTGCATACTTAGAAACTTGGCACTTAGACATCGAAGAGTTCTTAGAGCTTCGTAAAAACACGGGTGATGACCGTCGCCGTACTCACGACATGAACACTGCGAACTGGGTTCCAGACTTGTTTATGCAACGTGTATTTGAAGATGGTGAATGGACATTATTTACTCCTTCTGAAACTCCAGACTTGCACGACTTAACTGGTGCTGAATTTGCTGAGCGTTATGCTTACTATGAGTCTGTAGCGAAAGAAACTAACATGCTACATAAGAAAGTACGTGCTAAAGATTTATGGCGCAAAATGCTTTCTATGTTGTTTGAAACTGGTCACCCGTGGATCACATTCAAAGATGTATGTAACTTACGTTCACCACAACAACATGTTGGTGTAGTTCACTCATCTAACTTATGTACTGAAATTACCTTGAACACAAATCAAGACGAAATTGCAGTATGTAACTTAGGTTCGATCAACCTTGTACAACACGTTCAAGGTGGTGTGTTAGACCGTGAGAAGTTAGCTCGCACAATTAAAACAGCAGTACGTATGCTCGATAACGTGATCGACATTAACTACTACGCTGTACCACAAGCGAAAAACTCGAACTTGAAACACCGCCCTGTGGGTATGGGTATCATGGGCTTCCAAGATGCTCTATATGAAATGGGTATTGCTTACGGTTCAGACGCTGCTGTTGATTTTGCTGATGAATCAATGGAAGTAATTAGCTACTACGCAATTGAAACTTCAAGCAACTTGGCTGTTGAACGTGGTGCTTACTCAACATTCAAAGGTTCATTGTGGGATCAAGGTATCCTCCCAATCGACTCTTTAGAAATTGTTGCGAAATCTCGTCCAGAGCGCATGTTCGAAGTTGACCGTACTCAACGTTTAGACTGGGACACTTTACGTGCCAAAGTTCAAAAAGACGGTATGCGTAACTCAAACGTGATGGCAATTGCTCCAACTGCAACCATCTCTAACATTTGTGGTGTTTCTCAGTCTATTGAGCCAACATTCCAAAACTTATATGTGAAATCTAACTTGTCTGGTGAGTTCACTGTTATTAACCCATACCTCGTTCGTGCATTAAAAGAACGTGGTCTTTGGGACACAGTAATGGTGAATGACCTTAAACACTTTGAAGGTTCAGTACAAAAAATTGCTCGTATTCCTGAAGAATTAAAAGC
The DNA here is from genome assembly GCF_028367635.1 of Acinetobacter sp. P1(2023). Lineage (NCBI taxonomy): Bacteria > Pseudomonadati > Pseudomonadota > Gammaproteobacteria > Moraxellales > Moraxellaceae > Acinetobacter > Acinetobacter sp. P1(2023). The sequence continues at coordinate 90,205 of NZ_JAQNDD010000007.1, forward strand.
AATCTTTGCTACTGCGTTTGAAGTGGATACACGTTGGATCGTTGATGCTGCATCACGCCGTCAAAAATGGATTGATCAAGCTCAGTCGCTTAACCTTTACATCTCTGGTGCAAACGGTAAGAAACTTGACATCACTTACAAGATGGCATGGTTACGTGGCCTTAAGACGACTTATTACCTCCGAGCTTTAGGTGCAACTTCTGCTGAAAAATCTACAATCAACACAGGTGCTTTAAACGCAGTTAAACCTGCGACTGTTGAAGCAGCGGCGGTTGCTGCCCCTGTTGTAGAAGCGAAGAAACCAGAAGCAGCGGTTGAAGAAGAAGGCTTTACTCAAGCAGCTCCAGTACCAATGGCTTGTTCAATCGATAACCCTGATTGTGAAGCTTGCCAATAACATTCAATAAAATTGCTCTTTTTCACTAAAGAGCAATTTTAAAAGAGGTAAAGATTATGCTTTCTCATCTCAGCCATAACTATATGCTTGGTGTTGGAGTTTTAATCTTTGCCTTTATTTTCTTTTATATGCCGATGGTTTACGCATTTATCACAATACGTAAGCAGCAGCGTAAACAAAATAAGTTGTAGTGAGTAGAGACCAAAGGCCCAAAATTTGGTCATGCATCAATAAAACTTAATTTTGTTTACACATTAAAAGCGTATAGTAGGGACATCTTCGTTTAAGAGATGTCAAATATAGATATATACAACGAAGAGAGAACAAAAATGTCTATCCTTAGTTGGGACGATTTTGAAGATGATTCGCAAAAACCGACTGCACCTGAACACAAGTCTGCGCCCGTCCAATCGGAAAAAGCGTCAGATTCGCAGAATGTATCTACTGCGCAGCCATCATCGCCGAGCGTGGCAGCTCCACAATCCGCTGGAACCCATTCCGTGCGACCAACAGTTGCCTCCGATACAGTGGCTAGAGCCGCTCAAGCCTTAGAACATTTAGACGTTGCCCCTGGCCTTGAAGAGCTAGAAATGGGTGCTCAACGTGTTCAAGTTGACGACAAAGCAATGATTAACTGTCGTGCGGACTTGAACCAACTTGTTCCATTTAAATATGAGTGGGCTTGGCAGAAATATCTTGACGGGTGTGCAAACCACTGGATGCCTCAAGAAGTTAACATGAACCATGACATCGCGCTTTGGAAGTCTGAAAATGGCTTAACCGAAGACGAGCGTACTATTGTTATGCGTTCTTTAGGTTTCTTCTCGACTGCGGACTCTTTGGTTGCAAACAACTTGGTATTGGCGATTTACCGTCATATTACTAACCCTGAATGCCGTCAGTACATCTTGCGTCAAGCGTTTGAAGAAGCAATTCACACTCACGCTTACCAATACTGTATCGAATCTTTAGGTATGGACGAAGGCGAAGTCTTCAACATGTACCGCGAGATTCCATCTGTTGCACGTAAAGCAGCTTGGGGCTTGAAATATACTCAATCTTTAACTGACCCTAATTTCCACACAGGCACACCTGAAAATGACCAGCGTTTACTTCGTAACCTGATCGCATTCTACTGTGTACTTGAAGGGATCTTCTTCTACTGTGGCTTTACTCAAATTTTGAGTATGGGTCGTCGTAACAAGATGAACGGTGTTGCTGAGCAGTTCCAATACATCTTGCGTGATGAATCTATGCACTTGAACTTTGGTATCGACATGATTAACCAAATCAAGATTGAGAACCCACACCTTTGGACTGCTGAGTTCCAACAAGAAGTGGTTCAAATGATTGTTGAAGGTACAATGCTTGAAATCGAATATGCACGTGACACAATGCCACGCGGTGTATTGGGTATGAACGCAAGCATGATGGAAGAATACTTGAAATTCATCTGTAACCGCCGTTTATCTCAGTTAGGTTTACCAGAGCAATTTGCTGGTGTAACGAACCCATTTGCGTGGATGTCTGAGATGATGGACTTACGTAAAGAGAAGAACTTCTTCGAAACTCGCGTAACAGACTACCAGACTGGTGGTGCGTTAAGCTGGTAAGTCTAACTTATCAACGAAAAACGACAATTGAAATTTCCCTAGCGACAATTGAAATTTCCTTGAAAAAAAGCTATCTCACAGTAGATAGCTTTTTTCTTTGTTATTCGAAATGTGTAACTATATTACGTACTACTTATAATGCGTCAAACATAAAATCTGTAGGTAAATTTCGGATTTTTATCTTGGCTTAATATGAATATATCAATCTCTAAGATCGAAAGATTTATAAATAGATAGAATAATAAGTATCATATAAACCATTGAAATTAAAATAACTTTACTTAAATTTATAATTTCAATAATTTATTCTTGCTACCCACTCCTTCAACTATTTTAGAAACAATACTTGATATAATTGAATCCTCAGTATTCTTTTTATGGATAATAATAATTTCACGATAAAGATCTGGTTGTTTCAGATCAATAATATTAATATTTTTTTCTTTTAATTTATTCATTCCAATATCTGGAATCAAAGCTACACCTAAGTTTTTTTCTACCATTCTGATGATTGCTTCAATTTCATCTACCTCAATGATGTCATTTGTTTTTATTTGATTTCTATTTAAATAGTTTGCTACAACTTTCCCCCCAAATGAAGAATAGTCATAACGTATAAACGGATTATTTTTCAAAATTTCAACAGGGTGTTTTTCGTGAATATCAATTGGGGTAATAAGAAGAATAGGCTCTTTTTTTAAGGTGTAATAACAATAGTCATCGGAAACTTCAAAATTAGGCTTAATGATAATCGCGAGATCTATCTCATTTTTTCCCAGCTGATGGAATAAATTGAATGACACTCCTGGTATAAGTTTAATTTTTGCTTTAGGGAAATATTTGAATAGTTCTTCAAGTATTTCTGGCAAAATATTTGATTGGATTGAAGCGATTGCTCCTATCTTAATCTCACCTGTGAAATCTGCCATACATTCGGGTTGTTTCATCTTATCAACAAGATCAAAAACTTGTTCAGCTAATGCAAGTACCCGTAAACCTTCACTATTAAATTGAACAGTTTTCCCATTTCTTTCAAAGAGCTTAATCCCCAAATAAGATTCTAAAGATTTGATTTGTGCACTGACAGCTGCTTGAGTAAGCCCCACATTGTTACCTGTAGCACTAAATGAACCATATTTTTTAATTGCTATAAGGGTTTTGAGCTCATGAAACATACTATCTGCATTCCATTAAATGATAAAACCTATCCTTATTGAAATTATACACTTGTTAAATTTATATAGATAAGTATCACTTAGTGCGATACTTATCTTTGGCTTTAATTTTCAGTTACAGTATTAAAAGACTCTAACCTCTTCGTTTTCCACTTTGCTACAACTAGTGGCGCAATAGCATTTCCAAGAACATTTAATGTTGTAGTACCACTTTCAATAATTCTAAAAATACCAGCAATTAACGCAACACCTTCTAATGGTAAACCAGCTGTAGCTAAAGTCGCAGATAAAATCAAAATTGCAAAACCAGGAACACCTGCTGCCCCTTTAGATGTTAAGACCATAGTCACAACCAATAATGCTTGTTGGGAGATAGTCAAATCTATTCCATATAATTGAGCGACGAAAATTGTAGCTACACCTAGGAAAATTGATGCTCCATCTAAATTAAATGCATATCCCATTGGTACTACAAAACTTACAATACGGCGTGGAACACCATAGTTTTCGAGTTTCTGCATTAATTGCGGCATAACAGCAGCAGACGCACCAGTTGAGAAAGCTAGAATGAGCTCATCTTTAAAATATTTAATAAGGTGAAATAAGTTTTCTCTTATATACAAACACACAGCACCTAGAACAAAAATAGCAAATAAAGCTAAGGCTAGATAAACGACTCCAATTAATTTCAATAATGGTAATAAAGAACTGAAGCCAAAAGTGGCAACTGTCGCGCCGATCATACCAAACACACCAATCGGTGCATAAGCCATGACTAAACTTACAAGCTTGAACAATGCATCTGATATTCCCTGTAAAACTCTTATTACAGGTTGGCTTTTTTCTTCAGGAATTTTGTTTAATGCTAAGCCAAAAAGAATCGCAAAAAATAGAATTGATAGTAGTTTGCCTTCATATAGAGCTACCACAATGTTTTCCGGCACGATATTTTTTATAATCTGTAGAGCGCCTTTGTTCGTATCTGTATGTAGTACTACAGTTGAGTGTGCCATCCCAGATATATCTGTTCCAACCCCAGGTTGAAAAAAGTTGGCCAATAATAAGCCCCAAACAATCGCAAGGCTTGTTATTGTAAAAAAATAAAGGAGAGAACCCGCACCCATTTTTCCAAAAGACTTATTATCACCTCCTCCTGCGATGCCTAAGATCATGCAACACAATACAATAGGTACAACGACCATTTTCATCATATTAATAAAAATATCGCCTAACGGTTTTAATATCTCAGTGCTTACCCAAACTTGATGAGTTGGATTTACATTAAAATACCACCCGACTAAAATACCTAAAAGAAGACCAATTAATATTTGCCATACCAAAGAAATACTTTTCATAAATCATCCTTGTTTCTACATGTCCTCAAAAAAAGGGATACAAATAATATTCGTATCCCTCATTACTTTATTTTGCAAAAAGCTGAGTCATATCTTTAAATGCTTTAAATTCAAGCGCATTACCACACGGATCAAATAAAAACATAGTTCCTTGTTCGCCAACTTTACCTTTGAAACGTACATAGGGTTCAATCACAAACTTTGTACCTAACGACTTTAATCTTTCAGCTAAAGTTTCCCAATCTTCCCAATTTAGAATGATTCCGAAATGCGGAGCAGGTACATCATGACCATCCACAGAATTAGAAACAACTTTTTCTTGATAATCCATTTTAGGATGTTCATGAATAACTAATTGATGTCCGAAGAAATTAAAATCAACCCAGTGATCACTAGATCTTCCTTCTTCTAAACCAAAGACTTCACCATAAAAATTTCTTGCAGCGGGCAAATCATAAACTGGGATAGCTAAATGGAATGGTGCTAAACTCATAAGAACCTCTATTAAATTGACTTTTGTCTTAAATAAAAATTTAAAATAGAAAGGTTTTCCGAGTTAAAAATCTAAAACTTTAGATTCTGTCTTTACTCGTATAATCCTTTATACCTGAATAGGAATTTAAGATAATAAGAATATTTTTAATCTTATTTACTCACATCCTTTAAACAAATTAATGCTATATAAAAAAAAGCGTATTTAGAAACAAAAATATTTTCTCAAATTAACAAATTATTCCTATATGCAACCTAAGTTACTGTAATAAAATAAATTAAATAAACGATAATAATTATCAAAATCATACATGCATATAATATTTTTTTATCTATTTAATAAAAAAATATTGTTTATTATATTTTTATTTAAAAACTATAATTTAAAATTTAATGAACCACTATGACCTTATATACTTGGCTCTTATTCCTATCTACTATTTCTGCACTATCAGCAATACCAGGCCCCAATATGGTATTCGTTTTGAATACAAGACTAAGCCAAAATTTAAAAGAAACTATAATATCGGTTGCAGGGTGTTTATTCGGAGTATTAATCTCAATTACAGCATGTTGTATTACACTCTTATTTTTAAGCAATTTACAAACTATCTTTATTAAATTAATTAATTTATTTGGAATTATCTACTTATTTTTAATTGGAATAAAACACTTAAAGTATAAAACAGAAAAATTAGAAAATGATAATGTATCAAAATATAAAAAACGTGGAAATTTCTTTATAAACGGTTTTTTTATAGCTATCAGCAACCCTAAAACATTACTTTTTATTATTTCATTTTTTCCTCAATTTATTAATTCCAACTCACCTCTGCTTCCCCAATATTCAATACTGATTTTTACTTTTGTTGTTTGCGAATTTTCTTGGATGCTAATCTACATTTGGGGTGGTGAAAAGATTAAAGTGTTAATAAAAAAACCAAAATTCTTTTATTTATTTAACAAAATAATTGGTACCTTTTTTATTTTATTTTCAATATCTTTAATATCTCTAACTTTAACATGATTAAAATATTTACTGTATTGGTACATAAAATATGCCAATACAGTAAAATTACAGCTAGACTAAGGTCCTTTATTTACTTTAAGTCCTTGGCCTATAACATAAAACTGTCCACCAGCAATATAATGTAAAGTTTTCAGTTCTATCGGTACGTCATCAAATTGCCAGTGACCATCTTTAAAGACACGATCATCAGCCCAAGCACTAACCACCTCTCCAATGAAAAGATCATGAGCTTCTTGATTGTGTGGCTCTGGAATTAGTTTACAGAGTAGCCAAGCTACACAACCTTCGACTAAAGGAGTTTGAAAACCATCTTTGTAAAATAGCTTTACACCAAATTCATTCAATTTATTTGGGTAGTCTTTTAGACTTTCACTTCCAACATCTACAACCATTTGAGCCTGCTGTGCAACAGGAACTTGTAATGCAAACCATCCACTTTGTTCAACTAAAGAACGTGTAAATACCATTTTATCTAAAACCACTGTGACTTTCGCTGGAGAAAACTCCAATGCACAAGCCCATGAAGCAGCCATCACATTTTCAGTAGATTGATGTTTTGCAGAGACCAACACAGTTGGTCCATGGTTCAATAAGCGATATGCTTTTTCTAAAGGTACAGATTGAATTGCCATATTATGCTCAATATTTAAATATCAACTGTTTTCCACTCAAGGTCATCTTTAAGTGGAGGTAAATAGGATAAACGGCTCATATTTTGTTGCCACAGATTATTAGGAATACGATAACGATCAGCTTTATGAGGATCTATTGCTAAAACAATTTCGCTCTCGCGCCCATTCGCAATTAATGTTGCAAGATCAGGATTCATCATTACTGCTTTACCAACTGCAATAAATTCAGCCCATTTAGTTTCATATGCATCTAATATCTGATCTGCACTAAATAAACTTCCGACACCAATTAATGGAAGCTTACCTGCAATTCTCTCATGTAGAAGTTGCATACGAGTTAAGCTTACATCTGCTCCCCTACGTGCTTTTTTATAAAAATCCCAAAGAGATACGTGTAAATATTGAATTGGCTTTTCTACTAAGGCGTCAATTAGAGCAAATGTATCTGCCATTGTTAAACCTTGCTCTCCTGGTTCTTCTGGCGAAAACCGATACCCAATTATGAAATCATTAAATCCATGTTTCATTTTGACAGCATGTACAGCATCTATAATCGACAATGAAAAACGCATACGTTTTTCAATACTGCCACCCCATTCGTCTGTGCGACGGTTTGATTGTGCTGAGTTAAATTGTTGAATTAAATACCCATTTGCACCATGAATCTCAACACCATCGAAACCCGCTTGAATAGCTAAATCAGCAGCATTTGCAAATGCTTCGATTAAGTTATTGATTTCAGAATGTGTGAGTTCACGTGATCCAGATTGTAGATCTTCTGATGGAGCAACCATTTCTGCACCATTCAACAATTCATTAATGCTGAGCTTACCTCCATGATGGATTTGTAAAATTGCTTTTGCACCTTGAGATTTAATCAAATTAGCAACTGCTTTTAAACTAGGTAAATCTTTATCGCTAATGGCCTCAGGCTGACCTACAAATGCTTTACCCTCAGGTGAAACTAAGGTCGCTGCACTAATGAAAAAGCCAAAGTTTTCTGCACGTCCTTGAATAAAAGCACGCTCTTCTTGGCTCAGACTTCCGTCATCATTAGAAGCAAAATGTGTCATTGGAGCAACGACTAATCTATTTTTAATCGTTACCCCATTATTTAAAGTATAGGGTTGGAATAAGGGAGAGTATTTCGGATTCATCATATTCATCTTCAATTTAAAAAATCTTTGAACTTAATCTTTGCTTTAAAAGCATTAAACAGAAACGTAAAACTTTACGAGGAGACTTGATTGAGCGCATCTATAATTGGAATGTCACCATCAGCCATCGTAATTACCTGACCAATCGTATTTGGAGCATTTAAAATACCTGCAAGTGTTTCAACGACATTATCAATACTGTTACTAAGAGGCTCAGAGACATTAATCTTGATTCGGCCACTACCTAATTTTTCTTGCAATGCACCTGGTTGAAGGATAGTAAAATCCAAATTACTTTGATGAACTAACCAATGATCTGCGAAAAATTTTGCAATATTATAATCAGTGATATTCTGTAAGAATGATTCACCCCAGCGTTCTGGTTGTAGTGCAAAAACTGAGCTCAACATTATAAATCGACGAATACCAACAGCTTTCGCAGCTTGCATCACTTTCACTGCACCAAAAGCATCAACTTGAAGAAGATTTTTTCCTCTAGAACCTGCAGTGAAGTAAATTACATCTATATTTACAGATTCAAAACGTTGAATGATTTTTTGCAAATCAGCTAGCAAATCCAATTCAAAAAACTGGATAGAAGGATTCGTAAAACTCAATGAATCTTTGCGAGCTCCCGCATAAACTGAGTGCCCCATTTCTGCCAATGTATTGACCAAATGAGAACCCACTCTTCCATTTGCACCAACAACAAGAATATTCATAGATACACCTTCATGATAAAGTGATTAATATCCAACCCTGAGTAAAAAGCATCGCTTCTCCACCTCACTTCTTGTAAGAATTGGAAAAGCGAAAGATAGATAGTGATTACCAATTTTGACGCGTTGGAGAAATGATTAAATCATTCACAGTGACATTTTCAGGTTGATTAAGTGCATAGACTACAGCACGTGCTACATCATCTGGATCTATAGCAATTTTGTTGAGCTCTTGTGCTGCCTTACGGCCTTCAGGATCAGTGACTTTGTCTGCCCAGCCTGTATTAATAACACCAGGACTAACTGTATTAACTCGGATACCATGGTTAACACCCAAATCTTTACGCATTGACTCAGTCATCGCTTGTACAAAAAACTTTGTTGCACAATAGATCCCCGCTGCTGGATCTACTTGATGCCCAGCAACTGAATCCATATTCAAGATTTGTCCAGACTTTTGCTCAAGCATAATTGGTAATACGCCTGCTATTGCATTCAAATAGCCTTTGATATTGGTATCAATCATTTTGTTCCAATCATCAATTGCTAAATCGCTCCAATATGAAAAAAGCATAAGTCCAGCATTGTTAATAAGAATATCAACAGAGCCGTAAGTATCTTTAGCAAATTGAGCAAGCTTTTTAGCGTCATCAAGGTTGGTAACATCTGCTACAAAGCCTGTGATTTGATCACCATGCTTTGTTACTTCATTAACTAGTTCATTAAGACGTTCTTGATTTCTTGCAACCGCTATAACTTTAGCTCCTTCAGCCGCCAACATTTTGGCAGAAGCTTTGCCAATACCTGAAGAGGCTCCAGTAATAACGATTACTTTGCTTTCTAAATAATTCATGCCCCACTCCAAATATTAATTGGTTGAATGGGTATGATAAATTTTACTAACAACAGTCCACTTACCTTCTACTTTCAATAAGTTAAAGAAGTCTGTAAAGCAAAATCCTGAAATATCATTAGTATCTATACGTGCACTTGCAGCAGTGCCAACGATATCAATATTTACGATTACACCTTGGGCATCTGGTGATGGATTAAAATCACGATCAATCACTTCGAATAAACCTTGGATAGGACCACCAATAAGTTTATTGTCAGCATCAACACCAAAGATAGTTGCTTGTTCATTAAAAGCAGGTTTCATAATGCTGCTATCTGCTTGTTTACCACCTTGATTATATTTATTTAATACTTCAACAATTGCATTGTATTCAGTAACATATGTTGGTTTAGACATCTTATATTTTCCTACTTAAGTATGAGAGTTCAGTCGTGGACAACAACATTCGCTTTTAGAAAAGAATGCATGTTCAACTGTTATGAAAATACTAGAGCAACCACTGTTATAAATATAATTATAGAATCGTATATACAATATTAATCACATTAATATCTCTTACAGTTAATACTCTATACAAAGATCAATTAAGGGCTGTTATAGGGATTTGCTCACTGATGATGTTTTCGCTTTTCAGTTCTACCCAAAATTCATAAGGTATTATTTTCGAGAAAGATTGGATATTAGTAATAGTTTCTTCTTTATTTTTAGCACCGAAAACTAAAGATGTAATTGCTGGATGGCTTGCTGCAAATTGCAAAGCTGCTGTGGCAAGAGATACATCGTATTTTAGACAAATGGCTTGAATTTTTTGTATTTTAGAGACGATTTCAGCAGGTACTTTTTTATAATTATAACTAGCTTGTGAAGTATTACCTAAGGCAAGTACACCAGAGTTAAAGATTCCAGCAGCTAAAATTTCTACATTAGATTCGGATAGCTTTTTTAAATCTTCATATGAGTTTTTATGATCTAATAAAGTATATTGACCAGCAATCAATGCACAGTCAATTTTAAACTCTTTAGCTACTTCTAAAACAATTTCAGTTTCGTTTACACCTAGTCCAACTGCTGAAACATCCCTATTCCTACGCAATTCTTCTAAAGCCTTAAAGCCACTTTCACAAAATTGATTCCAAAATAGTTCATCTTTATCTCCATGCCATTTTTTCCCCAGATCATGCACTAACAATAAATCAATATGATCCAATCCAGTACGTTTTAAACTATCTTCGAAAGATGACATTACCCCATCATAAGTATAGTCATAGTAGTAATCAGGATAATTTAAGTACCAAGACGTATTTTTAGAATAAAAGCCTTGTGATTTTAAAACACGTCCAACTTTGGTACTGACAAGAACACTCTTTCTGATCTCTAACTCATGTAGAGCGGTACTCAATGTATATTCAGCGCGCCCAAATCCATACATTGGTGCACTGTCAAAGTATCGAACACCCTCATGATAAGCTGAATATATAATTTCTTTAGCTTGATCAAAGCTAATTCCGCGATCATAACCAATCTGAACTGTACCTAATGCAAGTTTACTCATAGGTAATGAACAATCACCAATAAATTTTGATGAGGTTTTTATCATTGTGGTGGCTCTTTAAAATTGGAGCTTTGCATAATAGAAAAGGCTTTGTTATAAATATAATTATCAAAATATATACATACTATAAATATGGCTAATATCAATAATCTCGATTTAAACTTACTTAAAGCTTTAGATGCATTACTAGATGAGAAGAATGTTACACGTGCAGCAGATAAATTAGCTTTAACCCAACCTGCTGTTAGTAGTATGCTCAACCGACTAAGAGATCGTTTCGATGATCCACTATTTGTTCGAGCACCATATGGCATGGTTCCAACAGATAGAGCTCTTGCTTTAGCTGAGCCTTTAAAAAAAATATTAAGTGAAATTGAACTATTAGTACAACCGCCTATCTTTAATCCAGCAGAACTAGAAACCACTTTCAGAATTGCTGCAACTGATAACGGTATGCATTGTGTAGGCGTACCCGTAACATTGGCTTTAAATAAGATTGCACCAAAAGTCAAAATAGCACTAATGTCAATTCATGGTCGGAATGTCGAAGCCATGCTGATGAATGGGGAACTTGACCTTATTATCGTAGGTGAACCAACAGTTCCTTCGAGCCTACGTTCACGGATAATCCATAAAGAAAACTATGTATGTATGATGCGAGAAAATCATCCATTAGCTAATCAAGAACTTGATATAGAATCATTTTGTTCATTCAATCAAGTATTAGTTTCATATGATGGAGGTAAATTTACTGGCGCTACAGATGTTGCATTAGAGAAGATTGGAAAAAAGAGAAATGTAGTAATGTCTATTACAAGCTTTCTTTTATTACCAGAAATTCTTAAAAATAGTGATTGGATTGCTGTCGCTCCCCATCATTTATTAGAGAAAGATTCGGGTATTATTTCAAAGAACCCACCTATTGAAGTTGGTGGTTATAATAAGTTAATGGCATGGCATGAACGAACTCATCATGACCCTATTCAACGGTGGTTTAGAGATTTCATTTTAGAAATATGTCAGTATTAATTTCTTAAACTATCTTTTCTTATTCTATTAAATTAATTAAAAATAAATTTTAAAATACGTCTTAACAAAATCTATTTAATAACAAGAATAATATTATTAGTTCAATTCCAGAAGGTAATTAATTTCATATTATAAACAACACTAAAATATTAATTTAACATTTTATTATTTATAATAAAAACATTTAATTAATATTAATAATTTCAATAACTTAGTTGACATTGATGTATTTTTAAACTAACTTTAAATTATCTCTATAACTTTATAGAACTGTAAGAGATGAAAACAGCAAATCAAATACGTAAGGAATTTGAATCAAGAGGTAAGAGTATTGCGGAGTGGTCAAGAGAAAATAATTTTTCTGAACATCTCGTATATCAAGTCTTACTCTCTAATCGTATACCAAGGCGCGGTAAAAGCCATGACATCGCAGTAAAACTCGGATTAAAAGAAGGGGAAACTAATGAGTAATAATAGTTATAAAAAACAAAACGGACTATAAAGTCCGCTTTGCCTAGTTAGCATCTAATGATACCACTAAGTGAGATTTTTAGTATCTCTAGATGCGACTAAATAGTCAAGTCTTCGCTTTAATTTATAGAGCGTATTTAACACATCTATCAAAAAGATGTATAGGAGATATTAAATATGGGGTTTAAACCAAATGTTCGCAGGAATATCAAGATTGAGAAAAATCTGTTTGAACAAATTAAATGTGCTTTTCACTCGCCTCCTTCGCTCTCAAATCAATTCTTTGCAGTTCGAAACATATATCACGGCAGCTTTGGCAAACGAACAGCATACTTCTCGAGTATAAAAAATAATGGGGCGTTATCACTTGAAAGCCAACTAGAACTTGGGCATGCAATAGAACTGGAAAGACTTAGCTCGATTATCGCATACCGCACGCAAGCAATAAAAATTGAACTGGGAAATAATAGTCATGCATTTCCAGATTTTTTGATATTGAATAATCTTAAGCAATATGAACTACATGAAATCAAAGAAAGTCTTGACTCACTGTCAGATGGACAAATAGAAAAATTTAATCAAATTAAAAAATACCTTAAAAAATTGGATATTGAATATAAGCTTTTGGATTACAGGCATATACCGACGTTAAGACAACGGCAACGATTGCTAGCAATGTATCAATCAATAAGAACACATCAACTATCAGATGAAAGAATTGAGTTAGCAAAAGAAATCCCTTTTCCTAAGCGTATGCCATTAGAGCATTTGTATTCTTATTTTGAAAATTATGATTACTCATATGAAGACCTAAACTATCTCCTTTTTTATAGACATATCGGCAGAAATAATATTAAAGAAATAAATATTTTGGAGAAAATCTAATGGATAGTTTATTCATATCTCCAACAATTGGCATGCGTTTTATCTATAAAAATAGAGAGTATGAAGTTACTTTTCTTTTGATAGATAAATTTCGAATTACAACAGTCCATGGTGGTATAAATAGTTACTGGTCGATAGATAAAATCAATTCACTTTACAGCAAAGGAGATATTAAAATAATTTATGAAAACAACTCTATTCTTAAAAATCCAAAAGATATTAATACAATAAAAAGAAGGCTTTCATATGTTCATGAATCTTTAAAAAAAGGAAGGAGATGTCAATCGAAGGAAAACTTAGAAAGAACAATAAATGTAATTTCAAAAAAGATCAATGATCCTAATCCTCCTACAACTCGAACTTTATCTAAATGGATTAAAATATATAGATCAGATTCGTATGATATAAAATGTTTAATTGACAATAGAAAAGGGAATTCAACAAAAAGAAAACCAATTTATATTATTGAAGCTTTATATCATGTATTAAAAAATGAAAATAATGCGGCATTAATTAACACTGCAAAAGATTTAGAAAGTCATATTTATGAACAACTAGATGAAAAAAATATAATTCACTATGAAAATGATCATTATTCAATTCGATCAATTCAAAGATATATGAAAAAATTTAGTGATCCATTTTTACAAAAATTGAGAAAAAATGGAAATCGGTATGCACAACTATATGTTCGAGCCTCAGCAATGAGTCAAATAAGCGATGGTTTATTACACGTAGTAGAGATTGACTCTCATAAATTAGACATCATTGCGTTGGATGATCAGACTTTTGAAGTTATTGGTAGAGCGTGGATAACACTTGCTATAGATAGATTCTCAAGAGTAATTGTGGGATTCTATATCTCGTATTTACCCCCTTCTGCTTTCAGCTCTCTTCAAACACTTAAAGATATGATTACACGCCCAGCGAAACATGAGATGGGCGGAATTCCTGCCGCCATAATTCCCGATAACGGCTCAGAAAATATTAATAATTCATTTTTTAGATTATGTTCATCACTCAATATTACTATTCTACCCGCTCAATTTCGAACTGGAAATAATAAACCGTTCGTTGAAAATTTTTTTAAAAATATGACAAATAGTTTGATTAAAAAAATTTCTGGCACGACTTTATCTGACCCCGATGAAAGGGAAGAATACGACTCAAAAAAATATGCAAGCGTAACATTAGAACAACTAAAGAATTATATTCCGAATTGGATCAATATATACCATAAAGAACTTCACAGAGGTATTAATAGAGTTCCTCAAGCTTTGTGGAATCAAGAAGCAAAAAAATATACCCCTAAAGGCATATCTCACGATGAAGCAGATATATTATGCCGTACTCTATATTTAAGAGATATTAACAATGGAAGAGTTTTATTCGAATATATCTATTATTATTCACACGCTTTAAAAACACATGAGTTAAAAGGTGTTAAACAGGCTCAAATTCTAGTAGATGAATCGGACTTAAGCTATGTTTATGTTCTTATAAACAATGATATTTGTATAAAAGCAGAATCAACTCAAAAAGAATATACTGACTGCTTGTCTCTTAGTGAACATAAAGCTGTACGTGAAATAAAAAATAAATTAAAGCTTAATGACTTAGAGGAATATCCAGAGAAGAATAATATATATGCACGAATTAAATTAAGACAATTTATTCAAAGCGATATAGAACTTAATAAATCAAGTAAAAAGAAAAGAAATCTAGCTAAAGTAATAAAAGAATCAAATATTGAGTTTAATCAAGAAGAAAAAATAGATACTAAAGATAGTTCTTTGAAAAACAATGAAATTATAAGTTTTGGGGATTTTGAAAGATTCGGATATGAAGAATTGGAGATTGATCATGAAATCTGATTTATATGAAAAGTTAGCAAAATTGGATAATTGTATAATTCAGCATAATCAATATAGAAATGCCGTGTCAGGAATTATTGATTGTTGGCAAAGAACAATTGCTTCACCGAACAAGGCAACAAGTTGCATGTTAATTGCTGAGGGTGGTCTTGGTAAAACTACAATTTGCAAAAAAGTTCTACAGAGTTTTAGTTCTAGTCTAGTCGAATATAGTGATTATTCTATTCGCAAGAATCCTGCATTTTATATACAAATCCCATCGGGAAGTACGATCGATTCACTTACAACATTAATGCTGCATAAGCTCAATGATATCAATCCAAGTAGCGGTACACGAAGTGACCGAGCCTTTCGACTAAAAACAAAATTAAGTGAGAGCTGTACTGAATTAATAATTTTTGATGAATTTCATCATATATATTCGACTCAAAGCTCCAAAATGAAGTTTAGTAAATCAAATGAAAATATTGCGAATTGGATCAAGACTCTGAGTGATGAAAATAAGATATGTATTTGCCTAGTTTCTTTACCCGATTATGTTGAAATCTTTGAAAGAGACAGTCAACAAAGTCGTAGATTCAAAAATAAATATTTCATTCATCCGTTATCAATAAAAATTAATTCAAAAAATGTTCATATGAAACCCTTCTTAACAGAAGTTGATGGATTTATTCATAAAAAACTTAGGCTTAGCTCTTTAAAATTATCAGATGATTCAATGGTTTTAAGAATATATATAGCAACGGCTGGTTATCATGACTACGTAATGAGTTTAGTAAAAGAAGCTATAAAATTTGCCCTAGAAGAAGGCAATAATACATTAAAAATTGAACATTTTTCGATGGCCTGGGAAATGGATATCACAGCTTATGTGCGGCTATGTGAACGAAACCCTTTCGAAATGCAAATCAAAGAACTAAACAATTTTATGAACTAATGGGAAAGATTTGGAAATGTCTTTAATTTACATCCCCATCCCGAATGAAGATGAATCAGCAGCAAGTTTAATTTTACGTGCAACAGAAAAAAACGGTTATAGAACCTCTACAAGCTTTATCTATGCTTATAACTTAAAAGTGCATACTAAAAGTTTAAATGCTTTCTTTGCAAATCGAGAAAAGTTCCGAGTTCTACTTAACCATCTTGAATTAGACTCTGACTATGAAAAACTTGCCCCTCTGAGTGTTGGCCCGACAAAAAGACATTTAAAAGAACTTACCAATCAACTGTTTCCAGAAAACTTTCTTAGCGCAGATGCAACAAAGCTCTGCCCTATCTGTATAGCTAATAAACATTATCTTAGAAAAACTTGGTTATTTAAGCACTTAACACTATGCATTGAACATAAGACAAAGCTCATATCAGAATGTCCGAACTGCGGCACACTCATGACAGCTAATAGACGTGCTGTACATTTGTGCTATCACTGTGAATATGATTTTAGAGAACAGAAAAGCAATGAATTAATTAATTCTGTTGAACTAAAAGCGAATGAATGGTTTATAAGTTGTTTAGAAGCAAAATCGTTAATTAATTTAAATAAAATCAATAAATTATTTAACACAATCAACTCAACCAGAATTTTATATTCGAATATTCAAATTTGTCTTCCCGATATTGTTTTAGCTTATTATTATTTTAATAATAAAATTGAATACCAGAATTCAATTTTAAAGATAGCTCTAGACAATATTAATATTATTCACCCTCGCTTACTTTTAATTTATTTCATTGCATTTGAAAAGAAAAATTCCGAAAGTCTCTACAATATACTTTCAGAATTATCTAAAATTAATTTTATTACAGATACTTCTGAATATTTCTTCTCTCGCCGATTAGCTTGTATTGCCTTAAATTTATCTGCATCTACTTTACATAGAAATTATCTACCAGACTTGAGTTCCACCTCAAAAATATCATCAAAGATTATTGAAGATATCCTAATAGGTAAGAAAAAAAAGATAAACCCCAGTGTAATTGAACATGATAAATATTGTGATATAAAGCAATTATCTAAGCTGTTAGCTATCAACTATGATCTGGCGAATAAACTATTTTATCATTCAAATATCTTTCAAGTTGAATCACTAAAACTTGGTTCTAAAACAATTAAAGTTATAAAACTTAAGGATTTATTGAAATTTAATAAGAAGTATATTTTAGCAAGTTGCTTTGCAGAAGCATTAGATATCAATCCAGCCATTATTTATAAGCGGTTAAAATTTATCAATATTCTTCCAGTATACGGTCCAGAAATAAATGAGATACCAATAAATATCTATTTAAGAAAAGATTTAGAAAATATTACTAAAGAGCAAATTTTAGATATCATTACTTATGAAAGAAGAACAGAGAATAAAAGTTTCATGAAATTCAAATTACAACTTGAAGTTCAATATATTTGCGACAGACTTAAAATCAATAAAATGCAGTTTAACAAATTAGTAAAATGTGGATTAATCGAAAAATGGGATTATAAAGAACATAAATGCTTCTTTAATCGAAGCAAAGTAAATAATATTTTTAGACTTACAAATAGTAATGATCATTTAACTATTGATGAGACTAGAGAAGTTTTACAAGTCTCTAAAAACTGGTTTTTCAAGTATTGGGTAACCACGGGTTTTATTGAAGTAATTGATCTTTGCATATGGCGACTCGTGTCAAAACAACAAGTAGAAGAAGTTCTAAAAATTAAAGAAATTTATTTCACTGGTGTAGAAGCGAGCAAATTTCTTGGTATGCAAAACTCGCATGTCACAAATTTAGCATCTCAAGAGATCATTACCCCTGTTTATCTTGGCAAAGGTCCTAAAATTAGGCTTTTTAAAAAAGAAGATATCTTTGCTCTTAAAGATGAATACTCTAAAACCAATTATCTAGATGATCTAGCAAAGACTTAAATCTTTACCAGATCACATCTGAAACTTTTATTTAGAGTAGTGCATAAGGAGGAACTGGATGTATTAAGCCTCTTTTTCTCCATCTATTCCCATTTACTAAACTATCAAATGACACTCCATTTGACAGAGTAAGATCATCCGCATGATCAGAAACAATAATCTGGGGCGAAAAACCTTCTTTTGCCTCAATTTCTTGACAGTAAATTGATAGTCTACTAAACAGATTCTCTACTGCTTTGATATCTTCATCAATCTCACGTTCACTCGCAGAACGATTTTGCTTATCTAGAGCTTTTTGTTGATCGAATGTCTCGGAATTATCGCGCTTAAAGTTTGGGAAATATACTTGTGTTGGCTGATCCAAAAATAAGATAGTTGGAATAGCACACTCATGACCTAATTCTGCGAAATATTTATGTAATGCTAAAAACAGTGTCACATGGCTGTAAAGCCAATTCGCTCCACTCCCCATTGATCTTAAATAAATCTTTTCATTATCAGTTTCATGGTAAAGGTCAAAAGTCTCAAACGAAAAGTGCAAGTTAATTGGTCTATAGCTATCCTCAAACTCGAAATATTCACCAATTTCCTTCATGTATTGATTTACTTTAGCTGATGCAGCCTCTAAATCTTTTTTTACATTGTATTTCTCTAATTTTTCCTCAACTTCTTTAAGCCTTTTACGTAAGCCTGTAACTTGTTCGTCTAGCTCACTTTCGTTTGTAGAATTCAGAGTTTCCAACATTACAATTAAATTGGCTTTAGTTTTTAAAATAGTTTCATACAAGCTTTTTTCTTTTTCAATTTGCTTTTCTGTAATTTCAATTTTTTTAACCTGATCACTTAAATAATTCACCTTCTCGGACATTTCTTCAATCTTGCGATTAACGTCTGCCAATGAAGTTTGAAATTTTGCTCTCATTGGTCGTAGTGAAGTTACATTATGAGAAATTTTAGTAATAGCATTCTGTAGTTTTTTAGCACTATCACTTAATTGATGTTGCTCAGTTTGACAAAAAGGACATGTAATTGTTGCGATATGAACTTTATCAGGTGCAGTAAATTTCTGACTATTCTCAATAAATCTATCTTCTTCTCTTATATGATGATTTATTGAAGAAGCTTGTCTTTGCAGTGCCCTTAGCTCGGCTGTCTTTGCATTCAAATGTTTTTTGAGTTCAATATAATACTCGGTAGAAGCATTAGAACTGTGAACAATACGTTCAGGTACAATTAGGCGCTCTAAAGTATGTATTGCTTGTTGAGGATTCCATAAAACTTGGTTAATTGGAATCAGTTCCTCACGACTTCCCATCAATGAGTATAAATAATCTAACATCGGAGCAATGTGTTCTTTATGCTTCTCTACTACCTTTTTCTTCGCGTCTTGTTCACGCTTCAAACCATTCAATTGAGATAATAATTGTTCGCGCTCTTGAGAAAAGATGAAGAAATCTTGATCAACGAATCCCAGAAACATTTTGATGTGATCAATAATCTGATCGCGTTTTTCTTTTTCATCAAATCGATAAAAAAGAGCATGCTTATTTGCAATCAAATTCTGATGTTGAAGCATAAATGAGGTAAAGCTACGTATTGTAGGTGTAGGTGATTTACGATTAGAACGTTTTTCTCTCCCAAATAATGATTCATCAACATCATTAATTATTATGAAATAACTACGGAGGCTCTTCTTAAAATCTTCAATCGGCCTAAAATAAGAGTCATCAAAATAGCCTTTATTTATAATTTCTGTATCGTAACCCTCTACTTTTCTTAGGAATGCTTTATTGTTCATCGCTGGACGACGAGCGATAACAATATGATGCTCTTCTATTTGTAAATATACATAATATGTATCAGCACTTTCAGTAATTACACCTTTGGGTACCGTATATTCACTACTTCCAAAGCAATAATCAAAAATTTCAATGAGAGCACTTTTACCCGTTGAAGATTTTCCTGTTACAACATTTAGACCCTGTTTAAATCGAACAACATGCTTCCGACCTAATTTGTCCAACACACCCAGTTCATGTATAAAAGTTTTCATCGTGGCTGAACCCCTAAAAAATCATAAATTTCGACAACTGAATAATCACTTAATAAACGAGCTAGAAGAGTTGCATTCTTCTGAACAGTAAAGGACTGAGTATTATAGGTATTGAAAATAAGCGTTAAATTATCACTATTAAAATCTAACCATTCATTGGCTAAACAATAATATATTGTTTGTTCTGTAAGATTTTTGAATTCATCAATTCGTTCTTGTAGATCAAAAAAATCCTCTCTTTTTTTAAAAATAGTCCAAAGCGTACTATTTTTTTTAATATTTTTTAATCTTTGAGAGAATATAGGGTGACTACATAACGGTATAACCAATTGAGAAAGCAAAAGATTATTTTCTTTAGGCTCTAAATTATTATAAAAACTAGCAATATAATCCCCATACTTGAATGGATTATAGTGAATGGTGTAGATATCATCAATAATACTACTCATGGTTCAACTTTCCATTTCAAAACTTGTTTCTCGTCATCCATAGCATCATGAATAAGACCATTTTTATATTCTATAGGAGGCAAGTGACCATCAATTGGTAGTGGAGTTTCTACCATTGTTTTATTATAAAAAAGCTTTGAAGATTTTAACAAATCAACTGCTTCTAACTGTGCAGTTGAGTAGTTAATTTTTAAAATTTTAATAACTTTTTTTTGATAATCCTTTGTTTTAGCCGCATATAAAGGATGTTCATGCAACTGTTCAGTTAAAGAGTTCTGTAGTTCAATATAATTACTAATTGCTTCATCAACACAAGAGTGATGATCAATATCATGTATCTTCTGAACGAATAATTTTGTTTGATGAACTTCTAGTTCAGTATCGGTAGCTTCATATCCAATAAATGGAGGAAATGTAAAATCCTTTTTACAGTAAGTTGCTGTAAGTTCTTCACATTTTGCATCAAAATCCTTTTTTCTCACTTCCCACGATGTTTTGCCCGCCAAATTATAAACAAAGCCGATTAGACCATCCAAATAACGTTCTTGATTATTCTTTGGAATACCTATAGGACGTTCTAAAATAGTTCTCTTTATTGCTTCATGATCATCGGCCTCTATATAAAGATTAACTTTCGCGATGACTTGAATTAGCTTATTAGAGTCCGTCTCCATCACTTCTTTTTGGAATGTAACTACTGCTTTAGGTTTTTTTGCCTCTAACTCATCTTTAGTACGTTCACTGTATATTTCTTGAAGTACATTAAAACGTTGTTGAGCATCTAAGGTATTCCAATCCTTAAATCGGGTTGTAACCCCAAATGGCTGTGTTGTATGAAGAACTAAAGCTCCATATTTTTCATGTTCAAATTTGGGGTCTAACCAGTTTTTTAAAGTTTTCCAAAAATTTTCATGATGATCACCTAGAGTATCTGCATAGTTTTTTACCTCAATTTGGACTGAATTTTCAGGTTTTTCACCCGACACACTCACATCCCCATCTCTTTCAAAAAAAATAGACTGATCACTTTCTAAAGAAAAACATTTATTAATTCCGATTAAAAATTGATAATGAAATGCTAAAGCTGTAGTCAATGCTGCATTTTTTGTAAGGCCTTTACTCATGCTCTACCCGAATTTAATCTCATGAATACACAATTAATATTAGCTAAGAATGATTTGTTTATTTTTAACTAGTCTGAATCTAGCTCAATCATTTTCTAAGCGCGAGTATACAATAGATTAAAAAAAAATCAGCTAAATTTTCATTCTCAGTAAAAATGAAGGTTCATTTATAAATATTTATCTAGAGATCAATATCATTCAATACAGATTTAATAAAAAGAACTTTAGTTTCCAGTTCAACTATTCTCTTAGAAATACATCGATCATATTTATGTAAGAAATTTTCAAAGTCAGGATGTTTATGGACAATATCCTGAATAAGAATTTGTTCTACCTTGTTTCTCTGCAATGATTTTTCAATAATATTTTGCTCGGTAAGTAATACTGCTTTTATTTTCTCTTGCTGAATATTTTCCTTATGTACTTTAAGTCTAAGAGCCTCACTATATCTATATATCCTATTGTTCTCGGCTTTCTTTTCACGCTTTAAATATTTACACTCAACCAAAATAGCTAGGCCTCTGTAGATTAACTGGCGGTCCTGATCTCCCATGTTTTTTCTTTTATCAAAAATGGCTTGGACGAAATCATTTGCTCTCCAATTCAATATTTCATTACTCTCAAGGATTTCAAAAAATTCATGGTAAAAGGGTAAAGTCAGTTTAGACATACAGATATAAGATCAACAAATGAAATAGAAAATGAACAATAGGCTACTTAGCCAAAGTATAGATAAGCGTAGGAAAGTACTAGTCTTTCCTACGCTTTATTAAAGTTTAAACCCTAGTAAATTAACGATATGTCCGAATTAAATTATTTTCCAAGTAACGATTGGTATAATTATTTTCAAACCAACGCATCATATCTGCACCAAAGTAAATATTGGTGTATATACGGCTATCGACTCCAATTGCTGAGATGGTTTGCCAAGAACGAGTCATAATCGCAACTGGACTACCCTTTTTATCAAATTCAATTAGAGCTGGATCTACATCATAACGATTAGATGCACCATTAAAGGCTGTAATCGCTTGTCTTAAATTATTATTCAATGATGCATTTACATCTTTTTTATATAAGCGAACTTCATTACCTCTAGCTAATGCCTGCTCAATAAAAAGTTGTGCAGCCAAGTCCTTTTCTGAAACATAAATACCATTATTAATTCTACGGTTTGCTTCTGAAAAATTAGCTTGGTGAGTAATATATTTTTCTAGAAAGATGGCATCGAAAGTTCGTTTCTCTAATTTGTACTTATCCTTTAATAAAGCTGAGTTTAGAGTGATGACGTTATTATTGCCTTGTGAAGAAAGTACCAAGAACTTATTGCGAATATTTTCATCTCGCATATCGTTCCAAACCTTAACTGTACCATTACTCACCCACCCATCATAAGCTTGAACTCCTTTTGAAATAGTTTTTACGGTTGAATTTGCAGCTTCCTGCATTTGTTGGCAACCAACTAAAGTCAAACTGAAAAAGGTAATTATACTTAATGGAATTTTGCTCATTTTTAATTCACTTATAACATTAAAAATGAGGATTATAATCCGTGGACTATTAATCCGCAAAAAATAATAGTTCTATTCTTTATGTGAATAGAATTTATGCAAGATTTATCTATAAAAGTTGGACAATTAATTCGTAAAAAACGTAAAGAGAAAGAAATCAGTCAGGAAAAATTGGCATTACTCTGCAATATAGATCGCAGTTATCTAGGCCGAATTGAAAGAGGTGAGGTCAATATTACGATATTAAAACTGTACGAAATCTCTAATATTTTAGATGCTGATCCTAAAGAGTTGTTACCTGATAATTAATGTAAAATTTTTAACTGGATTTAAAGTAATATTTATTAATTCTTCTCTGCAAACAGCGCTTCAATTTCATCCCAATCAGGTAAAATATGCTTCTTTTGCACGACTTCAAACTGTAATCCAACTTCATCCAGTAGACGTTCAAAGATATCAAAAGACCCTGTAAAACGACCATTCTCAATTTCAGATATGGTTGTTTTGTTGATTCTAGTTAATTCAGATAGTTTCTGTTGCGTATAGCCTTTGCTTTTTCTTGCTTCTTTTACTTTTTCACCTATCTGGCCTCTATGCGCCATCGTATTCCTCTCATACAAAGTTAGCTATATGGCTAACATTCTATAAATAATGAATAAAGTTAGCTATATAGCTAACTTTAGAAGTTCTATTGATCTATATCTCCGAGTGCCTTATTAGAAAACAGGAATGAATATTTCAAAAGTATTAGTTTTAAAATCTGTTGATGATTACACTCTTCAACCGCTTTACAAGAGAAAAGACTATGTTTACTCATTACCTATCCCATTCTAAAGGACATATTTTTGTCGTAGGTGATATCCACGGTTGTTATTCTCTTCTAATGCAGAAATTAGAGGAACACAATTTTAACTTTGATAATGATTTGCTCATATCAGTGGGTGATCTAATAGATAAAGGTCCCGAAAATATCGATTGTCTAACCCTTATCAACCAACCATGGTTCACTATGATTCGGGGGAATCATGAGGAAATGTGTATCTTAGGAAAAACTGATCTTAGAATTCGGGATATACACTTAAGGAATGGTGGTGAATGGTTCTACTCATTACCACAAAATAAACAATTAGAAATTTCTTCTGCCTTTTCTCAACTTCCAATTCTTATAGAGCTAAAAACCTTTAGCAAAAAAATTGGCTTTGTTCATGCAGATATAGATTGCAATGATTGGGAGTTATTCAAGAAAGACGTTGAGCAAGGTAATTATCAAATATCTGGACTACAGTCATGTTATCAAAAAGCGCTATGGGGCCGAGATCGTATTCGTAACTATTGTGAAGATCATGAAACTGTCCGAAATATAGATGAAGTCTATCTAGGACATACAATCGTAAAAGCCCCTATCCAGCTAGACAATTGTTTTTATATCGATATCGGCTCATTTTGGAGCAAAGATCTATTTATAAAAAAACTCACTTGAACAATTTTAAAGTGCTAAAAAAAGGAAGTTTCAATTGTCGTTTTAGCAAAATAAGGAAGTTTCAATTGTCGTTTTATGCACATTTCAATTGTCGCACCAAATTCTAAGTCATTGATTTATATGTACCACCAAGGAAGTTTCAATTGTCGTTTTTCGATCAAATCAAAAGAGCCGCTCTATTCGAGTGGCTTTTTTATTATTAAAATTATTTAATTTCAATAAATTCAGATTAATATTCAAACCATTAAAATATATTTTATAATTTTAAAAACAAATAATATAAATATAAGAATATTTTATAAATATAGAAATTCTCTTGTTTAAAAAAAAAGATTTTTTAATACTTTAAATTAAGGTGTCGGCTGACCCAATTTAGTTTTTAAACGAAGGAAATCTCAGCCGACGGCGTACATATACCAAATTATTATTACAACAGCTCCTATCAATACGTTTATTTTACAAATTAAAAAAGATAATTAATTAAAAATATTACAAAGCCTCCCCTATTATTTAAGTCATTAAAATTATTTAAATTAATATTATTAAATTAACCACTCAATATAAAACTAATATAAAAAACAATAATTTATAAAAAATTAGAATTTCCATATTTAATAAAAATATTTTATTTCAATAAGATAAATCATATTTATTCTATATTTTAAAAATAAATATATTATTTTATTCTTAAAATATTTTTATTAACTCACCTCTTTTTTGTGTTTAAAAATGTTATCAAAAATAATCGTACTTTTTATTTAGTTGATTTTGAATATATTTAAAAATTTTCGCTATTAGCAGTGACCCATTACACAACTTGACACCAAATAGTAAAAAATTAAATACTCTTCCTCAATTATGTGGTTTAACGCACATAATAAAACAATAGTAATAAAAACGTCTCAAACAAATCACATGGAAATAGATTATGTTTATTAAAAGTATTTTATCTTCGATTACTAATATTATCCCACTTCCTGAAAACAGTAACACAAGCAATAATTTAGGTAATGGCTCTGGCGATGGGCTATTAAATGGCGCAGCCTCAGGTAATGGTGAACATAACTACGGTATTGGAAATGGAATTGGTGATGACGCCAGTATTACTGCCCCAATTACCATTCCCCTCAACCTCTCTGGTAATTCAATTACACTCATAGGCAACTCATCTTCTAGTTCAGTCAATACTTCTCCAACAACCACGTCAAATAATGTTAACGACAACGACACTACTATTAACGGTAATGGTTCTACAGTTGGTGGCGGTGCAGGCAATGGCTCTGGCGATGGCCTATTAAACGGCATCGCTTCAGGTAACGGCGAACAAAATTTTGGGATTGGTAATGGCATTGCTGATGACGCAAGCATTACTGCCCCACTTTTAATTCCAATTAATCTTGCGGGTAACTCAATCACATTAATTGGTGATTCATCTTCAAGCTCGGTCAACAACTCTTCGACCAATACATCGAACACAGTCAATGACAACGACACCACCGATAATGGTAATGGCTCGGGTGCAGGCAATGGTTCTGGTGATGGCTTGCTCAATGGAATTGCTTCTGGAAACGGAGAACATAATTACGGAATCGGAAATGGTATTGCTGATGATGCAAGCATTACCGCGCCAATTACTATTCCCCTCAACCTTTCTGGTAATTCAATTACTTTAATTGGCAACTCATCTTCTAGTTCAGTGAATACCTCACCAACCACTACTTCAAATACAGTTAATGACAATGACACCACCGATAACGGCAATGGTGATAGTGGCGTGAGTGCACTTGGCAGCTCCGGCAATGGTTCTGGTGATGGCGCGGGCAATGGCCCAGCTTCGGGTAATGGTGAACACAACTACGGTATTGGCAATGGTAACGGCGACGATGTTGATATTACTGCCCCAATTACCGGTGTTCTGAACTTATCTGGAAATTCATTTACCTTAATTGGTGATTCTTCATCAAGTTCAGTCAACACAGCCCCAACAACGACTTCAAATACGGTCAATGACAACGACACTATTGATAATGGCAACAGTGGCGGAATTGGCGGTGGCTCAGGAAATGGCTCTGGCGATGGACTATTAAACGGTGCGGCTTCTGGCAACGGCGAACAAAACTTCGGTATTGGTAATGGCAACGGTGATGATGCTGATATCACTGCCCCAATTACTGGTGTTTTGAATTTCTCTGGTAACTCTTTCTCGCTCATTGGAAACTCATCTTCTAGTTCGATTAATACTGCCCCAACCACAAGCACTAACACAGTTAATGACAATGACGTGACTGATAATGGCAATGATGGTGGTGCACTTGTTGGCGGAAGTTCTGGAAACGGTTCTGGTGACGGCCTACTCAATGGCGCTGCTTCTGGCAATGGCGAACATAACTACGGTATTGGTAACGGAAATGGTGATGATGCAGACTTCACATTCCCACTGACTGGCGTACTCAACTTTTCTGGAAACTCGATTTCAGGCTTTGGTAGCTCATCTAGTGACTCAGTAAATATTGCACCAACCACAACGACTAACACAGTCAATGATAACGACACTATTGATAATGCTAATTCGAGCGGGCTCATTGGCGATTCTGGTAATGGCTCTGGCGATGGTTTACTCAATGGTGCTGCTTCTGGCAATGGCGAACATAACTATGGTATTGGCAACGGAAATGGTGACGATGCAGACTTTACGCTTCCATTTACTGGTGACTTGAACATCTTAGGTAATGCTTTATCAGGTATAGGTGGCTCTTCGACTGACTCGATCAATATTTCACCGACAACTACTTCAAATACAGTCAATGACAACGACACAACCAATAACGGCAACACTTCAGGTGGTGTAATTGGTTCTGGTGATTCAGGCAATGGCTCTGGTGATGGCTTATTAAATGGCATTTCATCAGGTAACGGCGAACATAATTACGGTATTGGCAACGGTAATGGCGATGATGTTGATGTTATTGCTCCTATCACCACACCAATTAATGTATTAGGCAACTCTTTCTCATTTATTGGTGGTGAAGGTACAGGCGATATCTTAGGTCCGATTACTGGCGTTATTGGTGGTATTAGCGGTGATGGAGATATCTTAAACCCAATTACTGGCATCATCGATGGCATTGGTGGTGATGGCGACATTCTAAGTCCGATTACTGGCATTATCGGTGGGATTGGCGGTATTGGTGGTGATCTAGGCGATAATCCAATTACAGGTATTATTCAAAGCGGTATCGACGTTCTACAAAATTTAGAGAGCCTAAAAACAGGTTTGATCAACACAGGTATTGATACGATTGCCGACACAATTATTGGGGTATTCCCAGGTGCAGAGCATCCTGTAGGTGATTTTGCTGACCTTGGAAAACTACTTTTTGAGACTTCACGCGATAGTGTTAACGGTACGCTTGAGGCTATTTCTGACCTTGCAGGCGTTGACCTTGATGGAGCAAGTGGCTCGTTCATTGGTGTAATTAATACACTGCTTACTAATGGTTCAACGGCTTCTACTATTATTCAGCATATTGTAGGTGATGACCTTGTGACTGAAAACGGTGGTCTCTTGGGTTCAATCACTACGATTATTGGTGGCGTTGACAGTGGCGACGGTGGATTCTTAGGTGGTCTAGATGGAATAATCTCTATCGACAATGGTAGTTCTGACGATAACAGCCTTGGTATTGATACAATTTTAGGAAATATTCTCGGCTCGGTAGGCTCGAATGAAGGTATTGCTGTTGGTGAACCTGACCCAACGGGCGGTAGTTTGATTAACACGATTTCTTTCACATCGGTAAATCAGTTAACTGACCAACTATTGCATGCTTTGCCGACTGTCTAATTCGTTGGTAAAGATATAAACCTTATAAAAGCACCTTTTAAATCTTGAGTTTGGAAAGTGCTTTTTATTGGGAAAATTATGCTGAAGTGTGTAATGACCTAAACGCTTGAACCTATTTTTGAGAAGTACCCGACTGTAAAAGTTCACTGGTATGACGTTGAAGCATTTAGTACTAAAGCCAGTGATATTGCTGTGTTTGAGACGACATCTCTGCAAGATTATTATTTTGTGATTGATGCGATTCGAGACTCTGAGTTTTGTACAGTGCCCTACTTTGAATTTGTAGAGATTATTCCTGCTATTGAAGATGGATATGTTGAGTATGAGAAATCTTTATAGAGGTGGTGAATTTTTTCCATATAAACAACCAATTAAGAAATTAACTCTTTAATAAGTTTAATTATATAATCTTAATAAAATTTTCTATTATAGTAGTTTTATTATACTTATTAATATCTAAGACTTTTTCACCCCTAAGAATAGACTGATATTTTAATTATTAAGAATAATAAACAAATTAAATAAAATATTTTAGAAAAACTTAAATAAAAAGCATAATAAAAATCTAAACGACATATTGTGTCGCACCTTTAAAAAATATTATTTATATCCACAATATCCTTATTTTATACTAATTAGCAAATAATCTTATATTGATTTTATTACTTTAGAAAAACTACTTCTAATTTCAATAAAAATTCAAAAACTTAGATATCTTTAAATTATGGAGTTAGTCCCATGCCAGATGAAAAAACTTTTAAATTATTAAAAAAATATATAGATTTATTTTTAAAAGGTAAATCTAAAGAAGATATTTTCACATATTTTCTTGAAATAAAAAAATTTGCTTTACATTATGTAATGAGTTATGAACTTGAGGGTGAAATATATTTAGTTTTAGATAATTGTATAATACAAGCAATTAAGCATAGAAAAAGTCAACCTCATAGAGCTGTCCAAGCAGAGGCATATCTTACATTTTGTAACTTTGTAAAATATTGGAGCGATAGAGCTACTTACTTAGCGATATCTCCTATGGCTATTTATGAACATCTTGGAAGGAAAGTACCACCCACATTATCCGAAGTACACAATACCCTTATTGAACTTAATAGTATTTTGTCCTCCGCTGGGTTAGAAATTAGATATATCAATTTCCGTGATGCTAAGTCTTTATACCCTATTCTTTTAAATATAGTTCACGATGAGAGAATATTGACTGAATATATTAAAGATATTGATAAAGTATCTTGGAAAACTGACTTAGCAGCTCCTAGGGGAGTAAAAATACCAATAAGTATTGCAGCAAAATCATTACCAACCCTACCTCCTCTGAAATATTTTGACCCCTGGTATGTACATTTTGTTCTATCTGGAAGAGTTGAACAATATATTATTAACCAATCAAAACATAATCCAAATGCAATGCCTATTTCAAGTGGTGAATTATCTATTCTATTTTCAAAATTAAATAAATTTAGGAAAAAAACTACCCTACAAGGATTAGGTGATATTGATATTTTTCAGATATGTGATGTATGTAGCCAATATGAAAGAAAGGCTACGCATTTTTTTATAGGTCAATCTTTGGATGAAACTTTAAGTAAAGTATTATTTCGTAGACATACTCTGCATGTTTCTTCTGAAATAGTAGTAGGAGGAGCTCCTGATCAAGAAGAAAAAATATCAAATCTTGTACAATTTATGTTTTCTAAACCATTTGAAGAAAATGAAATTCGTCGACAAAAAATTCAACCAAAATTTATTAATTTTATGGAATTTATAACCCAAATATGTCTAGAAAATATTGATTAAAAGTAAAAATATATTAGAGCAACATTAAAATTTGCTCTAATATAATATCTTGTTGATATAAATAATTTATTTAATTTAAAAAATTTTATCTTATCATTCTTTACCCCCTCCCCCAAAACCTCTCCAACACCACATCCCTTTCATCCACACTATTTGAACTCAACACTTGTAGCATCAAGCCATCAATTAGGTTTAATACCATGTTGGCATCTGGGTTAAATGCTTTGCTTTCCAGACTAAAGACCAAATCAAAAAGCTCTCGAAGTAACCATTTTCGATATTCAACGGCCATGCGGTAAGCCCTTGGGTAAAGCTGTTTTATTTCAAAAATGGCTTTAAACAAAAGGTGGTAAAGGCTATTTACATCGACATGTAATCGAACAATTTCTTTGAGTTTATCGGCTGCGGTTGGGTAGCGGTGTGAATAGACAATTGCCAGAACTTCTTCTTTGAGTCGGCTTTTTTGAAAGATTAGGCACATTTCAACAAGCCGTTCTTTTGAGTGAAAGTAGTTATAAAACGTGGCTTTTTGAATTTTGGATTTTTTGATGATTAGGTCTACGCCTGCATTATGAAATCCATGCGTTGTAAAGAGTTGGATAGCGGTTTGAACCACCTGTAATTTTTTGGAAGATATTTCTAAAGTTGGCATAGTTTTACCGTTATAAATTCTTGTTGTTTCTAAATGAGATAAAAAGCCTGTGCCCTTTCTGGGAGAAAAAAAGGCACAGCAAAGCCGTAAGACGGTGCTTGGCACATCTCAAGTTTTATTGTTGATATAAGTTTTTAGTCGTGACGAGCTAAAGCTTTAAAACGTATTTTCAATTAAACAGTTTTAAAGATGAGCTAAAGGATATTGGAATAAAAGGCTTGGCAATGGTTGCCAATAAAATAGAAATGTTGCGCATGAGCGACTCCTTAGGTAAAAGAAGTCCTACCGCATTACTGTCAAATAATGGTGGCAGAACGAAAGAGGGTTGACAGACTGAACCTAAGAATCAGCACACCCGAAGGTGTCCCCCTTCCGTCCTACCGCAACAAAAAAGGGGGACGAACGAGTCTACATTAAAAAAACAAATTTTTTCAATGTCTTAGGTTCTGGCCTGTCAAAGCCAACTGGCAATGTAGGCCAGCACGCAAAGCATAATCTGTGAGTTTAGAGGTGTCAATGTAGCTTTTATGACAAGTATTTAAATTTATTATTATTTTTCATTAGATTAACTTAATTATTATTTTAGATATTATATTTAATTGTATTTTTAAATTAAATGAAGCGATCCATGCTTATTCATTTCTGTCTTTTAACTTTTAATGTGAGAGTACACAGCGGAAAGTCAGATTAGACAATCTCGGTCTGTCCCACTTGGTGATAAGCACGATTAAAATAAACCAAGCTTTGGTCATGCTGGCTTTGTTTAATCGCAACAATCGGACAAATAAGAATAGTGTGTGTGCCGACTTGTTGAATTTGCTCAATCTCACAATCGAAACTGACTAAAGCATCATCTAACACAGGTGAACCTGTTTCTAACTCAATCCATTCGCCATGTTTAAAGCGTTCTTCTGGCGTGAGTTTAGATGAAAATGCTTTTGAAATATGTTCGTGGTGTGCGCCTAAAACATTCACAGTTAAGATTTTGTTATCTAGGAAATGTGCATGTGAGCTCGCAGATTGGTTCATACACACCAATAATGTCGGCGGTGTGTCAGTCACACTACAAACAGCAGAGGCAGTAAATCCAAAACGGCCAGACATGCCTGCCGTAGTCACAACACTAACTGCACTTGTGAGTAAAGACATTGCATTTCTAAAGTCTGTTGCTTGAACCATGACATTATTCCTAAATTGAACCGTACCTTGTCCTGTGTGTTTGCTATACCGCCCAACTCCATCAGGAAGGTACTATCGACATGCGATCTGATTAGAGCGACATGTAGTAAGTAAAATGAGGGCTACTTGTTTGATTATCAACTGCCATCAAAAAAGTAACCCTTTATACCACTTATTGGTAAATATTAAGCAGTAAGATCAAATCCCGTAAGTTCTCGGCGAACGATTTCTGCACCTGCACTTAAAGCATTTAACTTGCCACGTGCCACTTCACGTGAAAGAGGCGCCATGCCGCAGTTTGTGCAAGGGTAAAGCTTGTCAGCATCTACAAACTGAAGCGCTTTACGCAATGTGTTAGCCACTTCTTCTGGTGTTTCAATCTGGTTAGATGCAACATCAATTGCGCCAACCATGACTTTTTTACCGCGAATAAGTTCGAGTAAATCGATAGGCACATGTGAGTTGTGACATTCTAACGAGATGATATCAATGTTCGACGTTTGAAGTTTCGGGAAAGCTTCTTCGTATTGACGCCATTCTGAACCGAGTGTTTTTTTCCAGTCAGTGTTGGCTTTAATGCCGTAACCGTAGCAAATGTGGACCGCAGTTTCACATTTTAGACCTTCAATTGCACGCTCTAAAGTCGCGATGCCCCAGTCATTTACTTCGTCAAAGAATACGTTAAATGCTGGTTCGTCAAACTGAATGATGTCTACACCAGCAGCTTCTAGCTCACGCGCTTCTTGGTTCAAGATTTTGGCAAATTCCCAAGCAAGTTTTTCACGGCTCTTGTAGTGACCATCGTAAAGCGTATCAATCATAGTCATTGGGCCAGGTAATGCCCATTTAATTGGTTGATTGGTTTGCTGACGTAAAAACTTAGCATCTTCAACAAACACAGGCTTTTGACGAGACACCGCACTGACCACAGAAGGCACGCTTGCATCGTAACGGTCACGAATACGAACTGTTTCACGCTTCTCAAAATCTACGCCATTTAAGTGTTCAATAAACGTAGTCACAAAGTGTTGGCGAGTTTGTTCGCCATCACTCACAATGTCGATGCCTGCAAGTTGTTGCTCGTGCAAAGCCAAACGTAACGCGTCTTTTTTCCCTTCGGCTAAGCCTTCGTTTTCAAGTTTCCAAGGCGACCAAAGCTTTTCAGGTTCTGCAAGCCAAGATGGTTTTGGTAAGCTGCCAGCAGTTGAAGTTGGTAATAATTTTTTCATGATCAATGACCCGTATGTTGATTAATTAGGAGCGTAATTAGCAGACCACTGCTCAAGAATCGCTTGGTATGGTTTGATAAATTGCTCTTCAACAAACTTCCCCTGCTCAATAGCCAAACGGCTACGTTCTTCACGGTCATACACAATTCGAGTAAGTGAATAATCTTCGTGTTTCAAGCTTGGTTGATAAGATTTTCCTGCCACTGAATTTGCGTTATAAATTTCAGGACGGTAAATCTTTTGGAAGGTTTCCATCGTACTAATGGTACTAATCAACTCAAGGTTGGTGTAATCGCTAAGCAAATCGCCAGTAAAATAGAACGCTAACGGTGCAACGCTATTTGGCGGCATGAAGTAGCGAACTTTTAAACCCATTTTTTGGAAATATTCATCAGTTAATGAATAGTCTTCTTGCTTGTATTCCACGCCTAAAACAGGATGTTCGTTTTCAGTACGGTGGTACTCTTTAGTCGTCGAAACGCTTAAGCAAATCACAGGTGCCTTTTTAAAGTTGGCTTTGTAAGTTTCAGAGTTAATAAAGCTCTTAAACAAATTACCGTGCAATTCACCAAACTTTTCTGGCGTGCTAAAAGTCGACTTGTTTTTGTTGTGATCTAACAAAAGCACACTAAAGTCATAGTCACGTACATAAGACGAGAAGTTATTGCCTACAATACCTTCGATGCGTTCATTGGTTTTCTTATCAACAATATTGGTTTTCAATATTTCGATGAGAGGAAGTCCGCTTGCACGGTTTTCGGCATCAATGTTCATTTCAACTGAAATGATTTCAAGTTCAACGCCATAGCGGTCGCCTTTAGGGTTGTCCCAATGAGCTAAGGCATTGAAACGATTGTCGATCATCTGCAATGTATTACGCAAATTTTCTTCGCGGCTCATCCCTCTTGCCAAGTTAGCAAAGTTGGTTGTAATACGTGTATTGTCTGCTGGACGATAGTTCTCATCGAAACAAATACTCTTAATCGTAAATGTAAATTCTTTACTCATTGTGATCAGTACCCTAATTTCTGAGATAAACCTAAATAAAAACTTTTGCTCTTTTTAAACTTTCCAGACTTGTCAGATTTGTGCCTTATGGTCTTATCAAAGTGAATAACTGGAGCGCTTCAGAGCATGAATAGATTTATACCGCAATCACAACATGAATAAAAATGATTTAGTCTCATTCAAAACTGAGTGAAATTCATGTTTGGGGTTTCATTTATTTATTTGCTTTCCATTTTCTTCTTAGAAAAATAAAGAAATTTCGCTATTTTAGGTGCTTAGAAATGATAAATGGACTAAGAGACCTTCATAGAGAACTTAGTCCATTTGAATGAGATAAACAGCTATTTCTTAACTTTTTGACTCTGATAAATCATTTACGTTCCAACGGTTTGCTCTTTTAAAAGTACCGACATCGTTAAACCGTACGCCCATATCACGCATGACTTTATGGGCAACTGGTGCCGTCATTTGGCGAATGTAGAATGGTTCTTTTACTACAAAATGATGGATGGCATGCGTTGAGCCAAAGTTAAAGCAAAACAGTTGGAACGGCATCATCCACCACGGCGTTAATACTTGAGTTTGTTGAATGACATTGCCCAATTCAACATCGCCATAGTAATGCATATTGCTGGTCACAAAGTGTAGACAGAATGTACGCAGCACATTTGGTGCAATCCAAACCACAGTCAAAATATTAATCACATGCATGATATTTAAAGTGGTCGCTGACCAAGCAATTGGTACATTTGCCCAGCCCGAAACCGTATCAATTGCGTGAAATCCTAAAAAGATATACCACAATGACCAGTGAATAATACCAAGCGGAAAATAAGCTAAAAAAGCACGTTTAAAAATGACTTTTCTAACCGCCCAATTATTTGCAGCAATAATGCGTAGTAAAACTGCAAAACCATTATCACCAATCGCGATAAGTCGGCGTATATTCCACTTTTCGCCATTGGTTAAAGCTCTTTCTTCTAAATCGACTTCAGTACCCGAGTTTTTATGATGGTTAAAATGCAGCTCACGGCGTTTCCACGGGTTAATGGTACTTGGTCGAGCTAACCAGACTAATCCCATCATTAAATGATGTGCCCATGGCTTTTTTCTAAAATACATCCAGTGAATCAAATCATGCTCTAACTCATGGGTGAGCGATGCAAAAAAAGCAATAATCGGAATTGCAAACCAAGCTGAAAGTTGATGATTGATATAGAGGATGGCAGCCGTGATCATGCCTACCAAAGATATCAATAAAATCATCGCACCAATGGCATTTTGATGGTTCAAAATAGGATGGCGTTTGCGTAAAGCCACACCTTCCGCGGTTACTACTTTTTTAATATGTTCTGTTTTTTCGCTATCGGTCATTCCGGCAGGATTTTTATAAATGTAGGTCATCCGTTATTCCTCAGTTTTTTCATGTCCCTACTTTATTTAGATCGCTTTAGGTGTGCTTAGCTCGAAACGCCAATCTATTGGCTATGGATGCCAAAATAGAAAGATTCAAAACAAACAAAAGATTTTTTAGTTTTGAAATCTTTTATACTGTTCACAGGAATATGAGTCACAAGTTATAGGACATAACATGCCACAGACAGCAACGGCACTGGCTAGCTGGGTGAAAGCGATTCAAAAAGCGCTCGAAAAAGCCGGTGTTGATAGTCAACCTTTATTAGAACAAGCGGGTTTAGATATTCAGGCTCTCGGTAATCCTGATGCACGTTATTCATTAAAACAAACAGCAAATTTATGGAAATTAGCAGTTCAGAAAACTCAAGATTCATGTTTTGGCCTTAAAGTTGCCAGCCAAGTCAACCAAAATACTTTTCATGTGTTAGGGCATTCACTGATTACCAGCACTACCCTAAAAGAAATGTTCTTAAGAATTATTCGCTATTTTCGTGTGGTAACAGATATTCCAGAGCTAGAGTTTTATGGGCAAGGAAATAACCATTATTTCGTTATTCATGTTCCCGACGAAGTTCAGCCCGAATCAATAGATGCGTTTATTTCCGTTTTTATTCGCTCAAGTCGTGCCTTGCAAGGATCTGTTTTTTCACCGTTACGCATTGAGTTAAGGCGTTCGGAACCTGAAGATCTGGAAACGTTTACAAGTATTTTAAAAGCCCCGATCGTGTTTAATGCACCTAAAGACATGATTGTGTTTGATACATCCACCATTGAACAGCCACTAGAAGGTGCAAATCCAACCCTCACCCAAGAATATGATGAGATTATTAATCGTTATCTGGCCCGATTCGATAAAGAAAATATATTGGCACGGGTGAAAGTGAAACTTATTGAAAAATTATCGACGGGTGATTTTCAACAGCAAGAAATTGCGAAAAGCTTAGGTTTAAGTATTCGTAGCTTGCAAAGGAAACTCTCTGCAGAAAACACGTCTTATAGTGAGCTACTTGATCAAACTCGGCATGAACTGGCTTTGTCGTATATTAAAAACTCAAGCCACAATATTACTGAAATTGCTTATATTCTTGGCTTTACCGACGTGAGTAGCTTTACACGTGCGTTCCGTCGTTGGACTAATTTATCACCCGTCCACTATCGAGAAAAACATCTGGCTTGCTCTTAGTTTTTTAAACCTTTAAGCAAAAAAAAGATGCATATGAATGCATCTTTTTTATGGTCAATTTACTTTCTAGTGAGCAGCTCTAACATGGAAACAGTTGTGACTTTGGCCCCCACTGGTAAGGCCTTTAAGTCCACAATGTAGTTAGGACTATGTGGAATATAAGGCACTGGTTTGCCTTGTTTTACTGCATTGGCAAATACAACTGGGTCCGCCACACCAA
This sequence comes from Acinetobacter sp. P1(2023), assembly GCF_028367635.1. Taxonomy (NCBI): domain Bacteria; kingdom Pseudomonadati; phylum Pseudomonadota; class Gammaproteobacteria; order Moraxellales; family Moraxellaceae; genus Acinetobacter; species Acinetobacter sp. P1(2023). The sequence continues at coordinate 127,508 of NZ_JAQNDD010000007.1, forward strand.
TAAACATAAAGTTAAAAGGAATATCTTTTTGGTCACCTAACAAATGGTGCACATCTTCTGAACCCATAAATGGAGGAAAATCGGTTAAAACTTGCTTATCACCTAACAATGCTTTTAACGGCCCATTTAAACGTGCAGAAAACTCTTTGTTATTAATGACTGGATTGGTCGAACCTTTGAGCGTTAAAGTAGGTAATTGATCTTTACCCATCCCCTGCATTTCGGCCGCGCCTTCACTCATGAGCTTAATATTATTTAACATGGTTTCACGCACTTTCGGGTCAAACCAGCGCATATTCATTTTGACTAACGCGGTTGAAGGAATCACGTTATTTGAATTTCCAGCTTGAACTGAACCAATAGATAAAGCAGCAGGTTGCTGAGTATTTACTGCGTTACCCATAATGGTTTGATATTGGGTAATGGCATTGGCTGCCATGCTAATCGGGTTCTTGGTTAAATATGGAAGTGACCCATGTCCACCCACTCCTTTAAATAGAATATCAAGTTGATCGGTTCCTGCCATTCGTGGACCCGGTGCATTAATTATCGTTCCCACAGGTGCAGGGGTAGTGTGAACTGCAAAGAAATAATCAGGTTTTGGTAAGTTATATTTGGTCCATAAACCATCGCTCACCATAGCTTTTGCCCCCGTTACCGGTTCTTCAGCAGGTTGCGCGACTAAAATAATAGTTCCGCTCCATTCCTTTTTTAAAGCAACTAGGGTTTTTGCCATACTCAGCATCCATGTCACATGGGCATCATGACCACACATATGTGCCACAGGTGTTTCGGTTCCATCATCGAGTTTTACCCTTACTTTACTTGCGTAGGGTAATCCCGTGGCTTCTTGAACTGTGTTGGCATCCATATCGGCACGGTACATGACTGTTGGCCCATCACCGTTTTTTAAAATGCCGACCACGCCTGTTTTGGCTATTCCCGTTTTAACGTCAAAACCTAATGACTTAAGCTCTTTGGCAACAATGGCAGAGGTTCGCGTTTCCATAAACCCTAGTTCAGGGTGTTCATGAATGTCTTTATAGACCTTATTTAACCACTCTATTTGCCCATCAATAATCGTTAACGCTTTTTGTGAAACTGTAGGTAAAGCTGTTGGACTTGCTTCTGCATGCAGAACCGTTCCATAACCTGCAATAAAAGTCGACAAACCTAAAAATAGACTGTTTTTGAATATTTTATTCATGTAGTAAAAACCTTATAAATGTATGATTTAATTTTAAAATTTATATCCAATTTTTAAGCCATAGCTGACTGAGTGATTATCCTTAAACTCACCTACATAATAGTCACTACCCGCCTGTGCGCCAAGCTGAGCTTTTGCATCGCCTAACCAGTAATACTTCACACCACCTGAAATAAAATATTGCGATGTCGGGCTATATTGAGCACCCACGCCTAAGTTGTAATACCCTTTGCTTGGCCCACCCGTCGAGACCTTATCACCTGCTCCCGAGTCCCAACCAACTGACACCGAACCTAACCATTTAGGTGAAAAGCGTTGCCCTAACCCTAAATTAAGAGACCATTGATCATCGTAATAACGAACCAAGTTGAAACCTTCTGGGCGGCTTGGAGTCGATAATCCACCAACAACTTTTGAGATTTCACCAAAGCGGTAAGGCTGTAGAGCAAGATCACTCCAATTTACCCAGCGCACACTCCCGAACAATAAAGTCCCCTGACGAAGGCCTGTTTGAAACTCTAAATTGACTGAATCTGGAGATTTAAACTTGGTTGTGCCTGACTCTTCTACATTTGGTAACTCGGCAACAATACGATTTAAATAAGCTTTTTTCTGCTCAGTCATTTGTCCAATAGAAATCATATAATCTAGGTGCTGATTTACTAAATCACGACCTTGCTGCGTGCTTAGCATCTCAATGAGTGGAGCATTTTCAGTCGCGTTTACTTTATGAGTAATGGCTGAGCGGTAAGTTAATGACACTTTTACAGCTTTTTCAGGAATCTGATAGGCAAGCCCTGCTAGCCACCCCAAGTCACCTACAGTTTTGGTATGAAAGTCATAACCGTTGTAAAGACTAAATACATTGCCTCTTAATTCAACCTGACTTTTAAAGGTCTGATAGACTGGCCCCGCATAAAGATTCCAGTTTTTTGTGGGTTGATATCCCAAGATAAAGCTTAAATTTTGTATATCAAATTCTGATTTTGCATTTCCTGTAGGCACTTGACCAGAAGTAGCATTGGCAAGCCCTGCGGTTGTAATGCCAGGTAACATCACCGTGTCTTTTGGCGTTGCGACAAAACCATTCAGACCTGAATATTCTGTGTCGGCACCAAAAGGCTGATCGTAAAGTAGACCAAATGAATACTGCGGCGCCAACTGAAGTTTTAAGGCCGCTGTAGGTCGATAATCTGTGTTGGCGATATCTGAAATGGAATGATGTGAAGGGTTGGTGCCCGACTCTACACCACTTAAATCGGTATCTGTAATTCCTAAATTTGCTTCAAAATAATTGCCCGGTTGTAAAAAAGCCGATATGGATTGTCCTGTTTTATCAAATGCTGCGGCATGTAAGGTGCTTGTGCAAATTGAAGTTATTCCTAAAATAAATATTTTTTTATTCACAACAAAATTCATAAATCCATCCTGGATATTTCTTATTTTGATTCCTCACTTTAGGTAGATTTTTAAAGTTCTGCTTAGCTCCAAACGCCAAATCTTTGACTATGGATGCCATATTGAAAAATTAGAGTTTGTGTAGCTGCAACCCGAGTATTATCTTTTTAATCACAATAAAAAGTGCTCAAGTTTTTAATATGCGGAGCAATTTTTTTAAGAAACATTTGTGTTTATTGCTGTTAATATTAAAGTGCATGATAGATTTCCCAATCCTTCATACCTCTACAAATCAAGGATGATGAGCGAATACATTTATTATGGAAATCAAGCAAATAAAGTATTTTTTGACGGTCGTTGAATCAGGCAGTATTGGTAAAGCTGCTCAAAAACTCGATGTGGGTGCTTCGGCCATTAGTCAGCAGATTAGTAAACTCGAACAAGAGTTAAGTATTCGCTTATTGCAGCGTAATGCTTTTGGTGTGACCCCAACACCCGCAGGTCTGGCCTTTTTAAAGCACTCTCAGCTTATTTTACGTCAAGTGAACTTTGCCATAGATGCTGCGCATTCGGCACGGCTGTCAGGCCATGTTAGCCTTGGCTTTCCACCAACCATTACCGCTTTAATTGGCATCCCTTTAATGAAACTAATGTCTGAACGATATCCAGACATTCGCCTAGAGATTGTGGAAACACTTTCGGGCAATCTGATTCAGTCGATTAACTCGCGTCAACTTGATATCGCCATTATTTTTACCAATGAAATTGATAAACAGTGGTCAATACAACCTTTGGTACGCGAGCAAATGTACTTAATGGCACGAAAAGAAGTACTTGAAAAATACGGTCTTAGTGATTGTATTAAAAGTGGCGTAATTCAGTCGCAGCAAATTGGTGATATTCCTTTAGTGTTGCCACGTCAGCGCCATAGCTTACGAAAACTGCTTGAACACAAGATTGGACAGCTTAATGTCGTCTATGAAATTGATGGCTTACACTTACTTATGGACAGCTTGATTCACCTTGACCTTGCCAGTGTTCGGCCCGGAAGTGCTTGCTTGCAAGAATACAAACACAAGCTGCAATTATTGAAGTTAATTGATCCTGAGGTTGAGCGTATTAATTATTTAGTCAGCCTTGCCGAAGAAGAATTATCACCTGCTGCACTTGCTGCAAAGTCGGCAATTAAAGCCTGTGTAAAAGAGCTAATTCAAAACCAAATTTGGCCGTGTTCTGAAATTATTTTATAAAGGGTCATTAATTTTATTAAAGACCTAATTAATTTTGCCCTCTCACTCCCTCCTTCTGTTTGAGATTACATTTTCTTTCGAATGATAAGTGGATTTCTGTTTATCGAATTATAGATGTGTAGTTTGAACTGGAAACAAGGCATCACATTTTCTGTAAAGGACCTTATGAATTCTCATCTCTAACCCATGTGCTATTTAGGTTTATTGAATGAGCGGATTTAAGTCCAAACATTGAAAATCGTGAATGTTTCCATTTTGTCAGGCCAAGGAGGTCTCCAATGGATGTCGTGAATAACCGTAGGGCTACTTTTAAAAAAATATTAAATGTAACGAGTGGCAACTTTTTAGAACAGTACGATTTTTTTCTTTTTGGTTTCTATGCCACTTATATCGCAGCAAAATTTTTCCACTCTGAAAATGAATATGTCTCTTTAATGATGACATTTACCGTGTTTGCTGCGGGCTTTCTTATGCGTCCTCTCGGCGCTATTTTCTTGGGCGCTTATGTCGACAGAGTTGGTCGACGTAAAGGTCTTATCGTGACTTTAAGCCTTATGGCAATCGGAACCATCTTAATTACCTTTGTACCGGGTTATGAAACCATCGGTATTATTGCGCCAATTTTGGTGGTGATTGGACGCCTATTACAAGGCTTCTCGGCAGGTGTTGAATCTGGCGGTGTATCGATTTATCTAGCTGAAATTGCAACAGATAAAAACCGTGGATTTATTACCAGCTGGCAGTCTGGCAGCCAACAAATTGCTGTTGTATTTGCAGCGTTGCTTGGCTACTGGCTCAACACCATTTTAACTCATGCTCAAGTAGGTGAATGGGGCTGGCGTATTCCGTTCTTAATTGGTTGTTTGATTATTCCTTTAATCTTCTTGTTCCGCCGTACTTTAGAAGAAACTGAAGACTTTAAGGCACAAAAGACTCATCCATCTTCAAAAGAAATTTTCAGCACACTAGTGAGTAACTGGCGCATCGTACTTGCCGGCATGATGATGAGTGCCATGACCACAACCACGTTCTATTTCATTACGGTTTACACCACAGTGTATGCAAAACGTACTTTAGAAATGTCAGTAACAGATAGCCTTTTAGCAACTGTGTTTGTTGGCTTGTCTAATTTCTTCTGGTTACCCATGGGTGGCTTACTTTCAGACAAAATTGGTCGTCGTCCTGTTTTAGTCGGTATTACCACACTTGCTCTCTTTACAAGTTATCCAGTTTTAAGCTGGTTAGTCAGCGATATTAGCTTCACGAACCTACTTATTACGCTTGCTTACTTCTCGTTCTTCTTTGGTATGTACAACGGCACCATGGTCGCAACTCTTGCAGAAGTGATGCCAAAACGTGTGCGTACAGTTGGCTTCTCTTTAGCGTTCAGTCTGGCAGCCGCTATTTTTGGTGGTATGACCCCAATGGCTTGTACCTTCCTTGTCGAAAATACTGGCAACCCAAGTACACCCGCTTTCTGGTTAATGCTTGCTGCGGTATGTAGCCTCATCTCAAGTTTATATCTATGTCGCGGTTCTAAACAGAACAAACCTGACGCAATTACTGAACCTGCAAAAGTCAGCGCTTAAAAACTCACACTTTAATCTGAAATTTTAATGAACAGTACGGCAGATTTTCAGTCTCCGTACTGTGCTCTCTCGCAACTAAAGTGAGGCATTATGAAAAAGTCCCCTATCTTCATGACCATTTGCTTAGCTGGTGCAGGCTTAGGTTCAACTTTTGCTAACGCAGATACGCTCGAAGTGATTAGCTCAGGCGGTTTCTATTCATCTATGGAAAAACTCATTCCAATATTTGAAAAGCAAACTGGTCACACGGTTCACCTCTCATCTGGTTCATCAATGGGCGCATCACCAACTGCAATTCCAAATCGACTCGACCGCGGTGAACATTTTGATGTGGTGGTGTTGGCTGCTCCTGAACTGAACAAACTTGCAGAAAAAGGTTATGTAGACCCAAGTTCACAAAGTGCTTTAGTCAATTCAAGCATTGGCATGGCTGTGCCTAAAGGTGCACCAAAACCAGATATTAGCTCTGCGGCAAAATTCGAAAAAGTTTTATTAAATGCCAAGCACATTGGTTATTCAGCAAGTGCCAGCGGTACGCATCTTGAAAAAGATGTTTTCCCAAGCTTCCCACCTGTCGAATACAAAGTGATTGCTGGTAAAGCAGAAAAAGTGGTCGGTGACCGCGTTGCAAAACGTATTGCTGAAGATCAGTTTGATATTGGGTTCCAGCAAATTAGTGAAATCAAACCTTTTACTGGCCAATATGGTCAAGTTGATTTAGTCGGTCCAATTCCTGCGCCTTACCAGAAAGTCACTGTATTTGCAGCGGGCATTGGTAAAAACTCGGAACATGCAAAAGTTGCAAAAGAACTCATCAAATTTGTGAAATCACCTCAAGCAACACAAATTATTGAAGAACAGGGTCTTGAGCAGGTTAAACAATAAAAGCTCTAAAAGGCAACGTCTTGAGGTGATGTTGCCTTTACTCTGTTGCTGGTTTACTCAGCGGAATAGAACAAAATGTATAGCGATAAACCAGTGTAGAATAACCAATAAAGGACAATGTAGTATTTGCCGTGGAACTTAAACAATTAAAGTATTTTATTGCGGTGATCGAGTCAGGGAGCTTGGGTAAAGCTGCAAAAAATCTCGATATTGGAACTTCTGCATTAAGTCAGCAAATCTCAAAATTAGAAAGTGAGCTTTCTATTCGCCTTTTACAACGCACTGCTCTGGGTACGGTTCCTACCCCTGCGGGTTTAGCTTTTTTTCAACAGGTTCAACTGGCGCTTAGGCACTTAGAACATGCCGTAGACTCTGCGCATTCTTCACGTTTAAGTGGTCATGTCACCGTCGGTTTTTCGCCGAGTGTTGCGTCGGTTATAGGCACGCACTTTTTAAAACTCATGAGAAATCGTTACCCCGACATTAAAGTCCGTTTAATCGAAGGCTTATCGGGTGACCTCAAAGCATTGGTCAATGCAAGGCAGCTTGATGTTGCCATCATCTTTAGTGATGATGTCGACCCACAGTGGGCCATTCAGCCTTTAGTCAAAGAGCAAATGTTTTTAATCTCACCTAAAGAAGTGCTGAGTCAGTACCATCTTGAAAGCTGTATAGACAGTCAAACTATTAGCCATTCACAGCTTAAAGAACTTCCCCTGATTTTACCGAGCCAGCGACATGGACTGCGTTTGTTGCTCGAACAGAAAATTCATCAGCTTAAAGTGGCGTATGAAATTGATGGGCTGCATTTGTTAATGGAAAGCATTAGCCAACTCGAAATGGCAACCATTCAACCTGCAGGTGCATCATTAAACGCGCGGCAAGACTTAGGTCTGCTACGCATTGTAGAACCTGCTATTGAGCGTATTAACTATTTAATTAGCCTCTCTGAAGAAGAACTCTCGCCTGCTACTTTAGCTACGAAAGTAGTGATTCGTGCTTGCGTCACCAACCTGATTAATGAAAAGCGTTGGCCCGGTGCGAAACTCATAAACACTTAAGCTATTAGTGTTTATTTTTACTAAACACCCATTCAAGCTTAGCCTCTCACTTCATCTTCCCTTTTAAAGCTACATTAGCCCTAGCTGAGAAAGGGAGAAATCCATGCATGATGTGATTGTAATTGGTGGTGGGAATGCCGCACTGTGTGCCGCGCTCACAGCAAAAGAAAGTGGTGCTTCTGTACTAGTAATAGAAGCAGCCCCTAAAGAATGGCGTGGTGGTAACTCACAACACACTCGTAATCTTCGCTGCATGCATGATGCTCCTCAAGATGTATTGGTCGATGCCTACCCAGAAGAAGAATATTGGCAAGACCTACTTAAAGTCACTGCGGGCAAAACCAATGAACACTTAGCCCGTCTCGTCATTCGTAGCACGGCAACCTGCCGCGACTGGATGCGTAAACATGGTGTGAATTTTCAGCCGCCGCTCTCGGGTGCTTTGCATGTTGCACGTACCAATGCCTTTTTTATGGGTGGCGGCAAAGCCCTTATTAATGCGTATTACCGTAGCGCCCAAGAACTTGGTATTGAGATTTTATACAACACAAAAATTAAAGATCTAAAGTTAAACCAAGGACATTTTGAAGCTGCAATTGCGGAAGATGGTCGTGTATTTAAAGCGAAAAGCTGTGTATTAGCCGCAGGTGGTTTTGAGTCAAATCTGGAATGGTTAAGAGAAGCATGGGGACAAAATGAAAACGGCGAATGGCCTGCCGATAATTTCATTATTCGCGGAACCCGCTTTAATCAGGGCAACTTGCTCAAATTTATGATAGATCAAGGCGCCGATATTATTGGTGACCCATCACAATCGCACTGTGTCGCTGTAGATGCGCGCGCACCCTTATATGACGGCGGTATTTGTACCCGTATTGACTGCGTTTCCTTGGGAATTGTGGTCAATAATAAAGCCGAACGTTTTTATGATGAAGGCGAAGATTTCTGGCCAAAACGTTATGCGATTTGGGGCCGTCTTGTTGCCAAACAACCCCAGCAAATTGCCTATTCGATTATTGACTCAAAAGCTATTGGTCGCTTTATGCCACCTGTATTTGCTGGCGTAAAAGCAAATAGCGTTCAAGAGTTAGCCGAAAAAATCGGGCTAGATGTCAAAACCTTATGCCATACCGTAGAAGAATTTAATCAAGCCTGTGTGCAAGGCACCTTTAACCATACCGTTTTAGATGACTGCACCACCGAAAATATTGTTCCCAACAAAACTCATTGGGCCGTTCCTCTCGATCAACCACCTTTCTATGCCTATGCCCTTAAACCCGGCATTACCTTTACCTATTTAGGTTTAAAAGTCGAAGACGATGCTGCTGTGCGTTTTAACAACAAGCCAAGCCACAACCTATTTGTCGCAGGTGAAATGATGGCAGGTAACGTACTTGGTCAGGGTTATACCGCAGGTGTCGGTATGTCGATCGGAACGACGTTTGGACGCATTGCCGGAAAAAATGCAGCCCACTATGCACTTTCACAAGGAGTTGAACATGAATGCTAGTACTAAAGCCCTAATTCCAGTTGTTCAGCTCTCTGACCATGAGCAGGAAGTTCAAAGAGCCTTACAAATTTGTAATGCTTGTCGCTACTGTGAGTCATTTTGTGCTGTATTTGCGGCCATGACCAAACGCCTTGAGTTTAACCAAGCCGATATTCATTACCTCGCAAACTTGTGCCATAACTGTGGTGCTTGTTTACATGCTTGCCAATATGCCCCACCACATGAGTTTGGTGTAAATATTCCAAAAGCGATGGCGCAAGTACGTTTAGAAACTTATCAAGAATTTGCGACCCCTCAGCCTTTAGGTCGACTTTATAAGTCTGTAGGTATTCCTTTTGTCTCGGCTTTAACACTTATTTTCTTCTTTTGCATGTTAGCTGTGGTGTGGTACAAAGGCACCGACCTGTTTGCAGGCTACCAAGGTAATTTCTATGCGATTTTCCCGCATAACTTTTTAGCCCTATTGTTTGGAGCAACCTTTACAGTTGCGATTGTTCTGCTCGGCATTGGAATTAGCAAATTCTGGCGACAAACCTCTAAAGTCATTCACGGCAAAGTTGAGAAACCGGACCTAGTTCAAGCCACCCAAAATGTATTAACACTTAAATATTTAGATGGTGGGCATGGCAAAGGCTGTAATGAACAAGATGACCGTTACACACAAATCCGCCGTGTGTTCCATCACCTGACGTTTTATGGCTTTATGCTTTGCTTTGCAGCCACAGGCGTAGCGACTTTATATCATTATTTTCTTGACCTACATGCACCTTATCCTTACCTAAGCTTGCCTGTCATTTTAGGAACTTTGGGTGGAATCGGCTTAGTTGTCGGACCATCTGGCTTACTCTATTTAAATCTTAAACGTCATCCGTTGCATGGTGACCGTGAGCAAAAACCTGTAGATCGAGGCTTTATTTTCCTTCTACTTATCGTTAGTGCTTCAGGGCTAGCACTCATGGCATTTCGCAATACCCCTTACATGGCACTTTTACTGATTTTCCATTTAGCCACGGTCATGACGTTCTTTATTACCATGCCCTTTGGAAAGTTCGCACATGGTTTTTACCGCAGTGCTTCTTTACTCAAATTTGCCATCGAAGAACGTATTTCCAAGAAGTCATAATTTCATTCAAAAGTATTCACTATCCTGGCATAGTGAATACTTTTATTATTTTTAAGCTCAAAATACTTCATACCTTGCCTACTTTTTACTATTTAAAATTCCTAAGCCATACATCGGCCACTTGGTACTCGCTTTAATATTATTAATGAGCATCGCTACCAAAACTAAAGACACTGCACCCACCAAAACAGGGAAAATTAAGAAACTCCACTCGTAATGTATGCTGCTCGCAGTAAGCAAAATAACCAGAGGATTAGCCCCAGCAGGTGGATGAACGCATTTAAAAATCTGCATGAGTGCAATAGCACAGCCCACTGATAAAGCAATTGTAAAAATGGAAACACCAACAAATTTTAGAAAAAACAAACCTACAAAAGCCGAAATAAGATGCCCAAATATAATATTTCTCGGCTGCGCCAAAGGTGACTGAGACACGGTATAGAGCAATACACAGGTCGCACCAAACGGTGCCATGATAAAGATATTGTGTGTGAGCTTGCTCAACCACAAAAGTATAAAAATACTGACCGTCCCCCCAATAAGACTTCGTAAAATATCAATTTTAGTAGGCGATGAAGCCAGTTTTTCTTTGCCATAAAAGATCGAGAACATAGTTTTTTTCCTTAAACAGACATTGCTTTTTAAAAAGCATATAGATAAAATTCCAAATAGTACAGATCTGTACTATTTTATTTTTTGGAAAAGTTTTATGTCTAAATCTGCCTTAAAAATATTAGATACAGCCGAGAAGTTATTTAATGAAAATAGTTTTGTCGGAGTTGGCGTCGACCTGATTCGCGATGAATCTGGCTGCTCTAAAACCACGATGTACACCTACTATAAAAATAAAAATCAACTGGTTAAGTCCGTGCTCGTTGCTCGTGATGAACGGTTTAAGCAAAGCCTTTTGGGCTATGTGGGAGATGCAACTGGGTTGGAAGCCATCAATAAGATTCTGGATTGGCATACCAACTGGTTTAGACAAGATTTTTTTAAAGGCTGTTTATTTGTAAGAGCAGTCGCAGAATCTAACCAAGATGATCAAGACATCATTTCGATTTCAAAAGCCCATAAACAATGGATTAAAGAACTCATCGCCGCAAACTGTAATATGCCAAATGGTGAAGCTTTATCTGAGCTGATCTATACGGTGATTGAAGGCTTAATTAGCCGCTTTTTAGTCGATGGTTTCGATGAAACACTTGTGATAAACATGAAAAATTCTATTAATCAATTATTTAATATTCATCAAAATTTATAATTGCAGCCCTAGAGCTGCAATTGAATAGATGAGATTTTGATTAAGCAATTTTTCCATCAATAATGCCGTTTTCCTTTAACGCGGCCAGTTCTTCTGCTGTTTTAAACCTCAATAAGATCTGAGCAGTATGTTCACCCAGCTCTGGCGGTGCATGATGATATTCGACCGGAGTATCAGACAGTTTGATTGGTGAACCAATCGTTTGGAAGTTTTCATTCAAACGATGAGGAATATTCACCACCAAATTGCGATGTACGATTTGTGGTTCAGCCAAAGCGTCCTCAATAGAGTTGATAACACCTACAGGTACTTTTAAAGCATGAATCATATCGACCCATTCTTTAGCAGTTTTCTGTAAAAAGTGCTCCGATAATAAAGGAATCAATTCATTTCGATACTTGACGCGGTCTTGGTTGCGTACAAACTTTTCATTTTCGAGCAGTTCTGGATAATCAATCGCAATGCACAAATCTTTAAACTGTTTGTCGTTACCACACGCAATAATAAATTCTTTATCTTTAGCCTTAAAAGTTTGATACGGCACAATACTCGGATGTTGATTACCCATGCGCTGCGGGGCTTTACCTGAAGCTAAATAGTTCATTCCCTGATTTGCCAGTGCCGCGACCTGCACATCAAGGAGTGACATATCAATATATTGTCCGCGACCCGTGTGCGAGCGTGCAATTAAGGCCGCCTGAATAGCAATGGTGGAATACAACCCTGTTTGAATATCTACAACAGCCACGCCAACCTTTTGCGCACCACCGCCTGCCACATCATCAGGCTCACCAGTAATGCTCATTAAGCCAGACATACCCTGAATAATAAAATCATAGCCGGGTTCTTCTGCACGTGGGCCATCTTGTCCAAAACCAGTAATTGAGCAATAAACAATATTTGGGTTCAGCTCACTTAAGGAAGCATAGTCCAAGCCATATTTAGCCAAAGACCCTGTCTTATAGTTTTCAATTACCACATCGGCAGTTTTGGCAATTTCATAAATTAAGGCCTGACCTTCAGGTGTGGTAATGTCCACTGCAACCGAATATTTATTGCGGTTGGTACACTGAAAATAGCCAGATTCACGGGTCATGTTTCCATCTTGATCGGGCATCCATGGTGGTCCCCACATACGGGTGTCATCACCGACTCGAGGACGTTCAATTTTAATGACTTCCGCGCCAAGGTCTGCCAAGATCTGTCCGCACCAAGGCCCTGCAAGCACACGACTTAAATCTAAAACCCGAATTCCTTGTAATGCACCCATAACGATACCCTTATCTTTTTAGAAGGTACTCAACGCACCTTCTTGTCATTGTTTATGATTGTTTTTGCGGATCGTACTGACGATCTTTAATAAATAAGCCCGGCAATACACCTGCAACAAAATACGCAGCGCCCATCACAATAAAAGCCATGGTAAACGTACCGCCCGACGCCAAGAATCCAATCGTGGCTGGTGCAATAGCTGCCCCGACACGACCAATGTTATAAGCCCCGCCAATGGCTGTTCCGCGCACATCAGTTGAAAAACTTTCAGCCATATAAGTCGCGTTTACACCGTATGGGATGCCATATAAGAAGCCAAAAGTGATCAATAAATACAAAATATTGTCAGGGGTATTGAAGAAAATAATGATTGGCAAAAATACAGCGCTGGCAATTGTTCCAAACACAAAAACAGCACGGCGGTTAAATTTGTCAGCAAGATACCCTGCTAAAATTTTGCCTAAAATCATTGCGGTATATGAACCCACCATATAACTGGTTAAGTTTTTAAAGTTCATATGCACTTCTGTTTCTAAATAACTTGGCATCCAGTTGTTAATGCCGTAATAACCGAACTGCAAGAAGAATGCTGTGGTCATCCACAACAAAAACATTTTACGGTGTTTAAAGTTATTAAAAATTTGTTTGTAGATACTGCCACTCTTGGGCTTTTCAGCTACAGCTATTTCTTTAGGCTGTTTGTTGCCTTGCAAGCTTTCAATTTTGGTGAGCTGCCAAGATTTTGGCTCTGGCACAAATCGTTGCAGGAAAATATTAACGAAAGCAGGTACTACAGTCAGGAAGAATAAAACGCGCCAGCCATGATCTGGAATAATCGCCCCCGCTAAGAGTGTCGCAGCAATATAACCTACGGTCTGACCCGTCTGTAGCGTACCCAAGACCGTTGTACGATAAGTGGTTGGCACATATTCAGCCATTAAGGTATTACATGCCATATAGAGTGCTCCAATTCCTAAAGCACCAATAAAACGTAAAGTCATAAATTGCTCGAAGCTTTGCGTAAAACCCAATAAGCAAGTCGCTACCGAAAAGAAGGTTACCGAGTTGGCAATCGTTCGTACACGACCAAACTTGTCACATGCCCAACCACCCAAAATACCGCCAATACCCATCCCAGCCAAAGAAGCACTACCTAAGGCACCTGCTTGAAAGGTACTTAAACCAAACTCTGCCTTTAAACTGGTCAAGCTATAAGACAGCAGCATAATATCAATGCCATCGACCACCATCGCAAAATAGGCAAATAACAACGCCCATTTCCATGTATGAGGGCCGATCTTTTCATATGTTCCAAGGTTACTTGGAAATGTAGTTCTTAACTCTTTCGATATTACTTGAACGTCATTGTTCATCTTTAGTTCCTCATTTTTCCCAAATGAGTCATCGGTAGCCTACTTATGTTTTCTGTATGACTTAATCTTCTATATTTTCATCATCTTACATTTGCTTTTAAGTACACAGAGGCACATCTTTACATGAGTATCCTTACGATGAATCTTGTCATTTTCCATAAATTTTTGCGTAAAAATCCCTAAAGGTGCTCTCGAAAGAACACCTCGATCTTTTAAAAATGAATGAGTTAGTTACTAAATGCGGCAATGCCTGTTTGCGCGCGGCCTAAAATTAAAGCATGAACGTCATGTGTGCCTTCATAGGTGTTCACAACTTCAAGGTTAACCAAATGACGTGCTACGCCGAATTCGTCACTAATGCCGTTTCCACCCATCATGTCACGTGCCATACGAGCAATATCAAGCGCTTTCCCACAGTTATTGCGCTTGATTAGAGATGTACCCTCAACTGATGCAATGCCTTCATCTTTCATACGCCCAAAACGTAAAGCTACTTGCAAACCTAATGCAATTTCAGTCTGCATATCTGCCAGTTTCTTTTGAATCAACTGATTTGCAGCCAACGGACGGCCAAATTGTTTGCGGTCCATGGTGTATTGATGTGCAGTATGCCAACAGAATTCAGCAGCTCCCATCGCGCCCCATGCAATACCATAACGGGCACTGTTCAAACAGGTAAATGGGCCTTTTAAACCGCGAATTTCAGGGAACGCATTTTCCTCAGGTACAAATACGTTATCCATTACAATTTCACCCGTAATCGATGCACGTAGGCCAACCTTGCCATGAATGGCAGGTGCAGATAGACCTTCCCAGCCTTTTTCTAAAATAAAGCCGCGAATATCACCCACATTGCCTTCAGCAGAAACTTCTTTTGCCCAAACGACAAATACGTCAGCAATTGGACTGTTGGTAATCCACATTTTTGCGCCAGTTAAACGATAACCACCGTCAACTTTTTTAGCGCGGGTAATCATACTGCCCGGATCTGAGCCATGGTCTGGTTCAGTCAAACCGAAACAACCAATGTATTCACCAGTGGCAAGTTTAGGTAAGTACTTCTGCTTTTGCTCTTCGGTACCAAATTCATGAATCGGAACCATCACCAATGAGCTTTGCACACTCGCCATAGAGCGGTAACCCGAGTCAACATATTCAATTTCACGCGCAACCAAACCATAACTCACATAGTTTAAACCCGCGCCGCCATATTGCTCAGGAATAGTTGGACCAAGTAAACCAAGCTCTCCCATTTCACGAAAAATAGATGGGTCTGTTGTTTCATGACGGAATTGTTCAAGTACACGTGGTTGCAAACGTTCTTGGCAATAGGCATGAGCCGCATCACGAATCATGCGCTCATCTTCGGTAAGCTGCTGCTCAATTAAAAATGGGTCTTGCCAGTTAAATTGAACTTTTGCTTTTTTTGTTGTCACCATGTGATTCATCGCATCCTCTGCTTGATTTGATCTTCTTTCTTTAACTCGATGTTATGCGTGAAAAATGCAGTAATCAAACGATAAATGTTCATGCAGATATGCAACTTACGCATATTTAAAACAAGACGCGTTAAATTTAGATATTTAATTCATTGTATTTCATTAAAAATGGCTTATTTTTATACTAAACTTTGATCTCTGCATTTAGGTCATATGCTTTTTCGAAATATGACGACAAATAAAAGGATTTATCTATGCGAAGAAGCATCCCGTCTATTCAGGGCCTGATTTGCTTTGAAAGTGCAGCAAAACATCTAAGTTATACCTATGCTGCGCAAGAGTTATCTATTACGCAAAGTGCAGTTTCTCGTCAAATTCAGCAGTTAGAAGACTTCTTAGGAGTTGAATTATTTATTCGTACTCGACATGGTGTTGAGCTGACCATTGCAGGACAACAATATTTCAAAAGTATTAAGCCCTATTTATTGGGGTTAGAGAAATGTACGGCCGATGTGATTTCTCACAAAGGTTTAGGCGGAACTCTAAAATTAGGCGTCGTTCCTACCTTTGCAACGCGCTGGCTGTTACCTAAACTTCATCTTTTAAATCAAAAGTATCCTGAAATTACCGTTCATTTAGAAACCAGTACCAAGCCATTTTTATTTAATGACAATATTTTTGATGCCGCTATTTTTGCGGGTACACAGCAGCAAATTGACCACTGGCCCGGCATACAAGCACATTATTTAATGGATGAAGAAATTGTACCTGTGTGCTCACCAAGGCTAATCGAAAAGTATTTTCCAGATGTGGTGATGATCAATGAAAATACCTATGATTTAAGCTGCGAGGATTTGCTAAAAATTCCCCTACTTCAACAAACCACTCGACCTAGCATTTGGCAAGAATGGTTTCTCACTCATCACATGCAGCACCCTAAGCCTTTTGATGGACAGCGCCATGAGTTATTTTCAATGCTTGCCGTTGCCGCCAGTCATGACATGG
The DNA here is from genome assembly GCF_028367635.1 of Acinetobacter sp. P1(2023). Lineage (NCBI taxonomy): Bacteria > Pseudomonadati > Pseudomonadota > Gammaproteobacteria > Moraxellales > Moraxellaceae > Acinetobacter > Acinetobacter sp. P1(2023). The sequence goes on from NZ_JAQNDD010000007.1 coordinate 143,881, forward strand.
GAATGGCTTTAATTCCGCAAATGTTGATTGAATCTGAACTACAAAAAAAAGAACTGGTGATTGTTTCTAATAAAAAACTAAAAGGCAGCCGAAAGTACTATCTCATTCACTCAAGCCAAGACATCTCACCGACTATTCAAAAATTTGTTGAGTGGATCTACCAAGAGTTAGAACAACTAAAGAGCAATTCAAATTAGCTGAGTCACTTTGTACGTTCTATACACATAAAAAAAGATTGTAATTGATGAGATCACAATCTTTTTAGTTAAGCATAAATGACTTTGAATTAATGACTCATCAATTGAATATCTGAACCGCTAAGTTTAGGGTCAATCAAGATTTTGGCATGTTGTTCAGGGTCACGTAATGCTTCAAATGCACTCGTAACACCCTCTAAGCCGACAACACCGGTAATGAGCGGTGAGCAGTTCACTTTACCTTCTGCAATCATATGCAGCGCATCTCTAAACTCAAGCGGTGTATATCCCAACACAAATTGAATTTCTAACTCTTTATTAATCGCAAGTGCGGGTTCGATTCTGTCACTTTGCATGCATACCCCCACCCCAACAATTCGGGAAAATAAAGGTGCACCTTCAATAATTTGCTGTAAAACACCCGGTACACCCACACACTCAAAAATAACAGGACGTTTTGGCAGAGCACCTAATTTATCAATCATGCGCCATCCATGCCACCAAGGTAAGCGTGTCGCTTGCAACTTATCAAACAGCCCCATACCCATATTAATCGCATCTGATACATTGCCAAGCAAACCAAATTCTTTCCAGTTGGCAAATGGCGATGTCTCTTTAGGGTCTACCACAATATCGGCACCGCATTGCTCAGCAAGCTTACGGCGGTTAGGTGAAAAGTCGCTGGCAACTACAGTTTTCACCCCAGCTGCTTTAAGCATTAATATGACACCTAGCCCGACAGGACCACAGCCAATCACAATAGCAGGCTCACTGGTTTTCACACGGCTACGGCGAACAGCATGCAATGCAACCGCCATAGGTTCAGTCATGGCGGCACTATCTGCATCTAGACCATTGGGCACTTCAAACATCAAGCTTGATTGAGCCAATACTTGCTCGGCATAACCACCAGATGCATTTGGTGAAAGCCCTGTAGATAAATAACCATGTTGATCTACATTTAAAAGCGGCATTGCGCAAACAAGTGTATCGGCTTTAAATTTGTGACGTGTTTTTGGACCATAATCTAAAACCTTGCCACAGAACTCATGTCCTAGTACAAAAGGATCTGTAGACTTCGCTAAACCATGAAACCCGACACGTGCCGCCAGATCATGCATGTGGTCGCAGTGATGCTGCATATGTAAATCAGAACCACAGATCCCGCATCGCACCACTTCCAATAACACCTGCCCTTTTGCAGGCGTTAAGTTCGGTTGGTCCACTACTTGCAATTTTGCTTGATGACAAAGTACCGACTTCATTTGAGTGCTTCCTATTTCTTCTTTTTCATTTACTTGCCAGAAATCGATTTCTACAGATAAATTAATCGCTTTATCAGTTTGGTCATTAGCAAGCCTTTATTCATCTTTACAAGTAAAAGGCAAAATACCAATGACCATTCTTCAGCCAATCCACTCTTAAAGAGTCAACAAAAAACAGGCTCAGCGAAATTAAAAAACAATAAAAATCTTGGTGCTTGTATCTTACACAGACTGCGTTGTCTTCTTAGGCCAGAACAATGTCATCAAAATTAAAACTTATACAAATATAGTAAGTTCAAAAAACTCAACTCAACGCTTTTCACAAAAACATAGCAAAACCAAACTTTTATCAGCAGTCTTAAACAGGCATGATGAATTAATACAAACAGATAAGAAGAGATTTATGATTACAAAAACGCTCCCGCTTACAGATATACACCGTCATCTTGATGGCAACATCCGCATTCAAACCATTTTAGACTTGGGGCAACAATACAATTTAGATTTACCTGCCTACGACATTGAATCTTTACGCCCGCATGTACAAGTGATGGATAACCAACCTGACTTATTAAGTTTCTTATCAAAGCTCGATTGGGGCGTAAAGGTATTAGCGAGCCTAGATGCCTGCAAACGTATTGCTTTTGAAAACATGCAAGATGCAGCACAACAAGGGCTAGATTATGTAGAGCTGCGTTTTTCACCGGGTTATATGGGAATGACACATCAACTCCCCCTTGAAGGTGTTGTCGAAGCAGTTATTGCTGGTGTGAAAGAAGGCAGTCAAGCTTACGGGGTAAAAGCGAATTTAATTGGCATTATGAGCCGTACTTTTGGTCAAGAAGCCTGCGAAAAAGAGTTAAATGCTCTACTCGCCCATAAAAATGATATTAAAGCGTTGGATCTCGCTGGAGATGAGCTTGGTTTTCCGGGCAATTTATTTATTGATCACTTTAAAAAAGCACGTGATGCAGGTTGGCATATTACGGTACATGCAGGCGAAGCTGCTGGTCCTGAAAGTATTTGGCAAGCCATTGAAGAATTAGGTGCTGAACGAATTGGACATGGTGTTAAAGCAGTTCAAGATTTAAAACTTTTAGATTATTTAGCTAAACATAAAATTGGTATTGAATCTTGTCTCACTTCAAACATTCAAACCAATACAGTACCCTCACTAGCAGAACATCCATTAAAGGCTTTTTTAGAACATGGTGTACTTGCCACTATTAATACAGATGACCCTGCGGTAGAAGGCATTGAGATACAATATGAGTATTTAACTGCTGCCCCTTTAGCTGGTTTAAGTCCTGAGCAAATTTATACAGCTCAAGAAAATGGACTAAAGGTCGCATTCTTATCAGAACAAGAAAAAGATGAGTTAAGGCAAAAATATCAATAACAGAGAACAGAGCTTAGATAAAGAAGTTCAAAAATTGCAGTATGTATGAATTAAAATTTCGAACTAGAAAACAAAAAAATTCCTTCTAACTGTAAGACTAGAAGAAATGATTTTAATATTTGGGATATTTTAGAAAGCTTGAACGCTTTTAAATATGGTCGGAGCAGTAGGATTCGAACCTACGACCCCCTGGTCCCAAACCAGGTGCACTACCAGGCTGTGCTATGCTCCGAAATTGGGGTGAATGACGGGATTCGAACCCGCGACAACTGGAATCACAATCCAGGGCTCTACCAACTGAGCTACATCCACCATCAAATAAGTTCTATGTACCAAGCTACCAAATGGCGCGCCTGACAGGATTCGAACCTGTGACCATCCGCTTAGAAGGCGGATGCTCTATCCAACTGAGCTACAGGCGCTTAACCGATGATGCTTATCATGCGATACTTCGCCGATCTTAAAATATTATTTTAAGTGGTCGGAGCAGTAGGATTCGAACCTACGACCCCCTGGTCCCAAACCAGGTGCACTACCAGGCTGTGCTATGCTCCGATCTATCTCAGCTTTTGCTGTATCGCACATCGTGCGGTACGGTGTGCATTCTAGGCGCGACGCCCTCAGACGTCAACACCTATTCTCAAAAAAAGTTAAAAATCCTTATCAAATGTATATTTAACAAGCATTTTGAGGTTTTTTAACGTTTTAACGATGCACTAAAGGCTAACATTCGATCTAAAGGCATTTTGGCACGTTCAGCAAGCGCTGGATCAACGTGTATTTCCTGATCACCTTTTTGTAAAACTTCTAAAATTCCGTCGAGTTCATTCATTGCCATCCACGGACAGTGAGCACATGAACGACAAGTTGCTCCCTCACCCGCTGTTGGTGCCTCAACTAAAATCTTATTAGGCACTGCTTGCTGCATTTTGTAAAAAATACCGCGGTCAGTTGCCACAATGAGTCTTTCATTTGGCAGAGTCTGCGCAGCTTTAATCAGTTGAGAAGTACTACCTACCGCATCGGCAATCTCTACAACCGACTCTGGTGACTCCGGATGTACCAATACCGCAGCGTCTGGGTATAGTGCTTTCATGTTGGCAATGCCACGTGCACGGAATTCTTCATGCACAATACATGCGCCATCCCAAAGCAACATATCTGCACCAGTTTTCTTTTGAATATAGCGACCTAAGTGCTGATCTGGTGCCCAAATAATTTTTTCGCCTAAGCTATCTAGATGCTCAACAATTTCAACTGCACAACTTGAAGTCACGACCCAATCTGCACGTGCCTTAACAGCAGCCGATGTATTGGCATACACAACTACGGTGTGGTCTGGGTGCTGATCACAAAATGCTGTGAACTCGTCAACTGGACAACCTAAGTCAAGTGAACAGGTTGCTTCAAGCGTCGGCATTAAAATTGTTTTTTCAGGAGACAGAATTTTAGCTGTTTCTCCCATAAATTTTACACCCGCAACTACGAGTGTTGAGGCAGCATGATCTCGTCCAAAACGGGCCATTTCTAAAGAGTCAGAAACGCATCCACCTGTTTTTTCGGCGAGTTCTTGTACTTCGGGATCGCAATAGTAATGAGCAACAAGGACAGCATCACGTTTTTTGAGCTCTGCTTCGATCTGTGCAAACTTTTGTTGTTTTGCTTCTTCACTTAAGCGATTGTCTTTTGGCTCACCTAAACGGTCTAAATGCGCTTGTACAATGTTTTTTGCATCGTTGGCAATTAAAGTCGCATCACTCATAAAACGTCTTCTCTATCCTTCATGCTGGCATACCTGCTCGCATATAACGTTACTGCTTAAATGATTTATGGATTGAATCATTTAATATCAAAAGATGGGGCTAATAAAAAAGCCTCTTTGTCGAGGCTTGATTATAACTGATATTTAAGAACGGTAATCAGCATTAATTTTGACATAGTCGTAAGATAAGTCACAGGTATATACCGTGTCTTTGGCCTGACCACGTCCTAAATCAACACGAATGGTAATTTCGGTTTGAGCCATAACGCGCGCGCCCGCTTCTTCGGTATAGTCCTCAGCTGCGCCGCCGTCTTTACAGATTTGTACGTCGTCTAACCACACTTGAATTTTAGACACGTCTAAGTCTTTAACTCCTGCATAGCCAATTGCAGCTAAAATACGTCCCCAGTTCGGGTCCGACGCAAAAAGTGCAGTTTTGACAAGTGGTGAATGCGCAATGCTATAAGCAATGTCACAACATTCTTGAGTATTTGCGCCTCCTTCTACAGCCACAGTAATAAACTTCGTCGCACCTTCACCATCACGGACAATTAACTGTGCTAAACGATTCATTACACGAGCAAGTACTTCTAAGACTTTAACGTAGCGTACATCGCTATCCGATGTAATTTCAGCGCCACCCGCCTGACCTGTTGCTACAAAAATACAAGAGTCATTTGTTGAGGTATCGCCATCAATCGTAATACGGTTAAATGAATGCTCAACCGTGGTCTTTAATAGCTTTTGTACTAAATCACGGCGAATAGGTGCGTCTGTGGCCACAAAGCTCAACATGGTTGCCATGTTCGGGCGAATCATTCCCGCGCCTTTACTAATACCTGTCATAGTATAAGTCATGCCATCAAGCTCAAATTGTTCAGATGCACCTTTAGGTACGGTGTCTGTCGTCATAATGCCAGATGCAGCGTCATTCCATGCCGTGTCTTGCAAAGTATTTAACGCCGGCTGCAGCCCAGCAAGTAAACGCTCCATTGGAAGCTGCTCACCAATCACACCCGTAGAAAATGGAAGAACTTCAAAACTGTTTACTCCAGCAAGCTCCGCTAACTTCGCACAAGTATCCTGAGCATTTTTCAAACCCGTAGGCCCAGTTCCCGCATTGGCATTACCCGTATTAATCACTAAATAACGAGGATTACCTTCGGCAAGATGGGCTTTAGAGACATGAACAGGCGCTGCACAAAATGCATTTTGAGTAAATACACCAGCAACATTTGAACCTTCTGCAAACTCAAAAATGACTAAATCTCGTCGGTTTTGGTAACGTACATATGCTTCTGTTGAGCCAATTTTTACACCTTTTACCACATGCATTTGTGGCATTGTTACGTCACCGACAGCCATTTTTAGAACATCCAAAGTTTGTTGAATAAGATCAATATTTCAAAAAAAGCAATGCAGTGAAGCACCAGCCTTATGAAATATCATAATTGACAGCTTAGTAGAAAAGTCTAAAAAAATCGAGCGCAAAAACGGCTCATTGTTGCTCTAGTTTTAATAAAATATCTTTCTTATCAAGCCCGCCAGCAAAACCCACTAAAGCACCACCCGCACCAATGACTCTGTGACAAGGTGCAATAATTGAAATCGGGTTTTTGCCATTTGCCGCGCCCACTGCTCTCACCGCTTTTTCATTTCCAATTTGAACAGCAATATCTTTATAACTTCTTGTTTCGCCATAAGGGATGGTAAGTAAAGCAGACCAAACCAGCTTTTGAAATGCGGTTCCTTCAAAATCTAGTGGCAATGTAAACTCACGGCGCTTACCTTCAAAATATTCTTCTAATTGTTGTTCGGTCTTTAATAAAACGGGATGTTCAAGTTGTTCGACCAGCTCGGCCAGCCGAACACGTTTTGGATTTTCATTGTCCCAGAGTACTGCCACCAAAGCATTTTCATTCGCAACTAGCTTTAATTGCCCAACAGGCGAATTGATATACTTATAAGACAGCAACATAGTTTATTCTCTTAGGACGGCGATGAAATTTTCATTAAAACCAAACCTGACACAATCAAGACAGCGGCAATCATTCGCATAGCACCAATAGGCTCATGAAGAAAGAAAATACCGACTAAAAATGACCCAATTGCGCCAATTCCTGTCCAAACCGTATAGGCAGTGCCAAGGGGTAACGTTTTCATTGAAATTGAAAGTAGAACTACACTCAAAATCATAAAAACTACGGTAATAATACTAGGGGTTAAACGGGTAAAACCTTCGGACATTTTCATAGAATATGCCCAAATGATTTCAAATACACCTGCTAAAATTAAAATAGCCCAAGCCATAACATTCACTAATTTTTATAGTGTCAGGTCGTCCCGACATGATTACCCATTATGGGGGAGGTCGTTCCTCCTTTATGTGAGGACTCAGTTTACTTTAAAATAAAAAATGAAGGCAAACCCTATCTAAAGCTCGCCTGTCTTAGAGAATCTTATTCACTTTTTAACTGTAAAATTTTTCGTGCACCATTTAAGACAAACAAAACAATAATTAATCCAATAATCAAATCAGGATAACGAGAGCCTGTTATGGCAACCAATATTCCCGCGACAATCACACCCAAGTTTACGATGACATCATTTGCAGAAAAGATATAACTCGCCTTCATATGTGCCCCACTCTCCTTATGGTCTCTCATTAAATAAAGGCAACTAATATTGGCTGCAAGCGCTAATCCGCCAATTAAAATCATGAGAATTGAAACAGGTTCACTGCCATACATAAAACGGCGCAATACATCGATTAACACAATCATGGCTAAAGCGAACTGAAACCATCCAGAAAGATGCGCAGCCTTTAATTGTGCATCTAGATTTTTACCTACCACAAATAAAGCAATGCCATAAATTGCAGCATCGGCAAACATATCAAGCGAGTCAGCAATTAACCCTGTCGATGAAGCAATAATGCCTGCCATCAACTCAATGACAAACATGACCCCATTAATCAGCAACAACCATTGTAAAACTTGCTTTTGTGCTGCATTACTTGAAGAACTGGCTCGTACCTTTTTTGGTTTTTCAACGGGTTCATAATGTGGCTGTGTTTGTTGTAGTTCGGCCCCTAGCCCTAAACGCTGTAGACTTTGAGTAATCATTTCAGCTTGAACACTGTGATAAATCGCCAAATGTCGTGCTGGCAAGTCAAAATGAAGCTCTTGGATATCGTCAGCGTAAGAGGCCAAAGCCATCCTCACCATTTGCTCTTCGGCTGCACAATCCATACGAGGAATATGATAATAACTTACCCATTGACTCTTTTTAGTCACAGGTTCACTAGGAGTAGAATACTCCTGAGACGGTACGCTTGAGCACCCGCAGCTAGAACTAGTTTTACTTAAATGTATTTGATTCTGTTGTTTTTCTAAAGCCATCTGTGCACCATAACTGACACAAAAAACAATGCCATTAGTATAAACCAATGGCATATCATTAAGCTTAATTTTTGTTCGGCAATTAGAACTTAAGTGTTAACCCTGCTCCATAATACCAACCATGTTCTGAGTCGGTTCCAGTTTGCCAAGCAGTTTGTTTTAAACCTTTTTCATAGCCGTAACCAACATCAACAAACGGCATCACTTTTTTGTTGATTTCATAACGGGTTTGAAAACCAGCTTGTAAATTTGATAAACCTGTTTTACTTGCATAGCGAGATTCATCCTGCAAAATAACATCTGCTTTTAAATAAGGTTTACCAATTAACTTTTGTGTAAAGAGTAAGTCCCTTTCCGTTTCTAAACTTAACTTCCATAGCTGATCTTCACCTGCAGAAAGATAAGCATCAGTTTCAAAAAAGTAAGGTGCCATGCCATGTAAACCTACTACACCAGCCCAGCGATCTTGCTTTTCATCTTCCCTCTGCGAACGCTCGTAGTTTACCCCAGCCTGTACATCCCAATAGTCAGCTATATTTCGACTGTAAAGTACTGAACCGCCGTAATTAGCATCTTCCGACTCGGCTTTATCAACATGGGCTTTAATGAATAATTTGTTTTCATCCGTTCCCACCCAAGTTTCTAATTCAGAAGAAAAGCTGCCTTCTCCTTCTTCATTTTGAGTCCAGCCAGTATCAATTTTTGTTGCTTGATAGATCTGTCCACCATGTTCACGTAAATGATCATGTGTTAAGGGTTCTTGTGCCAAAGCAAGAACCGATACACCAGAGAAAACACCGCAACATATCATTTGAGAAAATAACTTAGTGATGCACATGACTAGCTCCTTTCTCATTTTCAGATTGAACAGTTGGCTGGGTCTGAGCGGGTTGTTGCTCATCGTTGACTTGAGCAACAATTAATTTATTCATCATGCCTGCACTCATGTGATAGAGCAGATGGCAATGAATCGCCCATTCTCCCAAAGCATCGGCTGTCAATAACGCAGTAACGGTCTTTCCTGGCGGAACAATAACGGTATGTTTATTTGGTAAGTTTTCAGCTTGCTGACCATTTTCCAATTGCATGAACATGCCATGTAAATGCATTGGATGCGCCATCATGCTGTCATTCACAAACTTCAAGCGGATACGCTCACCATATTTAACTTGCAATGGCGCAGCTTCGCTAAACTTCTTGCCATTAATAGTCCAGATATAACGCTCCATGTTGCCGCCTAAATGAATGACTAACTCTCGCTCTGGCGCACGTGTATCTGGTTGAGGACTTAAAGACTGCAAATCGCTATATTGCAGTGCTTTCATACCCGCTGGCGTTGAAGCATTTGCCCAGCCATAAACTGGCTCATCCTTTTTAGGCTTATTCTCAGATTGAGTCGGCATCTCATGATTCATATTCACCATAGCGTGGTCATGCTCGCTAGATGACATTGCCGGCATATCATGCGTCATCTCAGGCATCGCTGACATGTCGTGCTTCATTTGCATCATAGAATGATCATATTCGCCAGATGACATATTTTTCATGTCATGATCCATGTTCATCATTGCATGATCATGATTAGTCTGGCCCGCCTCTCTTTTTATTTCAGGCATAGTCGACATGCCATGTTGCATGTTCATTTGATGGCCTGCATGTTTATCACTCGCCCCATTGCCATGGCTCATGCCCATATCGTCCATAGTCAATAAAGCGCGTGGACGTGGTTCTGGCATTTGAATTGGGCCAACCGCCTGAGTATTTTCATTATGCAAAGTACCGATGGCAAAACCACTGCGGTCAATAGACTCTGCTTCAATCTGATAATTTGGCTGTTTAGGTTCTACAATGACATCATAAGTTTCGGCGGTACCAATACGAAACTCATCAATTGCCACAGGCTTAACTGGCTGCCCGTCTGTACTTACAACTGTCATTTTCAAATTTGGAATTCTGACATCAAAAAATGACATAGCAGATGCATTAATAAATCGTAATCGAACCTTCTCGCCAGCTTTAAAATTACCTGTCCAGTTTTGCTGTGGTGTCTTACCGTTGACTAAGAAGGTATAGCTCGTCACATCAGACATATCGGTTTTTAACATTCGCATCTGATTCCACATCGAACGATCTTGCCAAGTTGTTTTTAAGCCTTGTGCTTTAACTTGCTTTAAAACATCAGATACGGTTTCACGGCGGTTTTGATAATACTCAGCAGATTTTTTCAAATTCTTCATAATGCTATCGCTAGAAGAGTTATGAAAATCTGAAAGCATCACTACATAATCACGATCGGTTTTTTCATGTGCAGCTATGGGTATTTTTCCTTTCGGATAAATCACGAGCGGGCCATATAAACCATCTTGCTCTTGGCCTTTACTATGGGCGTGATACCAATAGGTGCCGTTTTGTTTCACCTTAAAGCGGTAAACAAAATCTCCGTTTGGTGCGATTCCTTTAAAACCATTGAAACCCGGTACACCATCCATTAACCCTGGCAGTAACAACCCATGCCAGTGTAAAGACGTGTCTTGATTCTTTAATTGATTATGAACATGAATCACAGCCTCATCTCCTTCCTCAAACTCAAGAAGTGGGGCTGTAAATTTTCCATTTACTGTAATTCGCTTTAACGGTTGACCCGTAATATTCACCTGCTGTTCATTAATATTCAGGTGATATTCCTTAATTGCGGCAAGAGTCCATGGGGAAACCAATAGACCAAATACAGCGACGAGGCTGCTAATTGTTTTATGAGACATTGCTGTAATCCTTTTTAATTAAAAAAATAAGTAAGAAAGGATTAAGCTTTAGGTGGGCGTAAAATCTCTTGCCAGTATCCGGCTAAATGCTGAGCCTGATAAATACTGCTAAATTGAGAGGAAATAGGAATGAATTGTGATTCAAGATCCGGTAATGCTTGCTGTAATGCCAGATTCACAATCTGACAATGAACTGGGTTACAGTCCTGACAATGCTCACCATGCGAGTGAGAAACCTGATCCATAGACTCATGGCATATGGCTTGATCACTAGCATGACTATGCATATTGTTATGCGAAATTTTTTCACTATGACACGGCATAGTAGGAAGATCATGCTGCATCGGCGTCTGAGCAATAGACACACCACTCCACCCAATGACCAAAGTCATTAGGAACACAAACCAAGCATACTTGCGTAAGTGTTGTAGAGTCATTAGAGCTTATTGCCTAGAACCGACGATTAATCTTAACTCCATTAGCATAACCAAGTTTTAAAACAGATACAATTTTCATTTTTAACTGTTTGTTTTTAAGTGATTAAGAAAATGGTGTTTGTTGCTGAAGCACTAAATCAATCACATGTAATGCCCCCTCTTGCTCGTTACTTACAGTTGCATAAGGAGCTACAGCTTTTAAAGCTTCTACTGCATTTTCAACTGCAAACCCATACCCCACAGCTTTAATCATCTGAATATCATTATTGTTATCACCAATCGCGACTACCTGATCAGGTTCAACCTGCCATTTTTGTAGTAATAGCTTTAAACCATGGGCTTTATGTTGGTCTGGAAGGATTAAATCAATAAAATTAAAACCACTTGAAACAGGTACTAAGACTTTATCTTTCACAAAACTTTGCTTCTGGAAATGTTCAAAAATTGCAAAGCTTTCATTTTCATCAGCAGTAAAGGTAATTTTACATACCAAGTCATCTAGTGCATAAAAGTCCTCTACAACTGCCAGCTTTTCAAAATATCGAGCGACTTTGGCATAGTCCTCTGCGTTCATGCTGCGATGTACATAAGCACTCTGTTTCCCACAGATGACCATTTTAGAAATATATATAGAATCAATCGCTTTTAAAATTTCAGTAAATTGTTCTTGGCTTAAATGAGCAAATGCTATCTCTTGTCCTGCATCTACAACGTGCGCACCATTTTCTGCAATAAAAGTAATTTCATGACTAATTTCTGGGAAATAGGTAATAAGCTTTGCGAGTTGGTTTCCACTTGCTACCACAAAATGAATATGATTTCGTTTTAATTGTTCGTACTGATTTAAAAAACGTGTTTTGTTGTACTGCTTCTTAGAATTAAGAAAAGTCCCATCCATATCTACTGCTAAAATTTTTATCGACATTAATTATCTAAATCTCTGACTAAAATCTTATTAAAACAAATTTAGCTTTATTTTTCATGACACTTTTACAGTTTTATATTGAACTATTCACAGAATAGTTTTACACAGAGCCATATCGTTTTTTACACAGGTTATTTTTTAGTAAAGCTTAATAAAAAACCAGATAATAAAATATACAGCGAGCATAAAAAAAGAACGCCAAAACGTTCTTTTTTCATCATTTTTGTCCAGAGAATAAACGGTTGATCTAATTTTGTTTATTTTACCAACATCTTATCCATACGGTTATCAACACAGTTATCCATACAGTTATAAACAAAGTTATCCACAAGCTTATTCTCAGATGAATATCTTTTTTAAGCGTCTACGCTACCTACTTTTGCAAGTTCTGCGCGCATTTGATCAATCACAACTTTATAATCTGGTTGACCAAAAATTGCTGAACCGGCAACAAACATATCTGCCCCAGCTTCTGCAATTTCACGGATATTTGCAGGACCAACGCCACCATCAACTTCTAAACGAATATCACGACCACTCGCATCAATGATTTTACGAGCTTCACGTAATTTTTCTAAAGTCATTGGAATGAACTTTTGTCCACCAAAACCTGGGTTTACACTCATTAATAAAATTTGGTCAACTTTATCAAGTACATAATCAAGATAGTGCAATGGCGTTGCTGGGTTGAAAACTAAGCCTGCTTTAGCACCACCAGACTTAATCAGCTGTAGTGAACGATCAATGTGGTGAGATGCTTCTGGGTGGAATGTAATAATATCTGCACCAGCTTCCAAAAAGTCTCCAATAATTCGGTCAACTGGAGATACCATTAGATGTACATCAACTGGCGCTGTAATCCCATAATTTTTTAAAGCCTTACATACACCTGCACCAAAAGTTAAATTTGGAACGTAGTGATTATCCATCACATCAAAATGTACTACATCGGCACCTGCGGCTAACACTTTGTCTACATCTTCGCCTAAACGAGCAAAATCGGCAGATAAAATAGAAGGAGCAATCAAGTAAGGCTTGGACATAGGTGAATGACCTGGCTAAAAATTTAAGGAGAGGCTGAAAATTATAACAAAAAAGAAACTACTTGGCCCGCGCTTCCTTGTTTAAATGACAACATTTCAAACTTGAAACGTAACGTTGCAACAATAGAATGCTAACGTCTAAACGAATTTGTTAAGGTACATTAAACCAATGTGAGGATTGATAATGAAAAGCACAACTTATCTATTAACAAACGATGGAAAACGCATTGCAAAACGTCTGGTTAATCATTGGAAACACAAGTTCGAAGTACACGAAACTGAACAAGACTTTAAAATCTTAATGCCTACAGCAACGATTACACTTGCACCAGAAACAGAGCAGTTAAATGTTGCTATTGATAGCCAATTAGATGACCACGACCACTTAGAAAAAGTTGTCCTTGATCATCTAAACCGTATGGCTCAACAAGAATTTCAGGTGGAGTGGCAGCACTAATTAGCCGCCGACCTTTTCTAACTGGATTGCATGAAACTGTAAGTGCTCATCCATAAAGGTTTGAATAAAGTAATAGCCATGGTCATAACCGGCATGTTGTCTTAAAGTTAAAGGCTGTCCCGCTTTTAAACATGCTTGCTTAAATTTTTCAGGGTGAAGTTGTTCATAAAATTGGTCATCTAAACCCTGATCTACCAAAATTTCATCAAATACTGCCCCATTTTTTGAGACCAACGCTGTGGCATCATGAGCCAACCAGCTTTCGCGGTCTACACCCAAATAATGGCTAAAGGCTTTGTCTCCCCATGCACATTCAGTTGGTGCACAGATCGGAGCAAAAGCAGATACCGACTTAAACTTTTCTGGATATTTAAACGCTAAAGTTAATGCACCGTGACCACCCATTGAGTGCCCAAAGATACCGACTTGTTGAGCGTTTACAGGAAAGCTTTTTAAAATGAGTGGGTATAACTCATCTATTAAATAACTTTCCATTTGATAATGCTCAGACCAAGGTGCTTGTGTTGCATTAATATAAAAGCCCGCGCCTTGCCCAATATCCCAATGATCCCCTGCTGTGACTTGTTCTCCACGAGGAGAAGTATCAGGTGTAATCAGTATGAGGCTTAGTTGTGCTGCCATATGCTGTGCATGCGCTTTTATGGCAAAGGTTTCTTCAGTACACGTTAAACCAGCTAAGTAAAATAAAGTTGAGCAAGCTTTACCTTCTAAAGCTGCCGGTGGCAAATAAACACCAAACTTAGCTGATCCTTTTAAATAAGAAGATTCAAATTGGTATATACGCTGCTCGCCCTCAAAGCAGCGGTTTTTTTGCAGGAGTTGCATCGTTTTTAGCCTCTGTTTTTGTTTGAGCAATATCTACACTACCCGTATTTTGTTGAGGAAATAGATACTTTTCCAACTGAGGTAGCATAAGTTCCATATTTTTACCGATCATCCACTGAGGCTCTGAAGGTTCAACACCTTGAGCCACTTCCCACTTGGTAACTGTTTGCTTAGCTGTGTTAAACGAATCTTTCATCGACGATTGCTCTCGCATCGCCAAATCAAAAAAAGCTCGACCAAAATAGGTATAGTCAGCTTCGTTATTACACCCAAAAGAAGTTTTATCAGCAGCTGAAGCAGTAATAATTAAAGTATCTGGAGACTGTAAAGCAGGAATAAAACTTCCTGAATAGCAGGCTGAGATCACAATTACACGCCAGCGAATACCAGATTTATCAAGTGTTTCTCGCAACCATTTCGGGTCTACTTGTCCTAAATCTAGTGGTGCATTTTCAATTTCAAAATGATTTTGTTCACCGTGTGAAGTCATATATAGAAATAAAACATCACTATCACGGTTCATTTGCTGGCCCATACGGCGTAGGGCTAACTCGATACTTGTTTTAGATGCAATCGGAATTTCTGTGCGGGTGTCTGGATTATTAACCAGCATCATTGAACGCCCAATCGTTCCAAAGCGTGTATCAAACTGTTCTTTAATACGGACCACTTCCGATTTAAAAACGTCTTGATAACTATCGCCAGCAACACCTAAAAAATACCAATGACTCTTAGCAAGTTCACCATATTGGACTTGCTCCAAAGAATCATTTAATAGTTTACTTTGCGCATAAAAAGCATCTTCAGCAAACGTTGGAGCAGAATCTTCTACCTTCCAAATCGGTTGGTCTTTTACAGAAAGTTGCCACACCACCATCGTTGCAATAGTCGCAACCATAACCAGTGCACGTTCCCACCAAGGCCACTTGAGCTCACGTGAGAAAACCCAAATTACTGCTAAACTTTGCCATACAAACAAAGCTACAAATAAGCTCGGCAATATTCCGTTATAAATAGCATCGGGAATAAAGTTGAGATAACCGTTAGAACCTAAATATTGAATTAAACATTGAATTAATAAGATATTGGTATCTAGAACCAACCACAATAAAGCAGGTACTAGCATTAAGCGAGGTTGATTGGTTCGCTGTGATAAGAAAATACCAACAATTAAGGCAATGAATGGCCAAAGTGCATAACCAATTAAACCTTGTGAATTGAAATCACCGATTTGACCCGCCACAAGCCAACTATAAAGAGAGTTGGTACACCCTCCTAAAATTCCCCAGACAATGAGCTGAAGGATAGATGGATGCACTATCTGTAAAGAACGTCTTGACCCCAAAAACAGCCACATTCCGGCAATTTGGTTGCTTTTAAAATCATGCCAAAAGTTAATGGAGGGTTTAAGATCAATCATAGAAGGTTTTCAAAAATTTCGTTTTTGACAGGCATCTTAAGTGTATGCCTGCTAAGAATTTTAGCAATCATGCTTTTGAACTATATCACATATATTTGTGCATTATTCAAGCAATAAAACCTAACCTTACATAAGCCTACTGAAAATACGCATCAAAACGACAAGCATCTCCTTGCCATTGATGAGCTGGCTCTTGATTTGCCAAAAAAATAGCATGTCGTGGCCGTTTAACAACTACACGTTTAGCAACTTTCTGCGCCAAAACCAGCAAATTATCCCCTAAATCCATTTCACCATCTTCGGGTAAAAGAAGATGTAAAAGCTGCATCTGTTTTTTGACTTGAGCTTGTTTTTTGATGGCTTGGTGATTCTGGTCACGCTGCGGAAACATCGGATCTAAATACACCACATCAACCGTTTGGGCTTTCTGCTGTAACTGTTGTAAATAAGTTGCAGAATCAGCAAAGGTCAGTTGAATCCGATCCATAAACTGGCTTAAAAAGCTATCTTGTTCAGCTTGTGCTTTTGCATCTTCAAGTAAGGTAAACAAAATTGGATGGCGTTCAACCAATTGTATTTGTGCACCAAGGTAAGCCATGAGTAAACTATCGTGACCTAAGCCTGCTGTAGCATCAACGAGTATTGGTTTTTCACCTAACTGACAAGCACGGGCAATCATTTCTGATTTAAGACTTGCACGCTTTAAACGGGGAATTTCAGCTTTCCAGTCAGGCTGCATTTTCATGCCGTTTGCAGATAGCCATAATCCGTTTTCATCTACACACAGCGCCAACTCAGGATTTAAACGTAAAAAACGTGCATTCAGTTTTTCAACTAACTGCAAATCGACAGTCACACCTCTAGAACAAAGCACAGCTTGGTAGTGCTGTGCTTGTTCTTGAAAATCTACTTCAAAATATATGTGCATGATTAGCCTTTATTTTGCTTTACCCTGATCCGCTATTTTTTTCCATGCATCATCACGTAAATAAACTGGCAAAGCATGTTCGGCATCAACCCACTGCTTTTGCGCTGCATAAACACGTGCAATCGAAGCAATATCTTGTGCAGTTGCGGTGATTGTTTGATGCTCTGCATCAGCTTGAAGTAGTTTTGCGCCCGAACCAATCAAGCAATGCTTTGCGTAAACAGCTGCTGGCTCATAGCCCATTAATTTTTCTTCATCAATACACTGCATGATACCTTGTTCATTTAGAACAAAACTTGCGATATAAACTTCATTCATACGCGCATCAAGAACCGCAGTCACTTGTTGCAAACCTTCAAGTCGATATGCCGCTTGAGCTAAAGCTTGTAAAGTAGAAACTGGAATAACGGGTAAATCTTGTGACCATGCCAATGCCTGAGTCACAGCTGCATTAATTCGGACACCACTAAAAGAACCTGGCCCACGGCTAAAGGCAATTGCATCTAAACCAGCAACTTCAAGACCTATTTCTTGTAGCCCCTGCTCAATCATGGGCAAAATGGTTTGGGTTTGTGCTTTCGCCCGCGTATCGAGTTGAAAAAACAGTTCTTGGGTTTCATCGACTAATGAAATAGAACACTGCTCATTTGCAGTTTCCAACGCCAGCAATTTCATGCACAACCTTAGTATTAAATCAGATTAAAAACGAGGGTTATGATACCCCACTCGGCTCTGATAGGCGAGTTGTTCTCTCTCTAAATAAAAATGCCAAGCTTGTGCTTGGCATAGAATATATCTTACTCAAATTTTAAAAGTGGAATTCTTTTAAATCTGCATAGTTCTTAAAGTGCTCAGCATAATGCAATGCACTCAAACGTATTTTTGCAGCGCTATCTTCATCTAAAGTTTTGACAATTTTGCCAGGTGAACCCATCACCACTGAATTATCTGGAATCACCTTCCCTTCAGGAATTAAGGCATTCGCACCGATAATACAATTTTTACCAATCACAGCTCGATTTAAAATTACGGCGTTCATACCAATCAAACTATTATCACCAATCGTACAACCATGCAGCATGACTTTATGACCGACCGTGACATATTCACCAATATTTAACTCAAGTCCAGCATCGGTATGTAGTACAGAATTTTCTTGAATATTAGAAAAATTACCAATTCGAACTACACAATTATCAGCACGCACTACCGCACCAAACCAAATACTGACCTGACGGCCTAGTTCTACCTGCCCAATAAGCGTTGCAGTTGGAGCAACCCAGCCATCCCATGGCTCATGTAAGGCTTTTGGGTGCTGGCCTTGATAGCTATACATCATAATTTATCAATCCTGATCTTTATTTTTTATGAGAAAACTTTGGCATTCCAAAGGTTGGTGAGTTAAGTAAAAACGGCCAATCTTTTTGATAACCTAATCCATATTTAAACAGTGCAACTAACATACGAGCAGTTAAACCCCAGATAATTTCATTATCAATCTGTAGGCTTGGAAAATATAAAGACTGATGAGCATACCGTACTTCATAGGGTGTCGGACGCGTCTCGATAAGTTGCTGTAACGGGACAAAGAAAATTCGATCAATTTCGGTGGGCTGAGGTATTAAAGTCACCTCTGGAGGAATAAGCCCAACGATTGGTTTTACAGACAAACCGCTTCTTGCACGCTGCATCGGCAAATCACCTAACAACTGTACATCAAACGGATTTAAAGCTGTCTCTTCCTGAGCTTCTCTTAACGCTACAACAATATTACTGGTATCACTAGGATCACGCTTTCCACCCGGAAAAGAAACTTCCCCCGCATGGTTGTTCATATGTATTGAACGGCGTGTAAGCAGTACCTTTGGATTATTCTCATTCGTAATTGCAATGAGTACTGCTGCTTGTGCTTCTTGTATGCGGGTGGAAAAGCGCAATCTTTGCTGTAACTTTTGTGTTAGCAAGTGCTCTTCCATACCTTTCACCTATTATTCTGTCTCTCTTTGCATCATATCTGAAAATCAAACTTAGGGAATAGAGTTGATGCGTAAGTCTAAAAATTCAGTTATGCTGAGGCATCTCTATACTCGATGATAATTATGAGTTTCTGTGTAGCGTGTGGGCATAAAACCGAACAAAAAATTCCTTTAGGTGATCATAAAGTACGCCGTGTTTGTACTCATTGTGGAAATATTCACTATGAAAATCCCAAAGTAATCTGCGGTGCCTTAGCGTTATGGGAAGACAAAGTATTACTCTGTCGTCGTGCGATTGAACCTCGTTATGGTTTATGGACATTACCTGCTGGTTATATGGAATTGTTCGAAACCATGGAACAAGGCGCAGCACGTGAAACTCGTGAAGAAGCAGAAGCTGAGATAGAAATAGAACAACTGTACTGTATGTACAATATTCCGCGTATTGGTCAAATTTATGTACTTTTCAAAGCACAGCTGAAAGATGGCATTTTTGGTGCAGGTGAAGAAAGCATTGAGAGTCGTCTGTTTGAAGAGCATGAAATCCCATGGGGAGAACTAGCCTTCCCTAGTGTCGAACATACCCTAAGACACTATTTTGAAGATCGTAAAAAACAAGTTTTCCCAACACATCTTGAAACTTTGGGTACTCGTTTAGATCATACGGGTTAATTAATTAGATAATAAAAAAAGACCGCTAAGCGGTCTTTTTTATTTGTTTAATATTTTAAGACTTAGTTTTAATTGCTTTACAAGCTGGAATAGACTGATCGGCAAGTTTAATTGACACGGTTCCAGTAATACGTTGTGCTAATGCTTTTTCTTCATCTGTTGGTGCAGGACTAATATCCTTAATATTATTATAGACAGCTTGATAGAAAGCATACAGATTAACCCAACGCGCAGTCTTGTTGTCATAATCACTTAAATTAATACTACTACTGCTGTTTTGACCTGCTAATAGATTATAGAGGTTAATCTTAGCGCCACCCACTGAAATTGAGTCATCTATCTTATCTTCTGGGTCAGAATCTGGTTTGATTACAGAGTTAAGTCCCATCAAAATCCCATTAAGGTTACCTAACTGAGGGTGTGATAAAATCATACGAACAGGAATAGAGCTATCATTTTCAGATGACTGCGTTCCTCCAGTAGTACCAAGTCTATATTGTTGTACTCCATTACTATCAATTAAGCTATTGTCTGCTACTGTTGCACATTGACCAGACATATCTGTTGCAGTTGCATTTGGTTTAATATCCGTACGAATATCTCCCTTTTCATTAACAACAATACCTAAATCGATAGGAGCTATCCCTGTCGTATCAAATCTGAATGTTAAGGTTGCATATAATGGGAAGACATAACGTTGACCAGAACTCACATTAGCTGCTGTCTTAAAGATTTCTTTTCCAAGATAACTAATTGGATTGGCTTTAATAATATCAAGTGAACCCTTATAGTTTTCTGTGCCTACTGTTTGTCGCCATAAACCATAATGCTGAATATTCCCTGTTGTTGAACGTGTTAATTGCTTATAAAAACCTTCACTACCCGCAACAGCATAATCGTTCATAAACTTACCTTGATAGATTTGCAAATCATTATTCACATTGCTATCAACGCTCAAACGTAATGGCTGAGTCGATTGAATATCTTTTGAAATTGGGTTGAGCCAGCCATTTTGTTGGGTAGCAACCAGCATTTGCATTGGTTTTGCTTTGGTCCACAATAAAACTGGTGGAGCAACACCAGTCACGTTTCCTTTATCATCTTTATAGAAAGTAGCATCACCGCGCCATTGCAGACCATATCCCATTGCATAACCTTCACGGTCAGTCAGCATGAACATATTAGCCATCATATGACGTAAATTAGTGGTAGATTTATTAAAGCAATCTGTTAATGCCTGATTACAACCATAAAACCCAAGCGGTAGTGGAGAACTTACAGGATCTGCAAATCCTGCATAAGTTGCTTCAGTTGCCTGGAATAATGCAGCATTTGCTAAGTTCGTTACTTGAACTACAAGTGCATAAGCTTGTGCATCAGACACTTTGCTTACATCTAACCAAGGTTTGAGAAGAGTTGCATATTGTCCATTTTTCCATTCTGTTGCGGTTATATCTTGTGTCAAACTCGTCAACAGGTTTTTCTTATCTTGAGTAAATTGGGTTGGTTGTAAATCTCCCACCACATTATCGCGACGTTCAACTCCAATACTTTGGAATAACTTAACTAAAGCGATTGCCACTTTAATCGTTGGATCAGAACTACTCATTGAAGCTGGAGGTTGGCCAGTTAATGCTGTTGCCATGTCCAAAACTGTTAAATGTGTTGTTCCGTATTTTCCTAATGTATCGAGTTTTATCGTACCTAACGCAATCTTGTGGGTATTACTACCTTGCAGATAAAGCGTAATTGTTTCATCAGATTTACTACTACTGATACTACAAGCACCACCAACCGAGTTACCAACCAATTTAGTAATATAATGCTGATTCGGTGATAAACTACAATCAAAATTCAATCCAGCAACTGGATAATTTAATTCAAAGTTTAAACAAGACTCATCTGAAATATTAGCAGCTTTACAATCCAAATTAGTGGTTGGAATTTCACCTCCACCCTGAGTAGGATCTTCATTAATTGTTGAGCCACCACCACCGCAACCATTTAATACAATTGCCAATGTGGATAATGCAAAAGGTAATAAAAAATTTTTACTCATCATCATTCCTATTTATTTTTAACGTAATACCGAAATTTTAATTTGTCCCTGATTAGATAGCTCTTGATCTGGCATATCTACAGCCGAAGATAAAGGCGTTAACATAATATAATGTGTACGTTCTGGTACCTGTAAAACACCTGAAATTGAGGCATGTTGTAAAATCGTCGCAGGATAAGACTTACTTTTAAAACCGCTAGCACCTTCCAAGACACAACCTTTTTCATCTAAGAAAACTGCAAGAGGCCAATAATATACTGGCTTGTCATTTGTTGTAGCATAAGAAGCCACTTGTATATTCTTAATAGAAGAATCTACTTTTACGACTTCGTATTCAAACTTTTCTTTAAGAGGTTTTCTCGGCCATAACCCCACTTCTTTATTTTGGGTCAGTTTTTTAATTGATTTTTTATAGCCATTAATAAAACACAAATCGTTTTCAAAAGTGCTTGCCAACTCTTTGTGCGATAGTCTCACATACGTAGGAGCTAATACCACAGAAGAGACTTGGTCTTCATGAGATCGATGTAATACGTTATTAAGGATAGATTGTCCGACGCCTTTTTTACGCTCAATAGATTCAGTACGGCCTAAACCGTCAGGCATAATATAAAAACGTTTTTTTCCTTCTAGATTAAACTCTTGATTCTCTAAATATTCGTTATTGACGTATTCCACACCATCAATTGTAGTGTACTTCGTCTCATCCTTTTTTGATGCTACCGGTGTTGATGAAGTAACGACATTCTTAGGCAAGGTTTGAACTGAATTCGATTCTACTTTTTCTTCAATCTTTTGTTGGGAAGCAGAATCCTTGATTACTATTTTTTCTTTACTAGTTTCTAAAGTGGACTTTTGTTCAATAACTTCTGTTTTTTCTTTACTGAGTTTTGCTTGTTTTGAAACTGTAGATTGTTTATTTATCGAGATAGTTGATGCAGTTGATGCAGTTGATGCAGTTGATGCAGTTGATGCAGTTGATGCAGTTGATGCAGTTGATGCAGTTGATGCAGTATTGGAAGACTTTTTAACTAATTTAGGCAAGTCTTTTGATTTTAAAGATGTTTCTGGCAATACTTGTTGTTCTGGACGAGTCGCCTTTATCTCTGGATGTGTTAATACTTTAGACGGTGCAACAGTTTGTTCCACCCTTTTACTCGGAACAATCATTGGTCGACCATCAGGACCAATAATCGTATAAAAACCGTCTGCGTAAGATACAGAAACACTTGCTATTGCAACAAAAAAAATCGCAATAGCAAATCTAGGTCGAGACATCCGTTTGCAATTTAATTTTACCATTTTGTTCTATAATTTAACCCGAGTACTGTAACTTTGGTATTGGTTTTAACATCCAAACCGGCATAAGGGTTTAACAGGATATTATCAACTCCTGTTTTGTTAGATAAGGTACTAGTCCCTGCTGGAATATTATCGCGGCTACGTAAGAAACCAACTGAAAGATCCAAATCTGTATCTGCATCAAAACGATATCCAATACCCAAACCAAATAATTGTGCATTATTAATTGGAATCATAGTGTTGCGTTTATCATTGGGAATAGCACTAGCACGAGGTTCATAACCCGCACGTAACTTCAAACGATCTGTTGCCGAATACTCTAAACCAATACCCCAACTCCATGGTGAAGTAAACTTTAAAGGTAATCCTAATGAAGCATCTGTCACATCATTTGATAAAAGTTTGGCAACTTTGAGTAAGGTAATCTGTCGATCAAATTCAAATTTGAACTTATCCCATGCCGAATAATCTGTCCAACCCACGTCAAAATTAACTTGCAAATCAGGGAATATTTTATATTTAATCCCTGCCTGAAAGTGTGCAGGATATTCTAAGTCCATCGCGGCCAAACCAGACTCAGAGTTTGGTACATTTCCCGGTAAACCGAGAATAGCGGCCAGAACCTGACCTGTAGCTGAGGAGTTTAAGCCTTTAATTAATTCTTGAGGAGCCTTAGCATTATTAATCAGGTATTTCCCTTTCATACGCATTTTAGCCGCGCTTTGGTAAACCATACCGAAGCCAAAATCGTCCGTTGGTTCCCACATTAACCCCAAGTTATAACTTGGGCTTAAAGACTGCTCCATAGAAACTTGCAGCGAACCCATTTTTTTAAAAGGGTCCATCCCTTCTTGAGTATTACATAAACCAAATAACAATAGATTAGTGATCATATCGTTATTGTCTTTAAACGGCCCACATACTACATCATCAACCATACGCAATACCCCAATCATATCATTGGGAAAACGCAAATCAGTTTTCATAGCAAGAGCGTTATAAGACATACCAACCGAAGCACCGATCGATAAATGATCATTTACTTGATAACCAAAAGATGGAGACAAATAAGTAATTCGCTCAACAGCCACCTGCTGTCCCATGAAGTTTCCAGCGTTACCATTTTCAGCGCCGAAGCCTGCAATTAAGGGTGCATAAATTGCCGTAGCATAGGTCAACTTTGAACCTGGAGGTTTATAAGCAATTCCTGCAGTTGGAGCAGCTAATGGATAGCCAGCTCCCAGATCAACCATTTTTTTTAGAATCGGTACATATAAGCTGGCATATTCAACATCACCACGTACAGGCCCTTTAAAATCAGTACAAATATTGGCTGTAACTTCTGGACCATCATTACAAACAAGAGGGTCATCTGAGTAGCCAAAAACGTTATAACCTGGAGGTGCCGAGAACTCACGTTGAATATCAAAGTTCGCTAGAATTCCTTGAACATCTGTCTGTAACCCATCAATTTTTGCTAAAGCTGCTGGGTTAAAGTGAACTGCACTAATACCCGGGGGATCTGCAGTTACTGCATTCCCCATCGAAAGTGAACGAATATCAACAGCTAGGTTTTGTCCTAATTGAGCATTGGCAAAGCTAGAAAAACCGGAGATAACAATTGCCGCCGTTAAAGGACATAATTTAGGATATTTCACCTGCATATCTCCTTATTTGGTTTTTTTGCCAAAGCCTATGAAATCTAGTGGGAAAGACAAACCAAGCGAAACATCTGGTGCATCTTCAGTTAAACCAATCCCTACCGTACCATTAACGATTGTTTCAGGTGAAACACGTACACCTAAAGCAAAAGACAACATTGCACTACTTTGGTCTGGCGACTTATATGCCTCACCGTTCTCGAACTGGAATTCTGCATCCATGTTGAAACTTTGTTGATATGACATGGTTAAAGACACGTCATAGTTAAATGAATAAGCAAAACCGAATGAAAAACCGCCACTAATGCCTGGGTCAAAAGAAGTTAACGTCCTCGAACCTCGTGCCTGATTTAAACCCGTTTCTTTAAAACCATAATTGGCAGATGCTGATGCAAATAACACAACTGGATCGATATATTTACGGGTACTTGCTCCCACCCCAACAGAGTAATAACCCTTACCAGTTGAAAGCTCATCTAAACCAATTTCATAAGGACTATCGCCAGTTTTTGTTGATAGGTTACCAAATAAGACCAATGGCAAACGGCCTTGCTTTAATGGGAAAGGTTCCCAGCGTGCCCCTAAAGAAATATCACCCAAACCAGCTGCAGTTGTATCTCGAACAATTTCAGACTTCGCAACGAAAGGAACGGTTGCAGATAATGTTAAGTTGTCCAATACACCATATTGAACAGTAAAACTATTCGTTAAAGTATGGTTCGCATCTTCTTCAATACGTAAACGGTTGAGTTGAGAAGAATTATCAGCTAAAGCTAAATCAATTCGAGTATCACGATAATAGGTATAATCGAGATCGTAATAAGCTGAGAATACGCCTCTTTTAATCAATGAATATTGACGCTCATTTGAAGTAAATACTTCTTGCAAATTTGTTTCTTGAGTCGCATCACCTTCTTTCTTCTGTAAGGCAGTTGCGGCTTGATCAGCTCCAGTATTTGCAGGTGTAGAAGCAGGTTCAGTAGTTACGACGTCTGTGGCTGGAGTCGTACTCACTTCTTGGGCTGAATCTGTGGCTGGAGTTACTTCTGCTGTTGTACTCGCTTCAGAAACAGCTGTAGTATTTTGTACATCTGCTTGTTGTGCAACTTGATCATCTGCATAAAGTGTACCCGTAATGGCACTTATACTTAATGCCAATACACTCATCTTCATCCATTGATTATTCATGTTTATTCCCACCTAATGTATTTATTTTACTCAATTCATATTTGATTATTTACGCTTATAGTAAAGACGCATATATGTTTCAATTGGCTGATTATAAGTTGCAGAATTTGGGTCTTTATCTAGTACCCGGCGCATGGTTGATGCTTTATTTGCTAAACGGTCATAATTGAATGTTGGATATTGCACATCCACAAAGGCATAACGGTTAACAGTCGCATCTTCCACATGACGCATATCTGAATCTTTTAGAGCCAATAAGTCTTTACGCTGCTGTTCAGGAACAGAAATAACAAATAATGTATTATTATCCCAAACCTCTTTAAAACGATTTTCATCAAAGCTGATATTCCCTAATGCTGGGTCAGCAACATATACACGTCCATCTTTATAAGCTTTATATACGACAAAATGCTTAAAACCAGCATAAGAAATTGGAACAATCGCAGGTTGTCCAAGATTGACTAAATCCGAAAATTCTCCACGGTACCCCCCACTTTCTAAACCAATAGCAGTTACAAAGCGCTTCATATCAAGTAAAGAGAAACTTCGACGCTCAATAATACGTTGATATTCGCCATATTGTAGTAAGCCGCTCATGGTCTGCTGTTCAGTCAAACTCGTTCCCACATAACCATTTAAAAGTGTCGTAAGAGCAGCTGAACCGCAGCTATAGTCATAAGCTTGTCGAACAATACCTCGAAACTGATCTTCTACAGCTGGTTTAATTTGAACTGGTTCAATATGATTACGGCGAAAAGATAAATTACGTGAATCGGCGGTCTCTGTATAATAAACAGTTCCCGGTGGCTTTTTTTCTATTTCGAAGGCTTCTGTCGCAAAGTAATATATCAATGCTGAGCCTAAAGCAATCTCTAACATAAGCACTTGTTCTAAATGGTGGCCTAACCGGCCTTATTCATTTTATTCTTAGAGCAATAGCTCTACATCCCTGTGTGTTGAAGATACCTTTTTTTTTTGAAAAAAACAGCCTTTTTTTACTTTTTTTTGATGAACGTTTAGTTTTATAAAAATAGAGAGACTTTTATACTTAATTTAATTTGATTCTTAAATTTAATAACTTATTTTGATCAATAAAAATATTTTTACATATAATAAAATTAGGTAATTAATAAATTAAAAAGCGCGTATTAAACGCGCTTTTTAATTAAACACTCAGATTAGTGGCCTGAGATTGTAATTGTAGAAGTCCCTACATTTAAACCTTGAATTTCAACATCACCAATCGATGGAGCCGCAGTAGTCGCCGTAGAACCTAAATGAACGCCTTGTACATAAACATTCATACCTTGAACACTGTTATTTTGGATTTTCAAGCCAGTTGGTACAACTGAAATATTTGCATTTACATCTAAATCACCAGTTGTATTACCTGCACCACGAACCATAACTTTATCAAGAACAATTTGACCGCCACCCGCAGCGTCGTTAATACCAAAGTTAGATAAAGTTAAACCGCCTTTTAAAGCAGAGTTTACTTTGATCATCGCACCTTGTGGAGTAGAACCTAATTGTACGTTGGCTGAAATCGCACCTAAAGATAAATCTAAACCAGAGATAATTTCAGTTGGAGCCGTTTCAGTAATACCACGTACAGCAGTGGTTGTATTTAAAGTACCAGAAGTACCCACACCAATAGAACCCACATGTACATCAACCGCACCGACATTTGCAGCAACGTTTAAAAATGCGCCATTTGTACCTGAAGCACCAACGCTATCAATTTTAAGGTCTAACAAGTTTGTTGTCGCATCAACTTGTTTAACAGTTACTCCGCTTACTACAATCGCACCCGCAGTTGCTGCAGCACCCGTAATACCTGTAGCCGGATCTAAACCATCATTATCATGAACAATTAATTTATCGATAGAAATACCGCCAGAACCTAAAGCGATACCAATATTAATACCATCTTGACCTGTAGCAGCACTAAGCGCAGCATCGTCCATTGACTGCATTGCCATTGCATTTGCACTGATAGCTAAAGAAGAAACTAAAGCAAGTTTAGTGAACATTTTCATTGAGCACTCTCCCAAGAGCATTTATTTTTTGACTTTAACCACTCTCATTGTCTCAAGTCGCATTTTTCTTTATATGGCAACCGAAACTTCCAATCCTTGAGTAGTTTTGCTTAGCAATTACTAAATTACATGTACGTTACTTTTTGTTCAACTAGTGTTGTGCATTTTTTGCCAATTAACCGACAAACGGTACACCTTAAGTTTTACTTCATAAATGTTCGTAAACATATAAAATCTTAAGCTGTAATTGTGCTTGTTTTATCAGCAAAAAGTTTTCTATATAAAAGTCTTCCTCCTGATGAACTATGACTTGTAGTAAACTATGTTCTCTCATTAACCACCACCCTATTTAAAAATGTCTCAGTTAAAGAAAAAAATCTCTTTACATGGTAAAAGTGCTGCCGATATTTTAAAAAAGTTACAAGGGTTAACTGGGCTTGTTTATTTAAATGACAATAACAATCCAATTATTGGATTCCTTCCTCAAAAGTATATTCTTTTTCAAGATGAAAGTTATCTAGAGTTTCAACATCAAAATTTTAATGAATATAGAAATATATCAAAATTAAATCACTTAATAGACTTTACCCAATTCAAAGAGAATAATTCACAAGTAAATATTAATGCTACAACAAGTTTTACAGGGGGGTATATTGGTTTTATCAGTTATGATTTTTCTGCTCATCAGTTTATTGACATAAAAAACCATATACAGCCCTCTTTATTTTTAGGCCAATATCGTTCTTTTTTAAAATATATAGATAATGATTGGTATTTTTTTAGTGATGAACCAGATGCACTTGAGCTATTCTCATATCTTGAAAATAGAATAGAGAATTCTATTTCTAATCATTCTAAAAATATATTTGAATTAAAAACCACTATTCAGCCAAGGTGGTCTAAAAAACAATATTTTGATGCTTTTTATAAAATACAAGAATATATTAAAGCTGGTGATTGCTATCAAATTAATTTAACCCAAGAATTTAAAGCTGATTTCAAAGGATCTTTATTAAATAAAGCAGCAGATTTATGGGGTCTTACTAATGCACCATATGCAGGTTATTTAAAATTAGATAATTTTGAATTATTAAGTTGTTCCCCGGAGCTTTTTATTGAGTTCAATCAAAATAAACAAATTAAGACAAGACCCATTAAAGGGACAATGCCTCGATATAAGAATGTAGAAAAAGATTTTATTTCAAAACAAACCTTAAAAAACTCTCAAAAAGATCAGGCAGAGAATGTCATGATCGTTGATTTATTACGTAATGATTTGAGCATTTATGCCAATACAGGATCAGTAAAAACAACAAAACTATTTGAGATTGAAAGTTTCAATCAAGTACATCACATGGTAAGTGAGATTGTTGCGACCCTTAAAGATGATGTTAATCCTATGCAAATGCTGCTCTCTGCCTTACCTGGAGGATCAATCACAGGTGCTCCGAAAATTCGGGCAATGCAGATTATTGAAGAGTTAGAGGAAGCAGCAAGAGGTGCATATTGCGGGACATTGGGCTATTTCAATTTTGATGGAACAGGCCGCTGGAATATTCTTATCCGTAGTTTTCAACAATATCAAAATCAGCTTTCTTTATGGGCTGGTGGTGGTATTACAATTGCATCAAATGCTGAAGCAGAATATCAAGAGAGTCTTGATAAAGTCTCTGCTATGCTGAACCTAATGAACAGCACAGCAGAGTAAAATTTAGAGAATATCTTGTTTTAATGTTTGTACTAAACGCTCATTTTGCTCATCAGTCCCTACTGTAATCCGTAAGAATTGATTAATACGCGGCTTATTGAAATAGCGCACAATAATGCCCTGCTCACGTAATTGCTGTGCAAGTTGACCTGCATCATGCAATGAATGTGAAGCAAAAATAAAGTTCGCTTTAGATGGCAAAACTTTAAAGCCTAAAGTAGTTAAATCATCTACTAGCTTTTCACGACTAGAAATAACTTTCTGGCATTGCTCTTCAAAATAAGCTTGATCGTTAAAAGACGCTACAGCTGCTGCAATTGCAAAACGGTCAATAGGATATGAATTAAAACTATTTTTAACAGCTTCAAGAGCTGCAATTAAATGAGGCTGAGCAATCGCGAAGCCAACGCGTAAACCCGCAAGAGACCGAGATTTTGAAGTTGTTTGGCACACCACCAAATTCTCATAGCGGTTTACCAAACTGACAGCGGATTCTGCACCAAAATCAATATAAGCTTCATCAATCACAACCACTCGATCTGGATTCGCTTTTAAGATTTGTTCAATTTCCTGCAAACCTAGGGCAATACTTGTTGGTGCATTAGGGTTCGTAATAATAACCCCCCCATTTGGTTGCACATAATCCTTAACGTCTATCTCAAAATTTTCATTGAGTGGAATTTCTTTAGTTTTTGTTCCAAAGAACTGACTGTAAACTGGATAAAAACTATAAGTGATATCTGGATACAGAATCGGTTCATCTTGAAGAAAAAATGCTTTAAAAATATGAGCAAGTACTTCATCTGAACCATTACCAACGAAAACTTGAGATACTTCAATATTCTGTTGTTTAGCAATTGCTTGCTTTAAAGCTGTTGCATCTGGATCTGGATATAAACGCAATGCATCAGCTTGTTGAGTTAAAACAGTTTGAACTGCTTCGACTACTTTTGGTGAAGGTGGATATGGATTTTCATTCGTATTGAGTTTCAATAAATTCTGAATTTTAGGCTGCTCACCCGGAACATAAGGTTCTAATTCACGAACTTCTGGACTCCAAAAGCGCATTTGTGCTGTAGATAAAGTCATGGTCTTATCTCAAAAAAGGGCTGAAAATCAGCCCTGAGTAATAATTAAAAAACTACAAGGTTTATAAACTTATTGATAACGATAGCGAGCTGAGCGTGCATGGGCATCCAAGTTCTCTTGAACAGCTAATATGTCGGCTGTTTTAGCTAACGTTTTAACCCCATCTTTCGAACACATAATCAAGCTCGAACGCTTTTGGAAATCATAAACGCCTAAAGGAGAAGAAAAACGAGCTGTTCCAGAAGTTGGCAATACATGATTTGGACCTGCACAATAGTCACCAATTGCTTCAGGTGTATAACGTCCCATGAAAATTGCTCCAGCATGACGAATATATTCGCTCATGGCTTCGGCATCATCTAAACAAAGCTCTAAATGCTCTGGTGCAACCTGATTAATCAATTCAATTGCTTCTGCACGGTCTTTGACTAATACCAAAGCACCACGGTTTTCAATTGAAGTTCGAGCAATATCTGCCTTTGGCAATTCATTTAAATGCTTTTCAATTGCCAACTCGACTGCATTAAGCAAAGCTTCATCTGGAGTGATAAAAATAGCTTGAGCAACTGTGTCATGTTCAGCTTGAGATAAAACATCCATAGCTAACCAATCTGCATTATTCTCGCCTTCTGCGTATACTAAAATTTCAGAAGGTCCAGCAATCATATCAATCCCGACTTGACCAAATACAGCACGTTTAGCAGCTGCTACAAAACGATTCCCAGGACCAGTAATTTTATCTACAGGGGGAATAGTTTGAGTACCATAAGCAAGAGCTGCTACAGCTTGAGCCCCACCAATGGTGAATACTCGGCTAACCCCAGCAAGGTAAGCTGCCGCAAGGACTAATGGATTCAGTTCACCATTCGGTGCTGGAACAACCATAATAATTTCAGGTACACCTGCAACATGGGCTGGTACAGCATTCATTAAAACTGAAGATGGATAAGAGGCTAAACCGCCTGGTACATAAATACCTACACGGTCTAGAGGTGTCACTTTTTGCCCTAATGTATTACCCAAATCATCTATATAAGTCCAGCTATCTTGTTTCTGAGCTTCATGAAATGTACGAATACGAGTTGCTGCTAACTGAAGAGCATCGCGAATTTCTGGATTTAAATTATCAAAAGCAGTTTTAAGTTGTTGTTGAGATAATTCTAAATCTGAGAATTGATGCGCTGGATGTCGATCGAACTGTTGAGTGAGCTTTAAAACATGATCATCACCATGCTGACGAACATCAGCAATAATTTGATCTACTGTTTGCACTAAATTAAGATCATTTACGGTTTCAAATGCTAAAAGCTCAGCAAAAACCTGTTTAAAGTTCTGATCTTGAGTCGATAAACGTCGCATCAATTTACCCACAAGGCGAAAAAGAAAAACCAAGTTTACTCTTTTTCTAAGCACTTGTGGGCATCATCTGAAGCAACTATCACAAAAGCATGATGGGAAATTGCTTTTAACGTGATTGAACGGCTTGCTCAAGCTGTGAAATGATTGGATTTAATAGAGTCTGCTTACGTTTAAAACTAGCTTTATTTACAATTAAACGTGAAGAAACTTTGCAAATTTCCTCTAATGGTTCAAGACCATTCGCTCTGAGCGTATTACCAGTATCGACCACATCCACAATGTAATCACCCAACCCGACCAAAGGCGCTAACTCCATAGAACCATAGAGTTTAATTACATCCACTTGCTCACCTAAGCTTGCATAATACTGACGTGTAAGATTGACATATTTCGTGGCAATTTTTAAACGGCCTTTTGGACGCTCCATTCCCACTTTACCAGCAGTCATTAATTTACACTTAGCGATTTTCAGGTCAAGTAGCTCATATACATGCTGAGCACCATGTTCCATCAACACATCTTTACCTGCTACACCTAGATCTGCTGCGCCATTTTCTACATAAGTAGGCACATCAGATGCACGTAAAATCAAAATACGTACTTGCTTATGCGTAGTAGGAAAAATCAGTTTACGGGACTTTTCCGGATCTTCCAGCAAATTAATGCCCGCTGTAGCTAGCAAAGGTAACGTCTCTTTTAAGATACGCCCTTTACTAAGTGCCAAGGTCAAACCATGATCAAAATTGCCCATCACATCAAAATTAGGATCATCGTTTCTTACATCATTCATTAACTTACTCGCTTAATTTTGGCACCTAAACCTTGAAGTTTCTCTTCGACATGCTCATAACCACGGTCAATATGGTAGATACGATCGATTAAGGTATCTCCCTCTGCAACTAAAGCTGCCAAAACTAAAGAGAATGAAGCACGCAAATCAGTTGCCATTACAGGTGCTGCCTGTAAAGTTTCTACTCCAGTTACGATTGCGTCATGGCCTTCGACCTGAATATTAGCCCCCATGCGTGACAACTCAGGAACATGCATAAAACGATTTTCAAAAATTGTTTCAGAAATCGTTGCAAATCCACGACCGATAGCATTTACAGCCATAAGCTGAGCTTGCATATCTGTTGGAAACTCTGGATGGGGCAAAGTTCTAAAACTTACAGCTTTAGGGCGTTTGCCTAACATATCAAGTTCGATCCAGTCATCGCCACGAGTGACTTCAGCACCCATTTCTTCAAACTTATCCAAAACAGATTCAAGTAATGCAGGGTCAGTATGAGTAGTTTTGACACGACCACCCGTAATTGCAGCAGCTGCTAAATAAGAACCTGTTTCGATACGATCAGCTACAACAGCATATTCACAGCCGTGCAAACTTTCTACTCCAGTTACAACTAAAGTATCGGTATCAATACCTTCAATCTTAGCACCCATTTTAATGAGCATTTGAGCAAGGTCAGTAATCTCAGGTTCACGAGCTGCATTACGAATAGTTGTAACACCATCAGCCAGTGCAGCAGCCATCAAGATGTTTTCAGTACCACCAACGGTAACCATATCGAAAACAACTTCGCCACCTTTTAAACGACCTTCAACTGAAGCATGGACATAACCATTTTCAACTTCAATATGTGCACCTAAAGCTTCTAAGGCTTTTAAATGCTGATCAACTGGACGTGATCCAATTGCACAACCACCCGGTAAAGAAACTTTGGCATTACCATAACGTGCTAATAATGGTCCTAAAACCAAAATTGAGGCACGCATTGTTTTTACCAATTCATAAGGAGCAAACTGATTATCTAAAGTAGAGGTATCAGCTTTTACTGTGTCATTTTCATAGCCGATTGTAACCCCTAATCCACCAATCAACTTAACCAAAGTATTTACATCTTTAAGATTTGGAACATTGGTAATCGTAATTGGTGAGTCTGCAAGAATAGTTGCAGCAAGTAATGGTAAAGCCGCATTTTTAGCACCAGAAATGCGCACTTCCCCTTCGAGCTTAACACCACCCGTAATTAAAAATTTATCCATTAATATTTAAGCTCCGAAAAGGCTTGCTTTACGCCATTCATCTTTGGTCATTGCACGAATTGTTACCGCGTGAACTTCGCCACTTGCAATATAAGTATTTAATGGTGCATAAACTAATTGTTGGCGAGCAACAGTACGCTTACCGTCAAATTGATCATCCACAATACGGAGGTCAAATTTTCCGGCCTGTCCGCTCACCGCTACTTCCGCTTCAGGGAAAGCTTCTTTTAAAATTTGAGTGAGCTGTTCACTATTCATTGCAAAGACCTCTGACACAACCTAAGGTGTAAAACGAAGTATTTTACTATAACTTTTTCAAAGAATTCAGTACGTGTTTATATTTTATCAATAAAAAAGAGGCTATCTTTCAAGCCTCTCTCAACTATATAAAACTTATTAAGCAGAAACAGTAACTTGCGAATAAGTACACTGCATTTTCCGATATTTTAATAATTGTTTTTTTAATTTTTCAGTAAGCTTTTTAATTGAAGTATACATGTCATCAGCAGTTGCCTGAGCAAACAACTCAATTCCCGGCAACCTTACAATAGCCTCTGCAACATGGTTTGAACTACCTTTATGAGAGCGCTTATCAATTTGATGATCTTTTGTTAATTTAATCTGCATACTATTCACCTGATCTAGATGTTTCGTTAACTGATTAAATTTTGATTTAATATTTTCTTCTATAGCTGGTGTAATTGCTAAATGATGTCCACGAATCGTTATTTGCATAATTCTATCCCTCACCTTTTTTAGGTTATCTAAAGAAGAACCAAAACGATTTAATGCTATCAAAAAGAAAACTTGGGACAATTAAACCATTTTAGTTACTCTCTTGGTGAAAATGAAATTTCATTATTTCGTCATAATGAATTCCTAGAATAGTCATACTTCAAAATTCAGATCAAGACTTTTCTCTCAGACGACGAAGGAATATGTAACGATTCTCGATATTTTGCAACCGTTCTTCGAGCCACTTCAATTCCCTCATCCTTTAATAATGTAGCAATTACATTATCTGACAAAGGTTTACGTGGATTTTCATTTGCGACCAATTTTTTGATCATTGCACGAATCGCAGTAGAAGAAGCCTCTCCCCCAGCAGTTGTTCCTACATGGCTAGAGAAAAAATATTTCAACTCAAACAGACCACGAGGCGTAAGCATATACTTATTTGTAGTGACCCGAGAAACTGTAGATTCATGCAATTCAACCTCTTCCGCCACATCTCGAAGAACAAGCGGCTTCATTGCCTCAGGACCTATCTCCAAAAAAGCTTTTTGATGCTCCACAATACAAGAAGCTACTTTTAATAATGTTTTATGCCTTTCATCAATACTCTTAATAAAATTTTTCGCCTCAAGCATTTGATTACGTAAATATAAATTATCCTCGCTCTGATCTGCCCTACGAATCATACTCGAGTAAAAGGAATTAATTCGTAATTTAGGAAGTACATCTGGATTTAGCTGAACCTGCCAATGTAAATCTTTTTTTGAAACGACTACATCTGGAATTTGATAATCAGATTCTTGCTTATCAAAATCCATACCAGGATATGGTTTTAATGTCTTTAAAAGGTCGATTGCAAATTTTAGTTGGTCTCTCGTTAGGCCTGTTTGTTTGAGTAGCTTATTTAGGTCATTTGCTATTAAAAGCTCATAATGCTGCAATAAGCTTTTTGCCTCGATTAAGTACTCAACATCTTTGGGTAGAAATTCGAGCTGTACCTTTAAGCATTCCGCTAAATTACGTGAACCAATCCCTAATGGATCAAGACGTTGAATATGCTTCAAAACAACTAAAACTTCATCCTCTTCAATTTCTTCCTCAATATCCATTTCATTTAACAATTGTTGTGCTGCTAAAATTATTTCTTCTATTTCAGCATCTAAAAACCCTTTATCATCTAATGCATCAACAATACAATAAGCAATTAATTGATCTATTTTAGAGAAATGCAAAAGATTAACTTGCTCTAAAATATGTTCCTTTAGAGATAATTGAACTTGGCGATTATCCTCACGCTCTTCAAATTCTGGAGTAGCTAAAGCCGTCGATTGATGTGTATAAACATCATCCCACTCAGTATCGACTGGCAAATCATCAGGCAAATGGTTTGCATTTAGTTCAGTTGTCAAATCATCTGATTCTTTACTTTCTAATGTAGACAGACTTTCCGTTAATGACTCTTCTTCTATTTTTTCAAGTAAAGGATTACTATCTAATTGAATCTGAATTTCCTGTTCTAGCTCTAAACTAGAGAGTTGTAATAAACGAATCGCCTGCTGCAATTGAGGTGTTAACGATAAAGAATTCGCAACTTTCAATCCAACAGATAATTTCATATATTTTAGTTTCCATAAAACAAGCAAAAATCATGCCTATTCAACATTTATAACATATAGTCTCCATTTGTTATACATATCTAAATGAATTTTCTAGAAGAAAAAATAGATTTTTCCAATTATAAAAATAATCTTATTAAATTAATTCTATCAAACATAGTTCCAAAGACAGTAGACACAACTCTTTAGGTAAAAATTTAATTAGAAGGGGCTAACCTTTTTCTAATTTTGTCTAATTAAATGCTCTTTCTATCTACAGTTTTTTATTGAATTTAAAGATTTAAATCCATAAATCTAATTTAGATTTTTAATATATTTTTCTTTCTACATAAAAAAACAC
>NZ_JAQNDD010000008.1:0-167400 GCF_028367635.1 Acinetobacter sp. P1(2023)
AATCACAAGTAACTGTTTTTCAACAAGTTTCTATCCGCATCACCGCCGATGGATGTGCATTATAGACCATCTCATCCCCTTTGCAAGCGAAAATTAAAAATTAATGACTCGAGCGTTTACTTTTAAATCAACCACCCATCTAAACCTTTGTTTTATATTAAAAATTATTTTAATTTTTTATTTTTGACTTAAATATATAAGTATTATGCTCATTAATTCCAGCTTAAGCTGTTGTTCTAAATCAAGAAAATTTTATGACTCTCATAATGTATCAGGGAAAAAAGCGCCTTATTAATAATTACAAAGGATTTATGCTGCACCTTTTCGAAGTCCGATGCCCCATCCGCCCTATACAAAATTTGGTTTAAAGTTTTATTAGAATCAAAGTAAAGCAAAAATCTTAGCGAGAATGCCTCAATAATTTTTAAAACCTAAAAATAAAAAAGGAAGCCTGTTAACCACGCTTCCTTTTTCAAATTTTAAAGAGCTTATTGAGCTGATGAACTGTGCATGTGCATTTCAGCTTGATTCATTTGCTCATGTGACTCCATCATCTGCTTATTTTTTTGACTTGGCATGTAGTCAGGTTCATTGTTAATTGCTAAGTAAAAAACGATCATAAACAATAAGCTTAAGATAGAAGCTACAATCAGTAACTTCCATCCCCACCAAGACTGTTCAGGCGATAATTTATTAGTCATTTCATTTCTCTCATTAAGTTAATAATTTCAGTTCATCTAATTCGTTAAGCTTATTAAAACTTCATGCTCATACGAACCCAGTAATTTCTTCCGGTATTATTGAACTGCTCTTCACTCGCAAATCCAAAGCCCGCACTCCCCGCTTTGTTTAAGTGTTCGGTGTAGGTTTTATCTAAACGTTATCGACACCAACAGAGACATCAATATCTTTACGAAGGTTGTAACTTCCATTTAAAGAAAGAGTTGAAAAACCTTTACTTGGTTTGAGGTCATACCCCACGATGTTACCTTGATGTAGACTCACGCGGTTCTGCTCAGCAACAGCTCGCCACAACAGGCCTAAATTATATTTGTCAGCTACATAGCGAATATTTAAGCGACCTTCTAAAGGTGAAATTTGAGGTAGCGGTTTGTCATCTGTGGTGTTTTTACCCCACGCATACATGGCACTCAAATCTGCCTGAATATGATCGGTAAATTGATATCCAATACCCGCTTCCGCGCCTGCGATGGTTGCATCGACATTTTTGGCACCCGCAGTAATATCATGGCTCATGTCATGCCCATCCATTCCCATACTTGGATGATGGTGGTAACTCATTAAAATGTAGTCATCTACTAAGCCTGCATAAGCAGAAGCCCATGTATTTAAAGCACCATGTTGTTGTTGGAAACCCATATCCAATTGTAATGTTTTCTCAGGATTCACACCGTTAAAAGTATTGGTTGAACCAGCATTACCATGTTTAGGCGAGAAAAGCTCCCA
Source organism: Acinetobacter sp. P1(2023) (assembly GCF_028367635.1). NCBI lineage: Bacteria > Pseudomonadati > Pseudomonadota > Gammaproteobacteria > Moraxellales > Moraxellaceae > Acinetobacter > Acinetobacter sp. P1(2023). The sequence goes on from NZ_JAQNDD010000008.1 coordinate 1,468, forward strand.
ATAATCCGGCATACGCTCTACATAACCTAAACCGATATAGCTTTTTAGATCATGCTCAGGATGTTGATTTTCCCAGCGAACGAATGCACTCGGTAAAGTCTTTTCAAGTTTAGTATTAAAGCCTTTTGCCTGAGAGTTAGCGCGTTCATCTTCAACTGTGACTCGATCTAAACGTGCACCTGTAACCAATTTGTTGAGATCGTTCCATTGATAACCAAGTTCACCAAAAGTACCGTATGATTGAAAACGCATATCTTGACGATATGGAACATTCATAGAAGGCATATTTGGCGATGACATGCTACCGCCATGTTTATTAAATTGAGAATCTACACCTGTAATTAAACTCCACTTATTCCATTCAGAAGTCATGGCTAAGCGCGAGTTTAGTGTACGGCGCGTTACTTGCATTGCCATCGCGTTCGGCATGAGCATAGTCATACCACCATGATTCATTTCAACTAATGGCGGAGTACGTAAGCTAAAGTTATCCATAATATGGTCGTTATAGCTGTAGTTCACCTGCCCTTCAATTTTCTTAATGACGTTAGTGATATTTTTCTTTTCGAACCGTAGACCTAAACTTTCACGCGCAAACTGAGAACCATCCATTGAACGTCCAGCATAAAGCGATTCACCATCAGATTTTCCACCAGTGAGTTCGACCCACGTGTTTTCATCTGGAGTAAAGCCAAGCGCTATATCTGCATTCCACTTTTTCCATGCTGAGGGCACGGTATTGCCATCACCATCTTGATAACTATTGGATTCTGAACGGTTGGCATTTAAACGGATATATTTTTTCTCATCACCCAATGCCGCTTCAACATTATGATCAATACGCCCATATGAACCTAGTAAGACACTCGCTTGCCCACGATAAGGTTTTTCAGAGGTGAGTTTCTCAGGTTGACGTTCAAAAAGTACCGTAGCTGCCGAACCTGTATTGGCATATTGGACCGTTTGTGGGCCTTTAATCACAGAAATGCGATCATAACTTTCTGGAGAGATATAAGAAGTTGGAGCATCCATACGATTTGGACATGCACCCAAGTTTTCAGTTCCATCAGTCAAAATTTTGATGCGTGAACCAAACATACCTCGGAATGTCACATCACCATTTGTTCCACCGCTTTGTATCGAGTTAAATCCCATAATACTTTGCAGATAGTCTGCCCCATCCGTAGCAGGGACTGGCTGAATCGGTTGCTTTGGATCTGCATGTACGATCGGACCATTTGCATCGTTGCCTTGTTGTGCGGTAACAACGATGGGAGCCAATGAATGAAGAGCATTGGTATCAACATCATTTTTTTCTGAATCAGCAAAAACTAGACCCGAATGAGAGGCAGCAAGCATCGCAACCCATAACGGTTGTAATAAGAATTTAGAATGTGGCATTTTTATACGCTCTAAAACATAAATAAAGTGATATTGAAGTCAGTTAAGACCCCAACAAAAAATTGCTTTTATTTATGCAAATAGAGGCGGTGCGCGCCCTTGCGGGAGTAGAAAAAGTCGCTGTAGCGCAAAGTAAACATGTCGAAATGCTTGTTGATAGGCGACTAAGCGGACTTGTATGCGGACTAAAACTTCTTTTACACCAAATTCAGGGGGTAAAACCAAATTGGCATAGACGGTACAATACTGACACTGGTGATTTGCATCATGATGATCATGTTGCCCAGAGGTTTGTGCTTGTTCAATATGATGTTCATGATGCGAATGCATGGTATGCGACATGATTTCTGTCTGTGCTTTGGGTTTAAGCAAAGCAAGGGTAATAGTTTCACAGACCGGAGCAATTTGATATTGCTTCGGTAATAGCGGCTGTAGAAACACCGCAATCTGTAAAAATACTGCTGCACATGCAAGCAGTAACCCACTACGAAAAACCAAAAATCACATCCACACTATATTCATGTTTCAAGAATAGAAATTTTTAACGTTTTACTGCAACTTTTTCACGCTCACGTTGACGAACAACTTTTTCAACTTTTTCTCGTGCACGTTGACGTTTAAGTGGCGACAAATAATCCACAAATAATTTGCCATTTAAGTGATCCATTTCATGTTGGATACAAACAGCGAGAAGTCCATCAGCTTCTATCTCAAATGCTTGACCTTCAAGGTTAATTGCCTCAATTTTCACACGTGACGGACGCTCAACTTTGTCGTATATTTGTGGCACCGATAGGCAGCCTTCTTCGTACTGCTGCGTATCTTCTGTCAGTGGAGTAATTTTGGGGTTAATGAAAACCATCGGGTCATCTTTAGATTCAGACAAATCTATGACGATAAGCTGAATATGACGATCGACCTGTGAAGCTGCTAAACCAATACCCGGTGCGGCATACATGGTTTCAAGCATATCTGCTGCAAGTTGACGAATTTCATCAGTAACTTCTTCAACAGGCTTAGCAATGGTACGAAGACGGGGATCAGGAAAACTTAAAATAGGTAATAAGGCCATACTGACGTCCTCACTTATGCCATTGATTAAAAAACCAAATGAAGGAAATACTTCATCGAAAAATTGTGTGTTAGCCGCCTATTATAACGCATCTGCACGCATAATTTTTAGGAATTATCATAATGAAAAAGGTTTTTGACGGCATGGTTCAATTTCATGCTTTGGGGATAAAAAAGCATTTACTTGCTTTGGCACTTTTTACAGGGGTTGCATTCGGTACGGTAGCAGAGGTTTATGCTGCTAGTCCGAACCATAATCCACCCTCTCTTAAAAGTAATGCACCACATGTCTACGTAGTAAAACGGGGAGATACGCTCTGGGATATTTCCGGTCACTTTCTGAGTAAACCTTGGCGCTGGCCTGAAATTTGGGCAAATAATCAGCATGTCAAAAATCCGCATTGGATTTATCCAGGTGATCGACTACTGCTATGTAGTTTAGATGGCCGGCCGTTGGTTGGAAAAGATGAGGGAGACGGTTGTGTCGGCATTATTCGCCGTTACACAGGCCAAATGACAAATTTACAACCTCAAGTTCGTGTAGAGTCACTTAACAATAACATCCCTGTTATTCCTCTTGAACATATCAAGCAGTGGTTAGAACACAGCACTATTCTGCCAGCTGACGCAATTGAACATACTCCTTATGTAGTAGGTACTGCCGATCAACGAGTACTTGCAGCAAAAGGTCAAACTATTTATGCACGCGGACAAGGTTTGATTGATGGTCAACGTTATGCCGTCTACCGTGAAGGTGAACCTTATTATTTCACAGATAATAAAGGCAAAAAGCATAGTCTAGGTATTGAGTTACAACAAGTTGCCTCGGGGATTGCTATCTCTTCGGAAAAAGACATTACCACGCTTGAGTTAACTGACAGCTACGATTCTGAAGTACGTCGTGGTGATCGGGTTATGCCAGAAGAAGAGGCTACATTGCCTACTTTATTTTATCCAGTGGACGCTACTCAAGTGCCAGATGCCGGCAAAATCATTCGTGTCATGGGCTCAATTGGTAGAGCTGCCAAAAATAGTGTGGTGACTTTGGACCGCGGTACAACTCAAGGTGTTCAAGTAGGCCAAGTTTTTGATATTACGCAGCAAGGCGAAACTATTCGCGATCCTAAAACTAAGGAATCAATAAAGTTACCTGGTCAACAAATTGGTAGCCTAATGGTTTTTAGAACCTTTGATCAGTTGAGTTATGCCTACGTATTAGAAAGCGATTTACCAATTAAAGTTGGTTCAAGCATTCAGCCGCCTCGCTTTAATGATTAACGCTGGATGTACCTTTTAAAATGCTTACTCAACTTTCTTCACACCATTACCACACGCTTAAAGTGTGGTATTTGGTGCAGCACTCTTTAGTTAGTTTTAAAAAAATTATTGATTATTTTGGTCACTGTGAAAAAGCAGTCCAGCCAAATGGATTAGCACAGTGGTCTAATCTTGGTTTACACGCCAATCATTTAAAACGCGTAGATGAATTTCAAACCGCTCAAGGTCAAGCTCAGTTTGAAAAACTGGTTCAACAGATTCATCAACATACTGACTTTATTTTAACGGCAGATGACTCAGGCTATCCCACTCAATTACTACCTTATACTGATCACCCACCTATCATTTTTGGAAAAGGTCAGGCACAAGCCTTATTGCAACCACAAATTGCGATTGTCGGTAGTCGAAAACCAAGCCCACACGGCCGTCAGGTTGCTTATGATTTTGCCTATTACTTAAGTGAAAAAGGATTTTATGTAAGTAGTGGCTTGGCATATGGGATTGACGAAGCTGCTCATCAAGGAGCTGCCGCACATCAACGTACCATTGCAGTGACCGGAACAGGTTTAGATAGTACCTACCCTGCTCAAAATAAAAAACTTGCCGAACAGATTTTGGCTCAAAACGGCGCCATTATTACTGAGTTTTTACCGGGGACCCCACCATTACAACAGCATTTTCCCCGTCGGAACCGAATTGTCAGTGGTTTAAGTTTAGGCGTGTTAGTGGTAGAAGCTACATTAAAGAGTGGTTCTCTCATTACTGCGACAAAGCAGCCGAACAAGGTAAAACCGTATTTGCTATTCCTGGTCATATTTACAGTGAATTTCATCAAGGTTGTCATCAACTCATTCGGGAAGGAGCAATTTTAGTTGATCATCCTGAGCAGATTATTGAAGACCTTGCGTTACCCACCCAATGGCAAAGTCAGCAACAGAACTCAACTGAGGAAGAAATAGTTTCTTGCGCCCCAGAAATTCCTGAGCATTTAATTGGCCTTTATCAGTCTTTAGACTGGGTTGGACAAGATATTGACCAGCTTGTTTTGCATCACTCTCAACCTGTAGCAGAACTCACCTCTTCACTGATGGAACTAGAACTACTTGGTTTATGTATGCAACAATCAGGGTTGTATTTACGTTGTCGTTCTTAGTACCGGAGCGCACAATAAAATTCTGTCTGATTGAAAGGAAGAGTATTACCATGATTACCACCTCAGTTACCGAAGCAGCCGAATGTTTACAACAAGGTCAAGTTTTGGCATATCCAACTGAGGCAGTTTGGGGGCTAGGTTGCGACCCTTTTAATGAGCAAGCTTTTCAAAAGATTCTTGAACTCAAGCAAAGGCCTATTGAAAAAGGCGTAATTCTATTAGCAGGCCATATTAGCCAAGTTGAGCACTTGCTCACTTCGCTCCCTCAAACAACCCAGCAAGAAATTATTGATTGTTGGACGAATCATCAACCTTCAGAAAGAGCGACAACTTGGCTATTACCTGCTGGTGAACATATTCCTTCATGGATTAAAGGTAAACATCCGCTTGTTGCTGTTCGAGTCACCACTCATCCTTTATGTGTAGCATTATGCAATGCTTTTCATGGATTTATTGTCTCGACGAGTGCTAACCCAAGTGGGCAAGAACCTGCTCACTCACTACAAGATGCCTGCCAATACTTTGGTTCACAATTAAACTATCTCAATGGTGACTTAGGCCAAAGTCAGCAACCAAGTAGAATTATTAATGCCCTTACTGGAGAGATTATTCGCGCCTAATCCAGACAAAAAAAAGCTCAGTTATATAGGGATAACTGAGCATAAAAAAGGATGGGTATATACCACATCCAGAGGGTTTGAATATCTCTGCAACGAAAGATAATTTGCAAAAAAGCACGTCTTTCGTAGTGGTCGCTATTATGTAGTAAGAGATCAAATGAGAGAAATATATTATTTCTCTAAAAAAAGCATGAAAAGTGTAGGGAATTTGCAAGTTTTCGCTTATAAATTAAAATTATATTAATATTTTTGCTCGGCTTTTTTAATATTTATATTTCAAACTATTTTTATAAACTATTTATAAATCATATAGAAAAACTTTAACTAAGAAAAAAATGGCATATTTTCATCAGTTTTTTTCAAAATATGCCATAGTTTTTTTACCCGACTTTAGTTTTGCTCTTGGATTAATTCACTCTTTTTAGGACTGACCTTCTTTTGAGCCATGATAATACCAATTAAGATAACAATCCCACCTAGCGTATGATAAATGGTCCACTGTTCAGATAACCAGACGCTTGCAATAACTGCTGTAAAAACAGGAACCAAGTTCATAAAAATACTTGTTCTATTAGGACCAAGCTGTTGAACGGCTAACATCCAAACTAACGGCGCAATGAGAGAAGCAAATACGCCCGCATAAATAGCGCTTGGCGCATTTTCTACATTTAAAGCATCAAGCCCAAACCAAAGAATTAAAGGAATATGAAATATTACAGAAAATCCAATCTGAACATATAAACTTGTCATAATTGGTAGAGGTAACTGCCATTTTTTCAGGAAAACCCCATAAAATGCATAGAAGAATACGGCAATAATCATTAACGCATCACCAAGATGCCCGCCACCACTTAATAACTTATTAATATTTCCTTGGGACATGACATATAGCAAGCCTGCAAAAGACAAAATACTGCCAAAAACTGCAAAGCGGTTAGGCACATCTTTTAAAATGGCAAGCGAAACAAAGATCGTAAAAATAGGAATAAATGCATTCACAATTCCCATATTGGTTGCACTGGTATAATGGGCAGCCGTATAAGCTAAACCTTGATAAAGTACCATCCCAAATGCACTTAGCACAGCAAGCTTAGGTAAATATGGTTTTACCAGTTGTCTTTGTCTCCAAACAGGCAAAAACATAAAGGGAGTCAAAATAATAAAAGCGATTAACCACCGATAGAAGCTAATACTTACCGGCGAGATATAATCCGAAACATAGCGGGTGACTACAATATTTAAAGACCAAATCAGTACTGCCAAAATGGGAAAAATAAATGCCCATTTGTGATATTTCATGACCTGACTCATAGCAATGCACCCTCTACAAAAGAGATTTTATTTTGGAGAATGTCTTAATAAATTGAAATATCGTATTTCCGACATTGATATTGAACTTAGGACATCGCCCTTTTTAAAATAATGTCCAAGCTTTCATGGCATGCTCTACAACTTTATGCAATTGCTCAGTACTCGCGCCGTCTCTGGCCTGTATAGTAAGGCCTTGAATGACCGTAGCATAAAAATCTGTCATTTCCTGTAGAGGAGCATTGGCAGATAAATCACCCTGCTCGACACCTTGTTGAAGACGTTTTAATAATTTTTCTTTGGTCTTTATGCGTTTATCCAATAGGTTTTGCTGCACATCTTGAGTGGCATCAGAACAATTCATGGCAGCAACCACCAACATACAACCTGCGGGCTTATTCGGTTGAATTAAGCGTTTTACATTGTCATAAAGATATAACTCAAAAGCGATTTTTGCCGTTTTTGCTTCTAAAAAAATGGTTTCTATGGGGCATGCTTCATGAGCCAAATAGTAATCAATACTTTGATAAAACAGCCCTGCCTTATCCCCAAAGGTACTATATAAACTCGGTGCTGTAATTTCTAAAGCTTGCGTTAAGTCACTAATAGATGTGGCTTCATAGCCATGCTCCCAAAAGAGCAACATTGCTTTTTGCAAAACCTCTTGCTCATTAAAGCATTTAGGACGCCCACGCTTCTTTTTTAGCGTTTCTTCAGTAACAACAAGGTCTGTTTCATGCCTATTTGTCATAAAGATCACATCTATTTTTATAACAATCGTTATTAAATTAATTGACGTTCGATTTTTTATCAACTATTTTATTTTCATAATGATCGTTAGTTAATTAATAAATTGCCTTTCTTTACTCCAAATTTAGACAAGTAAGGATCTCCTATGGACCAATCTTCTATTTCTAAAGCGCGACCCACGACCTCCACTCAAGGGAGCTGGTTTGCTATTTTGGCCGTTTCTATTGCTGCATTTGCATTAGTAACAAGTGAATTTTTACCTGTTGGTGTTTTAAATAGTGTCGCAACTGATTTAAATATTTCTGTAGGTACAGCAGGCCTGATTATTACTGTACCCGGCATTATGGCAGCAATTGCGGCACCTCTATTGCCTGTATCTGTAAAACAACTTGATCGGCGTTATGTACTTATCTTGCTGACAGCCATTATGGTGATTGCCAATACCATTACCGCCTTTGCTGAAAACTTTCATGTTTTATTGTTGAGCCGTTTAATTTTAGGTATTTCAATTGGTGGTTTCTGGGCGACAGCAATTGCTTTAAGTGGGAAATTAGCTCCTTCGCATCTTCCTATTGCTAAAGCAACTGCGGTCGTGATGGCAGGTGTAACTTTTGCTACAGTTCTAGGTGTGCCTATTGGAACATGGCTAAGTGAATTTTATGGCTGGCGTAGTGCTTTTGGAATTACAGCAGGCATTGGCTTAATTGTTTTAATCTTACAATTAATCTTTTTACCTAAACTTGTACCGGACTCGGCAATTCACTTGAAAGACTTACCAGCACTATTACGTACGCCCAAAGCAAGTAGTGGTATGTTAATTGTCTTACTGATTGGACTTGCTCATTTCTGTGCCTATAGCTATTTAGCCCCTTTCTTTAAAAATGTTGCCGGTTTTAATGGCACAACCATTAGTTCATTATTATTGCTCTATGGAATTGCAGGTATTTTCGGAAATGCGTTTGCCGGATATAGTGGCAACCTAAATGTCCGTTATACATTAGCTTTTGTCGGTACATGCTTCGCAATCGTATTTTTTGGATTCCCTCTTTTTGCTGTCCATGAGTTTGGTGCTATTGTCTTAACAGCTTTATGGGGATTCGCATTTGGCGCTTTCCCTACCTCTGCCAATATTTGGATGTTTGTACATGCACCAAATGCCGTTGAAAAAGGTATGCCTCTTTTTGTGGGTATGTTTCAGGTAATGATTGCAACAGGTTCTTTATTAGGCGGCTATGTAGTTGATCATTTCAATGAAAATACTTTAATTTATGGTGTATTAAGCTTCGTTGCCTTAGCATTACTAAGTACATTCACCTTAGCAAAAGGCTTAAATAATCCTAAAGCTACTTGTGAAAATTAAAATATGAGTTAGAGCATATAAATGAACAATGAGGACCAAGCATTTTCTTTATTGAACAGTATAGAAGTTCATGAATTTCTATACCAAAAAGAAGATATTGTTCGTCCTCATGCATCTCTCTGGGGAGATTTTAATTTTAGTTTGAATGGCATTTTGGAAATGCAAGTAGAGGAACAAATCTACTTATCTCCTCCAAGCTATGGACTTTGGATTCCTCCTCAAACAGTTCATCAATCTACTCATATCGACCATGAAATTCATTATATCTGTATTCGACTACACCCTAGCCTCTGCTCTATTTTAGGTAACGTATGTAAATGTTTTAGTATTCAGCCTTTCTTTCGAACCTTAGTCCTCCAAATTTTAGAACAGCAAAAACAAACCGAACAACCTGAATACTTAGAACATCTTTTACAAGTTTTATTCGATCAACTTAAACAAGCCCCTGCATATTCACATTATTTACCGCAAACGCGTCATCCTGTTTTATTGCCTATTCTAGAAAAACTTTCAGATCCTTTACTTTTTAATCACTCTTTACAGCAGTTGCTTCAGAACTTTTCAGTAAGTGATCGTCACTTATTACGTTTGAGTCAACAAGAGCTTCAGCTTTCGTTATCCGAATGGAGAAATCGGGCCAAAATTGTTTATGCCATTCATCAGATTCGCCAAGGAACGCCTATCAAGCGTTTAGCATACGATTTAGGTTATCAACATAGCTCAAGTTTTATTGAGTTTTTTAAACGTTACACTGGGCAAACGCCTATCCAAATCAGAAATAACTAGAATTCAGATTATCTTTAAAAACTTTTTCTTTTTTGAACACGAATATTATTGCACTACCCCTCAATAGCAGTTAAAACAAATGCGTTACTTGATATCAATTACAATCTTTAGGAAAGACTCATGACACAATCTGTATATCACATTCCAGTAAAAGCTATTTCAGGCGAAACGGTTGATCTTGAACAATATAAAGGTAAAGTTCTACTTATTGTAAATACTGCTTCTAAATGTGGTTTAACTCCACAATACGAAGGCTTAGAAAAACTTTATCAAGCAAAAAAAGATCAGGGTCTTGAAATTTTAGGTTTCCCTGCAAATAATTTTAAAGAGCAAGAACCGGGCTCTGATGAAGAAATTCAGCAATTTTGTTCATTAAATTATGATGTTCATTTCCCTTTATTTTCTAAGGTTTCTGTAGTCGGCGAAGACAAGCATCCACTTTACCAAGCTTTGACAGCCGCTCAACCAGAACGTACTGGTGAAGGCCCTTTCCGTGAGCGTTTAGAAGGCTTAGGTATTCCAACCAATCCTGCTCCAGAAGTTTTATGGAATTTCGAAAAGTTCTTGATTAATAAGAATGGTGAAGTCGTGGCTCGCTTTGCTCCAAACATAACAGCAGACGACGAACAAATTGTTAAAGCAGTTGAAGCAGAATTAGCAAAATAAAATTTTTAAACGTGAAAAAGGGCGTTTTATACGCTCTTTTTTATTATCCTCGCAAATGTTGTTAGTTTGCAAAAATACAATCTTTCTTCATATTTTATGCCTATAGTACCTATTTGCTTTATTTGATGTTGTTTGTAGTTATGAAAAAAGTTTTACAGGGCGCATTTCTTCCTTTTGTAATTTTTGCCTCAGGCATGCTTTTACTGGGGTGTGATCAAGCACAAGACCATGCTAATGATCAAGAAAAGACTGAGATAACTGAACAATCATCTGACCAACCTCTTGAGCAACAAGAGTCCGATATTGCCCCTAATAAAACTGAACTTAAAAGCGGTAATATTTTTTATATGGTCCGTGATGCTGCTAACTTACAGATTAAAGCTGGTGACTATGTTGAACAACTTAAAGATACTCAGCTGGATGTTGAGCAAGCGATCCAAGATAAAAATAAGAACGAATTAAAAACTACAGTCACAACTTTAAAACAGCAATTACAAGGATTAAATCAAGCTCTTCTGACTTTAGATATCAAAAGTCAGGAAATTGAAAATATTCGCCAAAGTTTATTACGTGCCAATCAACAAGCTCTTAGCATGCCGTTACTGAATGGGAAATTAGATCAAATTGATTTTGACCAAATTGAAAAACAGCTTAATACCATTCAAATGGACATGGTGAAACTTGCTTCCATGATTATGGCTGGGGATGAAAAATCGGATTCAAAAACTGAATATTAAAAATTAACTCATAAAAAAAGCCACCTTATGGTGGCTTTTTCAATCTCAAACCGGCAATTAGAGTGCGCGGTTTTTGATTTTACGGATAGTTTCAAGCTGTGCAGCGGTTTCTGCCAAGGCAGCCAACGCAGCAGCTGAGTCCAAATCACTCTTTTGGTTTGCAAGCAATTGTTCAGCATTTTTACGAGCTTCTAAAATTGCAGCTTCATCCAAATTGTCAGCACGGATTGCAGTATCTGCAAGAACCGTTACAACATGAGGTTGAACTTCTAAAACACCGCCAGATACATAGACGATTTCTTCTGTACCATTTTCCAACTGAACACGAATTGGGCCCGGTTGAAGCAAGGTTACTAGTGGAGCATGTCCTGGCAAAATACCAAGTTCACCACCAGCACCTTTCGCGATTAACATCGTTACTGCGCCAGAGTAAATAGACTCTTTAACACTTACGACATCACATTGCATAGTCGCCATGAGATGATCTCCTTAAATTAGAGTTTCTCAGCTTTAGCAATCACTTCGTCAATACCACCAACCATATAGAACGCTTGTTCTGGGATGTGATCGTATTCACCAGCTAATAGACCTTTAAAGCCACGAATCGTTTCTTTAAGCGGTACTAATTTACCAGGAGCACCAGTAAACACTTCAGCTACGTGGAATGGTTGAGAGAAGAAACGTTGGATTTTACGCGCACGGTAAACAACCAATTTATCTTCTTCAGCTAACTCATCCATACCCAAGATTGCGATGATGTCTTTAAGCTCTTTATAACGTTGCAATACGTTTTGTACTGCACGCGCAATTTCATAGTGCTCTTGACCAACAACTAATGGGTCTAACTGACGTGAAGTTGAGTCAAGTGGATCGATCGCTGGATAGATACCAGAAGATGCGATGTCACGGCTCAATACTACTGTTGCATCTAAGTGAGCAAATGTAGTTGCAGGAGATGGATCTGTTAAGTCATCGGCAGGTACATATACTGCTTGGATCGATGTGATCGAACCAGATTTAGTAGATGTAATACGCTCTTGAAGAACACCCATTTCTTCTGCAAGTGTAGGTTGGTAACCTACCGCAGATGGCATACGACCTAACAATGCTGATACTTCAGTACCCGCAAGTGTATAACGGTAGATGTTGTCGACGAACAATAATACGTCACGACCTTTACCATTTTCGTCTTTTTGATCACGGAAGTATTCAGCCATAGTCAAACCGTTAACGCTACGCGTAAACGGTTACCTGGTGGCTCGTTCATCTGACCGTAGACCATTGCTACTTTGTCAAGAACGTTAGAATCTTTCATTTCGTGATAGAAGTCGTTACCTTCACGAGTACGCTCACCAACACCAGCAAACACAGATAAACCTGAGTGAGCTTTAGCGATGTTGTTGATCAACTCCATCATGTTAACGGTTTTACCAACACCCGCACCACCGAATAAACCAACTTTACCACCTTTTGCGAACGGGCAAAGTAAGTCAATTACTTTAATACCAGTTTCTAAAAGATCAGTAGAAGCTGCTTGTTCAGCATAAGAAGGTGCTTGACGGTGAATCGGCAAACGTTCTTCAGTCGCTACAGGACCTGCTTCATCGATAGGACGACCCAAAACGTCCATGATACGACCAAGCGTAGCTGGACCTACTGGAACAGAAATCGGTGCATTTGTGCTAGTTACATTAAGGCCACGTTTAAGACCTTCTGTAGAACCCATTGCGATGGTACGAACAACACCATCGCCAAGCTGTTGCTGAACTTCTAATGTAGTTTCAGTACCGTCAACTTGGAGAGCGTCATAGATCTTAGGAACGCTATTGCGCTCAAACTCGACGTCGATAACCGCGCCGATGATCTGAATGATACGACCGCTACTCATTGCTGTCTCCTCAATTCAAACTTAATAATGTTAAACGGCAGCGGCACCGCCAACGATCTCGGAAATTTCCTGAGTAATCGCGGCTTGACGCAGCTTGTTGTAAATGAGTTGTAGGTCTTTAATCAATTGTCCTGCGTTGTCTGTCGCTGCTTTCATCGCGACCATACGAGCTGACTGCTCACATGCAACGTTTTCAATCACACCTTGATAAACCATAGACTCGATATAGCGAACCAACAAACCATTTAACAATTCTTCTGCTTCTGGTTCGTAGATATAGTCCCAACCATAAGTACGGTTGAGATCATCGCCTTCTTCTGCTGGTGCTAAAGGAACAAGTTGTTCTACTTTAGGCTGCTGAGTCATTGCATTAACGAAGCCATTTGATACGAGATAGATACGATCTAATTCGCCTTTATCAAATGCATCAAGCATAACTTGGACTGAGCCAGTTAACTGTTCCAAACTCGGCGCATCGCCAAGTTGGGTAGTTGCACCGAGCACTTTACCGCCGTAATTCTTAAAAAACGAAACCGCTTTTTGACCAATTAAAGCAAATTCAACTTCAATTGACTGCTGTTGTTGTGCTTTGACATGCTGCACAACTTTCTTGAACAAGTTAATGTTCAAGCCACCTGCCAAACCACGATCTGAAGACACTACGATATAGCCAACACGCTTAACTGGGCGGTCAACCATATAACGGTGTTTGTATTCAGGGTTTGCTTGTACCAAGTGAGCAATTACACGGCGCATATTATCGGCATACGGACGGCCCTGAGCCATGCGCTCTTGCGCACGACGCATTTTAGAAGCAGCTACCATTTGCATCGCGCGAGTAATCTTTTGCGTGCTCTTGATACTAGCTACTTTGGCGCGAATTTCTTTTAAATTTGCCATACGCTTAACCTAGTATTCGAAAGCTCTTTCGAGCTTCCGAAGGTTGATCCGTGAACCAAACTTAACTAAAACTAAACTTAGTAAGTTTGAGTCGCTTTAAAGCTTTCAATACCTGCTTTGATTGCTGCTTCGATGTCTTTGTTGTAATCACCAGTTTCATCGATTTGTTTCATCAACGGAGCATATTCTGAGCGGAAATAAGAAATTAACGCAGCATCAAAGTCTACGATTTTCTTCACTTCTACGTCAGCCATATAGCCTTCGTTAGATGCATAAACAGAAACAGCTTGGTCAGCAATTGAGTAAGGAGCATATTGTTTTTGCTTCATTAACTCAGTTACACGTTGACCATGTTCAAGTTGCTTACGAGTTGCTTCGTCAAGGTCAGAAGCGAACTGAGCAAACGCAGCCAATTCACGGTATTGTGCTAAAGCGGTACGGATACCACCAGACAATTTTTTGATGATCTTAGTTTGAGCAGAACCACCAACACGAGATACAGAGATACCCGCGTTCACAGCAGGACGAATACCTGCGTTGAATAATGATGTTTCTAAGAAGATCTGACCGTCAGTAATCGAAATTACGTTCGTTGGTACGAATGCAGATACGTCACCTGCTTGAGTTTCAATAATTGGCAATGCAGTTAAAGAACCAGTTTGACCAGTTACTGCGCCATTAGTGAATTTCTCAACGTAGTCAGCAGATACACGAGAAGCACGCTCAAGAAGACGTGAGTGAAGATAGAATACGTCACCTGGATACGCTTCACGACCTGGTGGACGACGTAAAAGTAATGAAATTTGACGGTAAGCAACAGCTTGCTTAGACAAATCATCATAAATAATAAGAGCGTCTTCACCGCGGTCACGGAAGTATTCACCCATTGTACAGCCAGAGTACGGAGCTAAGTACTGCATTGCAGCAGGATCAGCAGCCGCAGCAGCGACAACAGTTGTATACGCCATAGCGCCAGTTTCTTCTAGCTTACGTACAACGTTAGCAATTGTTGATTGTTTTTGACCAATCGCAACGTATACACACTTAATGCCAGAGTTTTTCTGAGCGATAATCGCATCGATCGCCATCGCTGTTTTACCAGTTTGACGGTCACCGATGATCAACTCACGTTGGCCACGGCCAACAGGAATCATTGTATCAACTGATTTATAACCAGTTTGAACAGGCTCATCTACAGATTGACGCCAAATTACGCCTGGTGCTACTTTTTCAACAGCATCAGTTAATTTCGCATCAATTGGGCCTTTACCATCAATTGGGTTACCCAAAGCGTCGACAACACGGCCAAGAAGTTCAGGACCAACTGGAACTTCTAATACACGACCTGTACAACGAGCTTTTTGACCTTCTTGAAGGCTTAGGTAGTTACCTAAAACAACGGCACCCACTGAATCCTGTTCTAGGTTCAGTGCCATACCAAATAAGCCGCCGTCGAATTCGATCATTTCACCGTACATTGCATCAGCAAGACCGTGAATGCGCACGATACCGTCGGATACCATAACAATGGTACCTTCGTTTTTAGCGGTCGCGCTGGTGTCCAGATCTCCGATACGCTGTTTAATGAGCGCACTGATCTCGGATGGATTCAGTTGTTGCATTGCGCTATTCCTCAATCTTTTATTAGTTCAGTCTTCATCATTTGCATTATGCAAGAAGACGAGTACGCATTTTTTCAAGCTTGTTAAGCGCAGAATCATCTATCACTTGATCGCCTGCACGAATTACAACACCTGCAATAAGCTCAGGTTTAACTTCAACTGAAACAGTTACTGTGCTGTTAAAACGCTTTTCTAAAGCAGATTTCAACAGTTGCTCTTGTTCAGCAGTTAACGGGAAAGCCGATTCAATCACGACATCCACATTGTTGTTATTCTGTGATTTAAGCTGTTCATATTCTGCTTCAATTTCAGGTAACAACATTAAACGATCGTTATCTGCAAGAAGTGTCAAAAAGTTAGACACTGCTTGAGATTGATCTTCACCTAAAACTTTAGCAAAAAGCTTCACTTGCTCCGCAGGAGTAAGTTCAGGGCGATTTAAATAAGCGGAAAATGCTTCGTCTTGCACCGCAGCACTGAGCACTTGTAACGCATTCGACCAATTGTCTGTTGCACCTTGCTCAGAAGCATAAGCAAATGCTGCTTTGGCATACGGACGTGCCAACGTCAAGAGTTCAGCCATAATTCGCCTCGCTTAAAGTTTAGCAGCCAGCTGAGACAGCATGGCGTTATGAGCTTCTGCATCAACTTGCTGGTTCAGGATTTTTTCTGCACCAGTTACTGCCAAAGCAGCTACTTGTTGACGTAATTCTTCGCGAGCAGAATTGATTTCTTGATCAACAGCTTCTTTAGCCTGTTGACGAATACGCTCACCTTCAGCCGCAGCTTGAGTACGAGCTTCTTCGATCAATTGCGCTGCACGACGGTTCGCTTGTTCGATCAATTGAGCCGCTTGTGCTTTAGCTGCATCAAGCTCTTGCTTAACTTGCGCTTGTGCATCGGCAAGGTCAGCTTTCGCTTTTTCTGCTGCATTTAAGCCATCAGCGATTTTACGCTGACGCTCACTAATCGCATTGATTAGTGGTGGCCAAACAAACTTCATGCAGAATGCAACAAAGAATGCAAACGCAATCGCTTGACCAATCAATGTGAGGTTGATATTCATTGCAATTCCTCAAATAGTGGATTTAGGAATTAAGATGATTAACCTACAAATGGATTAGCGAAGATGAAGAACAAGCCAATACCAACACCGATCATAGGCACAGCATCAAGAAGACCCGCGATTAAGAACATACGAGTTTGAAGTTGTGGAGCC
Source organism: Acinetobacter sp. P1(2023) (assembly GCF_028367635.1). Taxonomy (NCBI): domain Bacteria; kingdom Pseudomonadati; phylum Pseudomonadota; class Gammaproteobacteria; order Moraxellales; family Moraxellaceae; genus Acinetobacter; species Acinetobacter sp. P1(2023). The sequence goes on from NZ_JAQNDD010000008.1 coordinate 18,227, forward strand.
AATTCTGGTTGACGAGCAACAGCTTCTAAAAAGCGACCACCCAAAAGACCAAAACCAATCGCAGTACCCAAAGCACCGAAAGCGATCAAGATAGCAGATGCAATTGCAACTAGACCTAAAGTGAGTTCCATGAAAAATTCCTCAGAGGTTAGGTTATTACCAAATTAAATTAAAAAAATTCAGCCCAACCATCATTTGATAGTTAGGCAATACCATTAATGTTTTTCGCTTGCCATGCTCAAGTAAACGATGGTAAGCATCATAAAGATGAATGCCTGCAACGTGATTACAAGAATGTGGAAGATCGCCCAAGGCACAGACAACGCCCATTGAATCCAGAACGGCAATAAAGCAATTAGGATAAAGATCAACTCACCGGCATACATGTTACCGAATAGTCGGAGAGCTAATGAAATCGGACGAGCAAGGAATGTTACCAATTCCAAAATCAAGTTCACTGGAATAAGCAACGCTTTTGCAACTGGGTTACTTGGGTTAAATGGGTTAAGTGCCAACTCGCCAACGAAACCACCAACACCCTTTTCGCGGATGCTGTAGAACAAGATAAGTACAAATACAGATAAAGACATACCTAAAGTAATGTTTGGATCTGTAGATGGAACGATCTTGAAGTAAACGTGGTGAGGGTCCATACCAAATACGTTTGCACCTACAAACGCTGCAACTTGAGGAATCCAGTCAACTGGGATCAAGTCCATTAAGTTCATGAGGAAAATCCACACGAAAATAGTGAGTGCAAGCGGAGCGATTAAACGTGATTTGCCATGAAAAGTATCACGGACACTTGAGTCAACAAACTCGATGATCATTTCAATTGCAGACTGGAATTTAGTTGGAACACCTGCATTAGCAGCTTTCGCAACGATCCAGAATAACAAACAGAAAATAACACCAAGGCCAATTGACCAACCCATTGAATCCAAGTGAATTGCAGTGAACCCCATCGAATGAGCTTCTTCAGCAGTCTCAGCCAATTTCCATGTACCGTCTGGCATTTTGCCATAGGTCATATTGGTCAAGTGATGCTTGATATACTCTGTCGAAGTGAGGGCATGTTCTTCAGCAGCCATAAATCACACCTGGTCAATGTCAATTACTAAAAAGAAGGGAAACGAACATCGGCGCACTGTCGATATCTCGCTACCCTCCAAAAAATCTTCAATTCTTCTTGTTTCTACACCCGTTTTTGTAGACGTGACACCCAGAACGGAGCGACCCACGACATTGCCTGAACGAGAATAAAACCAAACAGCAATGCTAACGGTGATAAAGGTTTAACATTGCTCAAAATCAAAATAAATCCAACGATCATGATTGCAAATTTGCCTAACATGCCCCTATACATGTTAGACAGCACTTGTTTTGATGCTCGTGCACCTGCTGTTCTGAAGGATTGCCACGAAAAATAACTCGTCGCAAGCCAGCAGACCAACGCACCAAGTGCCGCACTTAATGCTGCTGTCATGTCTTTTATGCTCCACGCTACAAGAGCGGAAACAGGGATCATACATGCTTGTAAGAAGACCAAAGCTTTTGCTAATCGTCGGTCAATCAAGCGACTAGTTTGGCTCATTTTTATCCACTCACAGCATAAATGCTTGACAAGTTTAGCTGATGATCGCTTTTAATCGCAGGCATTATAGAGTTACACCCCTGAACATGCAATCTTTTCCCGACTTTAGTCGGGGTTTTTCATGACAGGTGGTGCTGACGCTACAGTCAGCCTTTGTTTATTTTTTATGTTACTTTTGCGTACTTAATACACATTTATCAGTTTTTATTGCCAGTTTCTTCCATGCAGTGACGAAATCATCCTCATTATTCATGCTCTCGTCTACTGGCTGAAAAGTAATGTTACCTAATTTTTGATATTGATTCTTAGTGGTAAAACTTTCTGCCAATAAACACATCTGAGCTTTTGGTCGGCTATCATTAAGATACTTAATTTGAGCTGCTGTTGGCGCCACATGAGGATCATCTGTTAAAGCACCAGCGAATTTTAAGTTTAATGAACGCTCTAAATATTGATAGGCGTCATGATATGCCCAATATGGCTTACCATTACTTGAGCTATCATAGGCTTGGCCGCCTGTAACATTTTACGAGCAAAGATATTGGCATTATTCCAGTACTTTGCCTTATTTTCAGAGTGTTGCTGAGAGCGTAAAGCAGCAATAAAGAAACCGATTCGAACTGCATTGTTGGGCTCTAACCATACATGAGTATCTACTGTATTAGGTAAAGCTGCACCACGTGTACTGCGCTGCGGCAAAACAGAAACGATGCCACTATCTAATAGTGCAATTGCCTTTTTATTATTACCCAACAACTTATTTAAAGGCGCTTCATGCGCTTTACCCAGCCAAATCACCAAAGATGCGTCATTAATTGCTTTACGGTGTGCTGGAGTTAATTGTACGTCATGTCCAGTTTGCCCTTTTAATAAGAGTTGTGGTTCTTCAACCCCCTGAGTGACTTCTTTTGCAATCAGATAAATCGGGTGCGTAGAAACCACCAAACCCTGACTCCACCCTAACGTACTCAAAAGAGAGAACATACTGAAAACAAAAAAACGGAACATGACAGACCATCAATTTAAATTAGCTCGAAGCATGTTATAATATAACAAAGTTACAAAAATACCTAAGATTAATCGAATGAAGCATCGCTTCATGCTAATATTCCGTTAAAAATTCGAGGTTATCCTTATGAGTTCCTGCTCGCATGAACATCATGATTCTTTGCATGGTGTGCATGATCACCACAATGTCGCAAGCCGTTTAGCTGAAGCAGAAAGTTTATGTTCTGCGACTGGTGCACGTCTTACACCTTTGCGCAAAGAAGTTCTGGAACTCATTTTAAATGCGTCAGGTCCAATGGGCGCCTATGACTTATTGGCACGTATAAAAAGTCAAACTGATCGCCCTGCTGCGCCTCCAACTGTATATAGAACTTTAGATTTCTTATTAGAAAAAGGGCTCATTCACCGCCTAACTTCTATTAATGCTTATATTCCTTGCTGCCACCCGCGTGAAGGCCATCAAGCAGCATTCTTAATTTGTACTGAATGTCATATGGTTAAAGAGGCCTCTTCCCAAGGTCTTACACACCAGCTTGACCAGCTTGCAGCTTCAGATGACTTTATGGCTCAACACAGCATTATTGAAATTTCGGGGAAATGCCAACAGTGCCGCACAACTCCTTAAATCCTATGTTAATTCAGCTTGAGCAGGTTTCTGTTCATCGTGATGATCGGGATATATTAAAAAAAGTTGATTTTTCCCTGCATCAGAATGAAATCGTGTCCTTAATTGGTCCTAATGGTGCAGGTAAATCAACACTAATTAAAGTTCTACTCGGTATTCTCCAGCCGAGTAGCGGACGTGTGATCAATCATAAAAAACTTAAAATGGCTTATGTGCCACAAAAGTTTAACCCGTCACACAGCCTACCTTTGCGTGTTCAAGACCTACTAGACCTAGAAAAATGTACCCCTGCCCTGCGTCAGGAAATTATTCAAGACACGGGTATTTCAAAGTTACAACAATCAAAAGTACAACAACTTTCCGGTGGAGAGCGCCAACGAGTACTATTGGCTCGCGCTCTACTTCGCCAACCAGATATTTTAGTTCTTGATGAACCCATGCAAGGTCTAGACATTCAGTCAGAAGCGGAACTTTATGATTATGTCCGCAGTCTGCCAGAACGATATGGGTGTGCGATCTTAATTGTTTCTCATGACTTACAATGGGTTATGCAAGGAACACATCGTGTAGTATGTTTAAATAAACATATTTGCTGTAGCGGGCTACCCGAGAATATCCAACAACACCCTGAATATCAGGCAATCTTTGGAACCCAAAGGGTCTTCTATCAACATCATCATGACCATTGTGCTCACGGTGATGCTGCACACCCCTGCCCTCATAATGACCGCCCTCACATTCACCCAGAACCGGAAGCTTAAGCCATGATGGAATGGTTACAATTATTGTTGCCCGCATGGATTATGGGAACCCTGCTGGTATTTTTGACCGCGCCTCTGGGTTGTCTGATGCTTTGGAGACGTATGTCTTTTTTTGCTGATACGATGGCGCACGGTACACTACTTGGGGTTGCTATTGCTGGAGCCTTAAGTCTTCCATTATGGCTTGGCGTTGCAGGTACGGCGGTTTTACTGGTAGGCGTTTTATGGGCTTTACATGACAATCGCTTACCCAATGATGCTCTACTAGCCTTATGTTCAGCGACCTTACTGTGTAGTGGCTTACTATTTATTCAACATGTTCCAAGCTTAAGACCAGAGCTTTTAAGTTATTTATTTGGCGACTTGCTCAGCATTGATTGGCCCGACTTACCCGTTTTCACTTTAATTATTGCGATATCACTCGTGATTCTTTATCGTTTTTGGCAGCCGCAAATACAGTTTGCAATTGATCCGGATATCGCAATTAGTGAAGGGGTGAATGCAAACTGGCAACGCCTTATTTTTATGCTGTTATTAGCTTTATTTACAGTTTTAGCTTTGCGTGCTGTAGGTTCTTTGCTAATGGGTGCATTACTGGTGATCCCCGCTTTAAGCGCTCGCCTATTGGCAAATTCGCCAAAGCAAATGGTGATTTGGGCATTTGTGTTAGCACAGCTCGGCGTTAGTGTCGGTTTATGGTCAAGTGCAGCACTCAATATCTCTACAGGCCTTAGCATTGTTTTATGTATGGCTTTGAGTTTTGCTGTTATTTTTATAACTCAAAAACTAAAAAATAAGACACAGGCGGCCTAAGTTAGGACGCCTGATGAACTGTGCTTAATAATAAAGCCGCACAACTAAACATCACAGCAAAGCCCCGATTTAAATATTTTTGCTGTCTAGGGGATCGAAGTAATCTTAAAACCTTTGACGCCAATCCCGTGTATCCTGCCATTACTATCAAATCAATCGTAATCATAGTGGCTGCCATAATTAGATACTGTATCCATTGAGGCTTACTCAAATCCAAAAACTGCGGCAACACAGCCAATAGAAACACTATCGCTTTAGGATTACTAATATTGATCACAAAACCATTTAATAGCAAAGCCGAAGCAGACTTATTTCTTTTTTCTTGTTGAATTTCTATATCTTTCACAGGTGCTGTCCACTGCGAATAAGCAAGATATAACAAATACGCCACACCGAACCATTTAACAAACTGAAAAGCTAAAGGAGTCGTTGCAAATAAGACCCCAACACCTGCTGCCACCACCATAATTTGAAGCAGCAAAGCAATTTGCATCCCAATCACATTCCAGTAACCATGTCTAAAGCCATAATTTAGACCACTCGACATTGAAGCAATAGCTCCAGCACCCGGAGAGATACTAATAACCCAACAGGCCAACATATAGGCAAACCAAACTTGCAAAGACATAGTAAAAATAGACAATAAAAATGGAATTATACTGTTTTATAAAACGATATTGATGAGAATTCAAACAATAAAATCAAGAAATAGACTACTAACCGCTCTTCGCATCAGGCACAATAATTACAGCTCATACTAAATTATAATTGAGGAGATACCTTCCAATGACTGCTCAATCTGTCATTTTGCCGTTGCCATCAGATCATGCCCGTTTTATTGTTCTTCGTTTAAAAGACTTATCAATTGATGAATTAAAAGAACAAATTGAAGCGTTGTTTGAAACACGCGACCGTCTCATTACTCAGCATTCAGACGCGCAAATTAAAACAGCAGTCGCTTTTGGTCCAGAACTTTGGAAGCAACTTTACAGCCAATCTCCTGCTGGCTTTAAACAACTTGAACCAGAAAATGGCGCATTCAACATGCCAGCTGTACCAGCTGATGTGCTTATTCATATTGCTAGTATGCGTTCTGATATTTGTTTTGCATTAAGCCAAGCATTTTTTGAAGGTATTAAGGATAAAGTGGAAGTTCTTGATGAGCGTGTTTGCTTCCGTTATTTCGATGGCCGAGATATTACAGGCTTTATAGACGGTACAGAAAATCCTCAATTTCCAGATGACCGCGCAGAAACAGCTCTTCTACCCGAAGAGGCTGGTGTATTTGCTGATGGTAGTTTCATTTTCGCACAGCGCTATGCACACGACTTAGAAAAATGGAAAAAACTTAAAGTTGATGCTCAAGAAAATGTCATGGGCCGTACCAAGCTTGAATCTATTGAATTAGATGATGACGTTAAACCGGAAAATGCCCATGTCGCCCGTACTGTTGTTGAAGATGATGAAGGCGAAGAAATGGAAATCTTGCGCCATAGTCTGCCTTATGGCGACGGCAGAGGTGATCAAGGTTTATTTTTTATTGCCTACACCAAGGACCTGAACATTATTGATGCCATGTTAAAACGTATGTTCGGTACAAGTGGGGATGGTATTCACGACCGCTTATTGCATTTCGTGACACCACTAGACGGCGCATATTACTTTGCACCTAGCGAAGAATTACTCGAAGAAATTTTAGAAGGATAAAATAAAAAAAGAGGAGCTTAAGCTCCTCTTTTTACATTTTCATTCTTAGAAAGGAATACGCTTATATTTGCGATATTCAGGTTTCCAGAATGATTGATCGATTTTTTGTTGTAGCAAATCATCACTAATCGTTACGGCCACTCCATCTGCCATGGCAGCTTTCGCAACTTCAAATGCAATCACTTTAGAGACTTGCTGAATTTCACCTAAAGGTGGTAATAGATCAGCTTGTGGATCTTTCAGTAATGGTGAGCAATTCGCTAAAGCACTACTTGAAGCCATTAACATATTTTCAGTAACCCGTTTAGCACCTGATGCCACCACACCTAAACCAATGCCTGGGAAAATGTACGAGTTATTACACTGAGAAATATTATAAAGTTTGCCGTGATGATTAACAGGAGCAAACGGGCTACCTGTTGCAATTAATGCTCTACCTTCAGTCCACTCCACAATATCAGCCGGTACTGCTTCAACACGAGAAGTTGGATTAGACAATGGCATGACAATTGGGCGCTCACAATTCGCCGCCATGGTCTTGATAATCTCCTCTGTAAACAGACCCGGTTGACCAGAAACCCCAATTAACACTGTAGGCTTAGCGTTTTTAACAACATCAAGTAGTGAAATCACTTCTTCAATATTGCCCCACTGATCAACCACCTCAGCTTTTTGCGCTAACTTACGTTGGAAATCTAATAGGTTTGGCTGATTTTCGGTAATCAAACCAAAGCGATCCACCATGTAAACACGTGCACGTGCTTCCGCGTCCGTCAAACCTTCAGCAACCATTTGCGCAACAATTTGCTCTGCAATACCGCATCCCGCAGAGCCCGCGCCTAAGAAAGCAATTGTTTGATCTTTTAATTGCTTGCCTGCTGCACGACTTGCAGCAATCAAACTACCTACGGATACCGCTGCTGTTCCTTGAATATCATCGTTAAAACAACAAATTTTATCGCGATATTTTTCTAAAAGTGGCATCGCATTTTTTTGTGCGAAATCTTCAAACTGAATTAATGCTTTTGGCCAACGACGCTTTACAGCTTCAATCACCATATCGACAAATGCATAATATTCATCACCACTAATACGTGGCTGACGCCAACCCATATAGATTGGGTCATTTAACAATTGTGGATTGTTCGTCCCTACATCAATCGTGATTGGCAATGTATACGCTGGGCTAATTCCACCACAAGCGGTGTAGAGTGAAAGTTTCCCAATAGGAATACCCATGCCACCAATACCTTGGTCACCAAGACCTAAGATACGTTCACCATCAGTAATCACGATCACTTTTACATTATTTTTATTTACGTTTTGCAAAATATCATCAATCACATCACGATCTGGATATGAAATAAAAACACCACGATGACGACGATAGATATCGGAGAAACGCTGACATGCTTCACCCACGGTTGGGGTATAAATAATCGGCATCATTTCTTCAAGATGATTTTCGATTAAATGATAGAACAAGGTTTCATTGGTATCTTGGATATTACGCAGATAGATGTGACGGTTAATATCGTCAGTAAAAGCGCAATACTGCTGATAAGAGCGCTGGCTCTGCTCTTCAATAGTTTCAATAATATGGGGGAGTAAACCGTGTAAGTTAAAGTTACTTCTTTCTTCTTCAGTGAAAGCCGAACCTTTATTCAAAAGGGGTAACTCTAAAAGTGTAAAACCTGCATATGGAATATAAAGGGGATGTTTACTTGGGTGTCCTGATATCATTGCCTATCTCATTTTCCAGCTTAGAGTAGAGAAAAACACGTTTTGTATGGTCTCTAAAACTCTTTGTGCGTATAAGCTTAAGCCTAATTCGTTCAAAATAGATATTTTAAACCGTGATGTCAAAATTAAACACTATTTAGTTAAAACATGTTTAAAAATAACCAATAAAAATCAACATCTTATTATTTCTATATTTTTAAAAGTTTCTTTTATTTACTCATTTTTGAAAGCCATAATTATATGATTTATTAGTGAGAGGTATTTCCACAGGAAATAATCTTGAATTTAACACCTATTTTATAAATCAAAATCACCTAAAAGGTTTGTAATTCTTAATTTTCAGAATAATAAGGTTATTCACCAGCCAACATTCATTTAAAAAATAATCATCAGTAATTTGCATAAAGAATCATTGGAATATTAAATCCTCCCCCCAAGTCATCGGAAATTTGCTATATTTGACGTTTTTCTGCGACATCTATTTTCGATTGATATGAATACGGCAATACAAGCAGCTCTCGACCATGCAGTGCAAACTCTTCAACAAGAAGGGGTGCTTCCTTCCGACTGGAAAAACACAAGCAACTTAACACGCACCAAAGACCGAAGCCATGGCGACTTTGCTTCTAATATTGCCATGATCGGTTCGAAAGCTGCTGGTATGAAACCACGCGATTTAGCTGAGAAAGTTCTAGCTGCATTACCAGAAGTGGCAGATATTAGTAAAGCTGAAATCGCAGGTCCCGGATTTATTAACTTCTTTTTAAATGCAGACCAACGCTTCGCAATTCTTGATCAAATTCAAGCACAAAAAGAAATCTTTGGTCGTAGCCAAGCAAATGCAGCGAAAAAAATTCAAGTTGAATTTGTTTCTGCAAACCCGACGTCTAGCCTACATGTAGGTCATGGACGTGGTGCGGCATATGGTATGACTGTTGCGAATTTACTTGAAGCAACGGGTGCTAAAGTTGACCGTGAGTACTACGTGAATGATGCAGGTCGTCAAATGGATATTTTGGCGACTTCTACTTATTTACGTTATTTAGAATTACTTGGACAGAACCTTGTATTCCCTAAAAATGCATATCAAGGCGATTACGTTAAAGAAATCGCACAAGGTATTATTGATAAAGATGGCGATGCTTACGTTCGTGAAGTTGCGAATGTTTATAAAGATGTACCAGAAGATGTGCAATATGCTGAAGAGCTAGATAGCGAAGGCAACAAAGTTGTGTTATCTGGTGATAAAGAAAAGCATATTGATGGCCTTATTGCCAACTCACAACAATTATTAGGTGAAGGCTACCGTGTATTCCACCAAGCAGCGCTTCATGCCATTTTAGATGACATTAAAGATGACCTTGCGGACTTCGGTGTAACTTTCAATCAATGGTTTAGTGAAGCGTCTCTTAGTGCAAAAATTGATGAAGCTTTAGAAACACTAGATCAACGTGGCTTCCTTTATGAAAAAGATGGCAACATCTGGTTTAAATCGACTGAATTTGGCGATGAAAAAGACCGTGTTGTTAAGCGTCGTAATGGCCAAACCACTTACTTTGCATCTGACATTGCATACCACTTAAATAAATTACAACGTGGTTATACTGACCTTATCGATATTTGGGGTTCTGACCACCATGGCTATATTTCTCGCGTAAAAGCGGCAATTGATGCAATGGGTTATGACTCTAAAAAACTAACTGTACTTTTAGTTCAGTTCGTAAGTTTATGGCGTGGCGGCGAGATGGTTCAAATGTCATCTCGTTCAGGTCAGTTTGTGACTTTACGCGACTTACGTAAAGAAGTTGGCAATGACGCAGCTCGTTTCTATTATGTGATGCGTAAGAGTGAACAACACATTGACTTTGACCTCGACCTTGCTGTTTCACAAAGTAAAGACAATGCTGTGTACTATATTCAATATGCACATGCACGTATTTGCCGTATGTTAGAAAAAGCAGCAAGCACAGACTTACAATTTGATGTAAATACTGCTCGCCCACATGCAGCTCGCTTATCTCTTGATGCAGAAACCGAGATTCTTGCTAAACTGGCAGCTTACCCAGATGCGGTAGTACGTGCTGCAAATGCATATGAACCTCATCAGGTTGGTAACTACTTAAAAGAGTTAGCTGCACTGTTCCACGGTTGGTACAATGAACATAAAGTATTAAGCGATGATGCAGAGCTTACACAAGCCCGTTTATTACTTTCAATCAATGTACAACAAGTGTTGCGTAATGGTTTAGAATTACTTGGTGTATCTGCACCAGAATCTATGTAATAAATATATTGCATGACATCGAAACAAAGGTCATGCAATATAGTAAGCGGTGGTTTGTACAGTTAAACTATCAGTACAAACCCCTGTTTTTAGCATCGTAAGACGAGAATCAAACTCGAATTAAAAAACAATCAAAATACAGAGGAATAATCCACGTGTTTGGCAAAACGCAACGCGGTGTATCTGAAAGACCTAATAAGCCTAAAAAGCCCCTAATTCCCAAATGGTTAGGGACACTTGTCGCTATTTTGGCGGTCTTATGTATCGCTGTAATGCTTATGCTTTGGAAACCTTGGCAACCTGTTCCTGCAAAAAATCAGATTACCTCTGAACATTATCAAGAAGAAGATACCAATAAAGACTATCGTTTCTACGATCTATTACCTCAGCAACAGGTTACTCCTATTCCTGAACAAGCAATCCCTGAAAGTAAAAATCAAGGCACTGCTATGATTGTTGAGGCACCAAGTACAACTCAACCCGCTGCTTCTGAAAGTGCAGGAATTGACCCTAATCAATCAGCTACTATTCCTCAGCAACCTACTTATATTTTACAAGTTCGTAGTTATAACGATCCTGATCAGGCCGATGCCCGCCGTGCAGAAATCATTTTAAATGGCTTATCTGCTGACGTAGTTAAAAGTACTGAAAATGGCCAAACATGGTATCGCGTTATTTCCGGACCTTATGACACTCAAGATGCCGCATTGGCTGCTCAGCAGACCTTACAACACAGTGGTATTGACTCCATTGTGATCAAACGTAAATAAAATGAAAATAAAAAGGAACAAATATTTGTTCCTTTTCTTTTAAATATCAACGCAATTCCTTTCACTAGAACCAATCCCCTTTTGTTTCGCTTTTTGAAACGCGGGTCTTTGCTGAATACGATATAAAAAAGCTTGAATATGAGGATATTTACCCTGCAAGCGAGATTGTAAAGCTTCCAAAGGAAAGCTCATTTGAATATCAGCAAATGAAAAATCACCTGCGAAATATTCGTGCTCAGCCAAATAGTTTTCTAAAAAACTAATATGATCTTTCATACGAGGGCGAACAAAATTTGCCTTTACGCCTTCTGTAATTTTTTTAGCTACCGGTTGAATTAACCATGGCACATGCTTGTTTACACTATTCATGACCAAAGTCATCACCAATAACGGCATTAGTGAACCTTCTGCATAGTGCATCCAGTAAATATACTGCTGTAAATCTTGAGGTTCTGTAGGTTTAAATTGTTGTTTCTGATCATAACGCTGCTGTAAATATTCTAAGATCACAGCAGATTCTGCGATGACTTGCTCATCATCGGTCAAAATTGGAGCTTTGCCTAATGGGTGAATACATTTCAATGTTTCTGGAGCAGAGTAGTTAGGTAAGCGTTGATAATAATGAATATCATAATTCAAGCCTAACTCTTCTAAAGCCCATAAAATTCGAAACGATCGCGAACATTCCAGGTGGTGCACACTAATCATGTTAATGCCTGCTTTTATTTTTCTTTTTACATAAAAAACAGCATGTGAACATGCTGTTTTATTCCATTTGTGGGATGGATATAAAATCATCCACCTCAACAAAATAGCATTTTTACGCTGTAACAAGCACAGTATGAATGTCTAAACTACGTAACAAAGTTTTAGTGACTGGGGTTTTACCACACACCAACAAGATTTTTTGTTGAAGTTCTTCATCGGGTAAATCTTTAAAAAAAATACGACGTTCAATATGTTCTTCATGCTCTCTATTGGTATGAAAATCGATTTCAACCCAAAACTCACCAAAATCATAACCCTTATGCTTTGCATACATTCTTAAAGTAATGAGCGTACAAGCGGCCAAACTTCCAGTGAGTAAATCATACGGCGCTGGACCTTGATCTTGTCCTTCCAACTTCTCTGGCTCATCACAAAAATATTGATGGCGACCACTCGTGATTTCACCCTTCCATTGTCCAGCAAGGGGCTTTGCTTTACTGCTTGCGATTACTGCTGTCATTTTGATGCTCTCATTTGATCTGGAAGAACAGGTGCTTCTAAACGCGCACCTACATAATCTGGAATTTCACCAAAACGTGCATCATGGTTAATCCATTGCTCACGGGCTTCTTTTAAATCATCCATTGTACGTGCAACAAAGTTCCACCATAGCAAAATTGGTGTTTCAAACGGTTCACCGCCAATCAAAAGAATACGATTGCCTTTTTTTACTTCGATCTCGATTTCACTAAGACCAGTATCTAAGACCACCATGTTGTCAGCAGTTAACTCGTGGCCATTCACATGGGCAACACCGTCAAGCGCCATAAAACCGTATTCATAATTAGGGTTTAGTGGAATACGAGTTTTTGTATCTTGAGTAGCAATTAAATCAACACCAACTAACGGCGTATGTACCACAACTGGAGAAGTCGTTGCTAAATACTCACCTACAAGCACAGTAAATTCTAGACTATCTTTTTCAACTACAGGGAGTTCAGGGTAATGTTCAAATTTCGGATCCATATTGCGCTTATCATCCGGTAAGGCAATCCAGAGCTGCGCAGCGTGCATTTGAGTTTCTGTATCAGGCGCAACTTCTGTATGTGAAATCCCGTGTCCCGCTGTCATTAAGTTAACTTGCTTAGGACGAATGAGTTGTTTTGAGCCTAAGCTATCGGTATGCATCATGGTGCCTTCAATCATCCACGTGAAGGTTTGCAAACCAATATGAGGATGAGGGCCAACATCTAAACCATCGCCTGCTGGAAAAGTTACTGGGCCCGCATGATCTAAGAAACACCACGCACCAATCATTCGTTTTTGACGGCTAGGTAAAGCTCGCTTAATAACTGTCCCCTGCCCAATTTCAGCAGAGCGAATTGGAAATTCTTGAATAAACTGATTGGCAAATTTCTCACAATCCTTTGAATCAGAAATATCGTAATCATTATTATTGCTCATGATATTACTCTCTTTTACCTATGCTTTTGCAATGAGTTGTTCTAATGATCTTAACAATACACTCATTATTCAATATAGTCTTTTAGTAATACACAGGGTGTTATGAATGAAACAATCAAAGTTTTTAATTACAGAAAATTAATTTTCATCTTTAAAAGTTAAGTAATAAAAAAGGACGCTAATGCGTCCTTTTCTTTACCAACAAACAGAGGAAAATTATTCCCACTCAATTGTTGCTGGTGGTTTAGATGACACGTCGTATACAACACGTGATACATCTTTAATTTCATTCATAATACGCGTTGAGATTTTATCAACTAGTTCGTATGGTAAATGTGCAAAACGAGCTGTCATAAAGTCAACTGTTTCAACTGCACGAAGTGCAATCACCCATGCGTAACGACGGCCATCACCTACCACACCAACTGACTTAACCGGTTGGAATACGGCAAATGCTTGAGCAGTTTTATCATACCAACCACTGTCGCGAAGCTCTTGCATGAAGATGTCATCAGCAAGACGAAGAATATCTGCATATTCTTTTTTCACTTCACCCAGAATACGAACGCCTAAACCAGGGCCCGGGAATGGATGACGGTAAATCATGCTGTGTGGCAAGCCAAGTGTAGTACCTAATTTACGTACTTCATCTTTGAACAAGTCACGTAATGGCTCTACCAATTCAAATTCTAAATCGTCTGGTAAACCGCCCACGTTGTGGTGAGATTTAATAACGTGTGCTTTACCTTGTTTGCTTGCAGCAGATTCGATTACGTCTGGGTAAATCGTACCTTGTGCCAAGAATTTCACGCCATCAAGTTTACGTGCTTCTTCAGCAAAAACTTCAATGAACTCACGACCAATAATTTTACGTTTTTTCTCGGGATCAACTTCGCCAGCCAATGCAGTTAAGAAACGTTGTTCAGCATCTGCACGAATAACACGGATACCCATGTTTTCAGCAAACATTTGCATCACTTGGTCACCTTCGTTTAAACGAAGTAAACCGTTGTCAACGAATACACATGTTAACTGGTCGCCAATTGCTTTATGTAAAAGCGCAGCAACGACAGATGAGTCAACACCGCCAGAAAGACCTAAAAGAACTTTTTCATCGCCTATTTGTTCACGTAATTGCTCTACGCGTAAATCAATGATGTGTTCAGGTGTCCAAAGACCACCACATCCACAAATTTTGTGAACGAAGTTTGCAAGTAACTCTTCACCTTTTGCCGTGTGCGTTACTTCTGGGTGGAATTGCACGCCATAGAAACGACGCGCTTCATCACTTACAGCAGCAACTGGACAACTTGGTGTGCTTGCAGTAATGCTAAAGCCTTCTGGAATCTGGCTAACTTTATCACCATGACTCATCCAAACATGAAGTTGGTTTTCACGGTCTTGTAAGTTACCAATCAGTTGGTCGCGTTTAACGATATCAACTTCAGCATAACCAAACTCATGCACAGTACCCGGCTCAACTTTACCGCCTAACTGTTCAGACATGGTTTGCAAGCCATAGCAAATACCCAATACTGGAACGCCTAGCTCAAACACCACTTGTGGTGCACGAGGGCTGCCTTCTTCATGCACACTCTCAGGTCCACCTGACAAAATAATGCCATTTGGCTTAAAAGCGCGAATGTCTTCTTCAGACATATCAAAAGCATACATTTCAGAGTAAACACCAGCTTCACGCACACGACGTGCAATGAGCTGACTATATTGAGAGCCGAAATCCAGAATCAGGATACGATCTTCAGTAATTTGAGTATTGGTAGTCATGACAAACCACTAAATGGCAAAAGAATTAAGCGCGCCATTTTAACATTTTTCACGCTTCGGCGCACCGCAAATCATCATATATCTTATTTTTTTCATATCAGAATCATTTCTACAATTAGATTGTTTGATATAAATTAAAATTTACTTATATTTATCAAATATCTGGAGTAGACTTAAAAACTCCCCGTGTATTGATAAATTCATCACATTCTATGCAACATCACCATGAATTTGATGATAAGATTACCCGATAAAACAGGCATTACCATGGAAAGGTAAATACCATAAGCGATATTTGTCTGTGCTTAAACAATTATCCATTTTTATGGCTTGTTGCCCCCTATCAAAATCAATAGAAATCTAAGGAACAACAATGCTTCAAACTATGATTGCAGATTTCCAGCAACATTTTTGGTTGTATATCTCTATTCCTTTTATGAGTGGTTTAATTGGCTATATCACCAAAGTGATTGCTATCCAGATGATGTTTTCGCCACTTGAGTTTAAAGGCATTAAACCATTTTTAGGTTGGCAAGGTATTGTGCCGCGCAAAGCAGAGAAGATGGCAACCATTGCTGTTGAACTCATGACAGCCAAGCTCATTAAACCTGAAGAAATTTTTGCACGCCTAGATCCTAAACGTATTGCCAAAGAAATAGAAAAACCACTACTTGCAGCAGCTGAAGATATTACCCGCGACGTCGCTCAAGAATATCAGCCCGGTTTATGGGAAGGCATGCCAGAATTTGCTCGCCAAAGACTTATCCGTCGAGTGCAATCCAAAGCACCGGAGATTGTTGAACACATCATGAGTGAAGTACAGCGTGATGTGAACCGATATTTTGATATTAAAAACCTAGTTATCAGCAACTTGCTTAAAGATAAACGCCTACTCAACAATATTTTTAAACGTGTAGGCAAACAAGAATTTAAATTTTTCAGTAATGTTGGTTTTGTATTTGGTTTCGGTATTGGTGTGATTCAGATGCTGTGCTGGATTGTCACTCAAGGAAAGTATCCTTGGATGCTGCCAATGTTTGGTGGTTTTGTTGGTTTTTTCAGTGACTGGATCGCACTGCAAATGATGTTTAGACCGCTCTATCCTAAAAAGATCTTGGGTTACACATGGCAAGGGCTGTTTATTAAACGTCAAAATGAAGTTGCAGCTGACTATGCAGCTTTAATTTCCAAACAGCTTTTAACTTCACGTCATATGATGGAAGAGCTATTTTCCGGTACACATTCTGCACGTGTTATTGATCTGGTTAACCGCCATGTCAAACAAGAAATTGATATGCAAGCTGGGGTGATTCGTCCCTTAGTTGTATATGCAATTGGCGGAGAAAAATATCAGAATATGAAATCACAAGTTGCTGAACGTATTATGCAACAGCTTCCAGAGACGATGAAATATGTAGAGTCTTATGCAGAAGATGCTATGAATATTCGTAGCACACTTATTGAACGTATGCAGAAATTAACACCTTCTGAATTTGAAGGGATGTTACGTCCTGCATTTAAAGAAGATGAGTGGGCCTTGATTGCAGTTGGTGCAGTGCTTGGTTTCGTGGTTGGGGAATTGCAAATCCAATTTATGCTCTAATTTTTAAAATAAAGAAATAAAAAAACCGGATGAATTGCTCATCCGGTTTTTATTTTGTCTTACATCTTATTTTTCGATTGCATGATCTAAACTAATACGACCAGCACCATGAAGCATCAAAAAGAATAAACCGCCTGCTATAGCTAAGTTTTTCATAAAATGGATGCCATTGTTATATTGCGCCGCTGCATCAGCCCCACCTTGGTGAAACAAGAATGCTGTTAAAATACTGAAGATACCAAGTCCAAAAGCTGCAAAGCGTGCTTGGAAACCAAACAATAAGGCTAAACCACCACCAAACTCAACCAAGATAACTAATGGGAGAATTCCACCCGGAACACCCATGGCTTCCATATATCCTGCAGTTGCTGCATAACCCGTAATTTTCCCCCAACCTGCAACAAGGAAGATATAGGCGATAAGAAGACGCGCAACAAGGCTAATAAAACTGTCCGTGCCTGATTGCGTTACGATATTTTTGACCACTACATTTGGATTAAACATTTTGCCACCTTTATTTAAATGCTTATTTATTGATGAGCTCATTCTAGGTTTGGGACATTGATAATTAAATACTCAAAATCCATATATATCGTTGCACAAACAGGATGATCAATTTGTATATTTTTGATGTTTTATACTGACTTTCTATAGGCTCACTGCTAGGATTTGAGCACGGTTTACCACTTAAACATCTCATGGAACTTCTTGATTTTATTCTACACGTTGATCAGCATCTCGCCGAGTTTATTACAAATTACGGGACGTGGATTTATGGCATTTTATTTTTAATTATCTTTGTCGAAACCGGTTTAGTGGTCATGCCGTTTTTACCGGGCGATAGTTTGTTATTCGCAGCTGGTGCTTTAGCAGCCTCTACTGGTGCGATGGATCCATGGTTGTTGGGGGCTCTACTCTTCATTGCTGCGGTTTTAGGCGATACGGTGAACTACCATATTGGGCGTTTTATCGGTCCGCGTGTGTTTGAAATGAATTCCAGATTTATTAATAAGCAACATTTAATTAAAACTCAAGAATTCTTTGCTCGTCATGGTGGCAAGACCATTATTTTTGCTCGTTTCGTTCCATTTGCTCGTACCTTTGCACCTTTTGTTGCTGGTGCCGGCAGTATGAACTATAAGTTTTTCTTAACTTATAATGTGATCGGAGCATTTTGTTGGGTCGCTTCTTTTGTGACGTTAGGGTATTTATTTGGAAATATGCCAATCGTTAAAGATAACTTCACCCATCTTATTTTTGGCATCATCATTATCAGCGTTTTACCGGGTATTATCGGCTTTATTCGTGAAAAACTAAAAAACCGAAAAGCCAACGTTTGAGATTGATTTAGAAGAAACGGAATACCACCGGAAGCATACATAAAATGAGTAACATAGCCGATCCTTTATATAAATGATCGGCTTTTATTTTTTGCATTGAACCTGTCAATAGAGCACGTCCAAAAATCATCCAGAAACTCGCCGCAGGAATAAGAGTTAAAGTAAAAGCGGCAAAAACCATAAGAAAATTTTCAGGCGAATTCCATGTTTCAGCTGGGAAAATACCTGCAGCAAATAGTAAAGATTTCGGATTTCTCAAAGTTGAGAAGAATAATTGACGTGGGCGAATGTTACGGTGAGTTTGACTAAATTGTTGTAAATGGTTGGTTTTCCATAAACGAAATGCCATCCAGAACACATATATCACACTTGTAATATGCAAAATGAGCAGTAGTGCAGGCCAAACTGGGGCTGCCAAATGAATAAACACAGCCCAAAAGCTAATACCATAGGCATAGCCTAACCATTCCATTGGAATAAGCCAAAACGCTTTAGTTAAACCTTGAGAATGAGCAGCGGTTGCAAGTAAAGCATTTGTCGGCCCCGGAATGAGCAAAACAGCCAACATTGCCAATACAAAAAACCAACTCTCAATCATAAAGTTTCCATAATATCCAAGATGGGGCCACCTTAAACGAAACAGGCAAAATATAGCAAGTTTATGAAGCTTTTTGATTACAGAAAATGCAGGATTTTAGAAGCTTAAAAATGAATAACTGATTTATTTATATTGATTTTATTATGAAACATTTTGCTAAACTTTATTCATCACAATATGCTTTTATTAGCATATTGTGATGTCAAATTGACTATTAATTCGTCTTTTTTCGAACAATAATCGGGCAATTCTTGAACTGAGAAGCCTGAACAATCGCTTCTTGTTGGCCTAAAACACGTGAAAGTTCGGTATTTTTCGTTGAAGAAGATTGCCCCATATTTACAGAAATAGATGGACCGAATCCCCAACCGCCTCGTCCCCAGCCACCACCGAGCCCAAGACCAACACCCATACCAGTACTTTTAGGCGTTTGCACCCCATTGTCGATATATTGCTGAATACGGTTATATTCACTTTGTAACTGTTGGCAGCTCAAAGATTGATATTGTGTCGGAGACACATACGTCGGTTTTACCGTTGTAGCACAAGCGCCAAGGAGTAAAGTGGCTGCCACCAAAGGCGCAATATATAAGCCTTTCATCATTTTTCTCTTATCGTTTTGGCTCAATCTCACCAAATAATGTCTCATAAGCCTGAGTCAATTTATGTTCTGGTGCCAAATGGGCCAAAGGTAAATTTTTCTGATGCGATTCTTTCATTAAAATCGAAGGCGGTAACATGCTCTTGAGCACAGGCAACCCTTCATCTTTTAACTGCTGAACCACTTCCCGAGGTAATTTTGCTTGGGATTGGAATTGATTCACCACAATTCCCTCAATTTCCAAGCGATCATTATGATCATCTTGCGTTTCGAGAACATTTTCAATCAATGTTTGTAACGCACGCTTTGAAAAAACATCACAATCGAAAGGAATGAGTACCTTATCTGCCGCAATGAGCGCAGACAAAGTAAAGAAGTTAAATGCTGGTGGTGTGTCTATATAGATACGGTCATATCGTCCAACTAAGTTTTGGATCGAATCACGTAATTTATAAATTTTATGTTTACTTTCAAGTGCATGCTCAAGCGCACCAAGTGTAGGACTAGCTGGAAGCACGTCTAATTTTGCAAAAGGAGTTGAATGTACAAAACTGTCGAGATCTTTATTTCGTGGGGCTTTTAAAATTGAACCTAGCGCATTACCGATTAGACCTTTTTGTTGATTGTTCCCCAACACATCTTCAAAAAAGTTTTTGATATTCGGTTCTAAAATTGATTTTTCAGCAGAATAGGTCGCTTCATCGCCTAAGAGATACTGACTAGAGTTGGCTTGAGGATCAAGGTCAATCACCAATGTCCTTAAACCATGTTTGGCACTAATTGCAGCCAAATTTACAGTAATACTTGATTTCCCTACACCGCCTTTTTGGTTAAACACCACACGAGTTAACATTTTTCCCTCTGCATATTTTTTTACTGTATGCAGTTTAACCTAGAGCTTAATCAAAAAGGCAAAGAATGTAGAACAATTAAGCAAAAACAGGTTTCACAATCACTAAAATAATAATAGCAATAAATGCAAGCGCACTAATGATCAAACCTGCACGGCGCTGTGCCAATAAAAGAGTGTCATCTTTTTTAAAGGCTTTCATGAGAGAAGATAACAGTACTAAAAATAAAATAATTTTAGCGTAAAACCATGGCTGTACTTGAAAGTCCTTCATGACCAATAAAATCGCACCCGTAATAAAAACCACGGTAAACGACAAATGTTGTAAGGCAACTAATACTTTACGCCCTGCTGGATTGGGCTGTTGGCCTTGCACACCTATAAACAGTGTGGAAGCGCGTAAAACAAACACCATAAGTGCGGCAGCCACCGCAGTCATATGAATAATTTTAGTGAGTAAATGTGCATCCATGGAATTAACCCTTAACTTTTAGGTGCATGTGCACATTCTGGGCTAGCAGGTGCTTGACCTTGCCATTCACTTGGCAAATAGGCATGAATTGCTAAAGCATGAATTTGGCCAGGATTCATTAAGTCTGAAGCTAAGGCATAAACCTTCTGATGACGTTGAACCAAACGTAACCCATTAAATTCTTCACTCACTACAATCACTTTAAAATGTGACTCTTTACCTGGGAAATAACCACCATGTCCAGCCGACTCATTAATAACTTCCAAATGGCTAGGTGCAAGTTTTTTTAACCGTTCAATCAACTGTTGTTCAAGGCTCATAGCTTTTCCTTTTACGATTATTCGTATATTTGAACCTAGTATACCCTGTCTACACATAAACAAAAGTTGCTCTTGTATGCTTTGGCTCCAAACAAAATGTCTATTTATTCGGCAACTTAACGATAAAAATACCTCTAATTGCTCATTTCTGTTTTTATTTTATGCAATCAGCATATTTATTTGCATAAAGTTGTTGACCCATGTTTCGCTTAATGTATTATAAGCGGCACGCGGGAATAGCTCAGTTGGTAGAGCATAACCTTGCCAAGGTTGGGGTCGCGAGTTCGAGTCTCGTTTCCCGCTCCAAATTTAAAAGGCCCTAGTCGAAAGACTGGGGCTTTTTTCTTTTCATTGATTCATAATTTCTTTACGGTCTATCTATTTACAGCATAATTCATTGAGAATAACTCAGCTCAAAGCCAAATATTTCATTACTAGATTCATATTTTTAAATTGTCAGTTATAACGATTCAATCTAGTTATATTTACAAGGCGTTGGAGTTATTCGATGCGTAGATATAAAGGGTAATAATTGAAAACAGTCCAAGTTAAAGCGTTCTAGGCTATGGCTTTCCTGCAAACATATAGAAAATATGAAGTTAGAATCATATATATAGCTTTCAAAATAATACTCTTCTGTCTTTTGAGCATCATTGGTTGAGTCGAGAAACTGTATATGCTCAGGCAACACATGAAAGTTGAGCTTCTTTAAATGACGGCTCATTCCTTCGCCAGTACATTTGATATAAGCCTCTTTTAAGGTCCATATTTGAAAAAACCGCTGAAATACACTGAATGGATCAGTGAGTTCTTTCTTTTTAATCCATTCAATTTCAGTCGGTGCTAACACACTATCAACACGCATCCACTCGAACTCACGATCCACTTGTTCAATATCCACTCCTATTTCCCCTTCTTCAGTCACGGCAAGAATAATAACGTCCGCTGAGTGAGTAAGATTAAAATACACAGCCTTGCTGCCTTGTACAAAAGGCTTGCCGTTGGGATGTAATTGAATATTAACTTGATGAGGTGAGATGCCTAGCTTATCTGCCAAGACAGTCTTCACTAATACTCGAGAGATCAAGAAAAGGCGAGCCGCCTTAGAATGATATTGATCATATCTCAGTTTCTCTGCCGAACTGAGAAAGCCTAGATAATGACTCAATACCATATGGTCTTGTGGTACCCGTGAAACTGGGCAGACATAAACCTGCACTTGGGCACGATCAGACATTAGGAAGCGGTAGTGCTGTTGTATTTCATCAGAACAGGTGCGAGATAGGCAGAAACCGCATCTACATGTGTAACGTGTGG
Source organism: Acinetobacter sp. P1(2023) (assembly GCF_028367635.1). Lineage (NCBI taxonomy): Bacteria > Pseudomonadati > Pseudomonadota > Gammaproteobacteria > Moraxellales > Moraxellaceae > Acinetobacter > Acinetobacter sp. P1(2023). The sequence goes on from NZ_JAQNDD010000008.1 coordinate 40,590, forward strand.
ATTATGGCCTGCGCCAGCGATAATATGTATAGGGATATTTGAGCTTATTGTGGTAACAATTGGATCTTTATCTCCCACAATGATTTCAACTTTAGAACTAAGTTCATTTAACAAAGCTGTCTGAGTTGCTCGCTGCTGCGGCAAACTAATACGGTGCATATACTCACTAATATGCTTGGCTACCGACACTCGACGTAATGAATCCATTGCATAACCAACAGACGGATTTTGTTGTCCATCTGGATGTAGGTCTTTAGCAATCATATCTTTTGGCACAAAACGGAAAATCAGATTAGATATAGCTTGTATCTGAAACATTTTAGCGGCCTGCACCTGAACAAAATAAGGTGATATGAGGATGAGGCGTGCAACTTTATCTGGATATTTCTTTGCAAGATTCAATGCAAAAAGACATCCTAATGAATGTGCAATAACAACACTATTTGGTACTAAAAGCTTTGCAGCGGCATCAATAAATTGATGGTTGTTGTCTTCCATCATCTCATAACTGCCTGAACGTCCAAGTCCCGGCAGGTCCATCATAGCGACCTGATCGTATGCGATTTTATTGATGATTGGAGACCAGCATGCACTATCAAATGGGATCCCATGTAAAAATAATGCAGATGATGTGTCAGAACTAATCGGCTGTTTAGTATAGATTTCTGTCCAATATCGATTCTGATAGCTGAAATGACTAGGTGTTGGTACTTGTATACGGCCAAAGCGTGTAAGCACCAAACGATCAATCCAACGAGAAAAATAAGGAGTGACATTGATCAGGTCTGCGATGCCCATTTTCGCTGCCATCGCCTCTGCCCCAGCAACATGATAGTGCTCGGTAGAAATGAAAGAGAGTTGTTCTTTAGAACCATCAAGTAATACCTCAGGTAATTTCTCTAATAGACCTTTGGGTACTTGTAAATGTGGTGTGCTAACTCCCAAATGCTCGGCAGCTAGGTGAACGAGACGATGAAATTTCGGCGTCGAAGGATCAAGCAACATATACTCCTGAGCAATAGTCTCAGGATAAAACATCGTTCGGATCAAAAAGCTCACGATATACTGCATATTGCATAGTGGCAGGAATGTGTCACGACCACCTGGCAATGCCAGCAGACGTCCCTTATAGAGCTTATCAATCATGTCAGCAATACCAATATATTGCATATCGCCATAGTTATAAAAACCATCAATGACTGTCGCTGGATTTATTGCAGTCCATGGCACATTTAAACGCTTACACGCTTCAATGAAAGCTTGATAACCCAAAATTTTTGAAGCTTCATAGCCACCATGTTTGCAATACAACTCATCAGCTGACTCTTGTGGCGGAGTAGCCACACGATATCCACCAATCCAGATAAATCGCTCAAGCTGCTTCAATGTTGCAGCCCATTCAATCAAGGCAACTCCTGACTTAATATTGGTACGCTCAGCTTCAGCTTTGCTAATACCCCAATTAAAGGATGCAGCAAGATGATAAATCACATGGATCTTTGCCTGAGCATCCGCTAGCAGAGAGTCCAGCTTAAAATCGCGGCTTAAATCATATTCGACAAACGAAATAGACGGATCGACCAGCCCTTCTGTTGCAATGAAACCTAACAGCTTATCTTTCTTGGTTGCAGCATTACGCAGCGCAGCAATCACCTGATGACCTTCATTCAGAAGATCAACAATCAGTCTGCTACCAATAAAACCTGCTGCACCTGTTACTAATATGGTCTTCCGTGAAAAATTATCTTTTTTTGCGTTATTTAAATTATCCATAAATCACCTTATTAGGTGCTGGGCATTCCAGCATTGTTTTGAAGCGAATTATCTTAAAAGTTATATCGAACCTGGGCATACACCAGACTGTTATCTCTAAATTGTCCTAACACCGTATCATTTCTACCCCAGAAGCGATCTCCACCTACATTCAATTGCCAGTGATCATCAAGGCTATAATTAATACGTACTCTCAACAATTCATTAGGCTCTGGTGCAAAGTAGAATCCTGTTACTTCTAATTTCAGATTATCATTCAGTAAGTTAAGTGCATAGCGCAGCATAGCTCCATACTGATCCTGCTCATATTGGTCACTGATTGTTTGCTGATAACGGTAGACTGCTCTCAATACTGGATTTGTTAAGCTGTCGGCAGATCTAAAGTCCTCCGTATGTTTGTATACGCCAACTAAACTTAGTGTGGAATTCTTCAATGCTAATTCTGGACCCATGACCACGGTCAGATTATTTTTTTTGTGCGTAAGATCTTCACTACCATTCGAGTCAGTGTGGGTATATGCCGCTTCACCGCGCCATACGATATCGTTATGGTTATAACTGAAATCAAATCCATAGACAGACATAGGATTATTTTTCAGCTGCAATGTTGCCTCCCCTGTTGGAGATGCTGAAAGAACTGACAGATCGGGCATGTGATCCAAACCTGAGAAATACGATGCCCCAACATCGAGACCATCTACAGAATAATCCCAGCGCATTGCAAATGCAGGACGGCTCTTCTTATCTATTTCATACTGGACACCAGGAAACTGGCGCAATGGAATCACATCTGAACGACTACGCGGATACCACAATGCTGTCCATTTATTGGTTCCTGATTCAGGAATATATGTCAATTTGATTGCATCATTTCCAAGACGTTGATCTGTCTCATCGGGCACTAGGCGAGTATAGTCACGGGGTGATAGATTATCCGTTGGGTTAATCCCATCAGCTCTCCCCCAGACTACAATCTGGCGACCAACATCGACATAGACTGTCTGATCCCAGTTATAAGAGGCATACAACTCACGTAAGTTGCGATTTACCTTACTCACCTGATCTGGGTTTACAGTATGGTCCGTCTCATCTCCAATATTTATGTCGTAATGGATCTTAAACTCTGGATTAAACTTGAGCGTACCATTGGACCAGAAACTTGCTTGTCCAATGTTTTTTAACGAACTTAAATCACGATCTGATGACCACACATCGAGTCTGGCTGAGTTCTGGCTCACAAAACTAATTTCGCTGTCATCTGCATGAGCATGCTGCAGTAGCATAAAGCTACTGCAGCATACCAATACCCAATAGGCACCTTGCGTCATTTTTCAAGACTCTGCGGTGAGAAAAGCTTATCGGACAAGGTTTTCTCTGCGACAAAATCATTGACGATAACTTGTGTCATATGCTGAGTTTGCAGATTTTTCGCCATAGATTTCATGGCCTGCCATCTTGGTTTCACTTTGCCGTAAGGACGGATATCCGTGAACTCAATATGCTTTAACGGCTTACCTGCTGTATCCCAAATATCGATAGTTGCCGTAACAAAGTTGTCTTTCAGGATACACATGCGACGTTTGCTATAACCAAAGTCACTCTTCACAGTATTATTGATTGGCGTTGCTTCAATCGTGTAGCAATCTTTACCATTAAATTTGCCATCTGCCAGTTTCGTGTACTTCCAGTCACTTAGCTTATAGCCAAGGACATCACCATAACTAAAGTCCGTACCAATAAAAGCATCGCCCTTATTTGCTGATGCCAAACGACGTACTTTTTTCAATGCAGGCAAATAGACAAACATGCTATCACTGCCTTTTGCATTCTCAATCAATAGTGTCGTGGTTCCCTGTACATCTGCTGGTGAGATGAATTCAGTCAAACGCATATTGTTCTGAGTATTTCCAGCAAGCTTAGTCATATTTTTAGTCAAACGTACGCGTTGCTCGCCGCTTTTAGACGTCAGTACAAATTTAGCACTAGCACTTGAAGACAAGAACTTAGAGGCATCATCACTACGGTTAACAATGGCTTGAACTTCATCTGCATGAGATGTTTTAGGCATCGACATTGTGAGCGTCGTACCCAACAAGAGACTTGTCACAACAGTTTGTGCAACGGTAATGTTCTTCTTATTTGAGGGAAAGATAAAACGAGGTTTCAACATTAGAATCATTGTAGGTACCATAATTAAGGTTGCAAATACACTGAAAAGCATCGCAATCACAATAAACATCGCTAGCCATTGATGCACATGGAAGCCTTGCGATAAGGACAATACGCCATACCCACCAGCAACAGCAGTCGCAACAAAAAGCGAAGCCTTACCAGCAGTACTTAAAGTTTTACGAATAGCATCTTTGATATCACCACCTTCTTCACTCAAGATTTCACGCAAACGATAGAGGAAGTAAATGGCATAATCTGCACCAATACCAACCGCCATGGCTGAGATCAGAGAGTTCGGAATATTGAGCGGAATATCGAGCCAGCCCATCACACCAAAGATTGCAAGAATCGAGAATAGAAGTGGTGTTAGGACAATGAGTCCAGCAGAGAACGAGCGGAAAACTAGCGCAGAGATAAAGAATACGGCAAATGAAATCTGTAGAATATTCATAAGCTTGCCGTGGACCATCGTTTCAGTTAAAGCAATGGTCTGAGTCACATCACCACCAAAACTCACAACAGCTTTATCACCCAATTGACCCGCCATATATATTTTTAGCGACTCAAGGATTTCTTTGATTCGGTGATTACTACCTGTTTTTAGCAGAATCGTGATCTTGGCATAGCGTTGAGTTGTATCAATGTAAGATTCAAAATCAGTCGGCTCACCAGACATTGAATACAACAGCAAATACTGAGCGACAACATCTTTAGTTGCTGGAACCTGAAATGCCTGTGGCTGATCGGCATTCATTGCCTGATTCATTCTCTTGATATAGTCCACAATAGAGATGGTTTTACCAACCTCTGGAATTGAATTCGCGAACTTCTCTGTATTATCAATCGCTTTTAGGATTTCTGGATTTTCAATACCATCACGAACTTTGGTATCGACCATGATGTAGAGACTGTTTGTACCACCAAGAGACTGATTCAAAAATCTGTCGTCTTGCTGCATTTGTAGATCGCGCGAGAAGAAGTTGCGGCTATCGTTATCCACCACAATACGACTCGTGCCGAGAGCAAGAAAAACGCCCAGTACTGCAATCACAGTCATTAACATCATTCGCGGACGAACTGACAAAATGACATCACCAATGCGTTTTGGAATCCAGTCCCAGATCGGTAAACCTTTGCGTGCAACCTTGGTAACCGAAGGCGGTGGTAACATTGAGCGAAGTACAGGAATAAAAGTCATCTCAATGATCAGCGTACTGATGATCCCGATTCCTGTAAAAATACCGAATGAACGGATAGTCGGAATATTGAAGGTCAACAGAGAGAAGAATCCAGCCGCTGCAATTCCGCCAGCCAATATCATAACTGGACCAACACGAACCATAGACTGCACCACGGCTTCGCTATTTGCAGCTTTAGACTCCATCCCTTGGGCAATCAGACGGTCAAAATCTTCATAGTATCGCTTGAGCAACTGCACGGCGTGCCCTGCCGCGATGGCCAGAATCAGAATGGGTGTAGGAGAGTTAAAGATATCCATTGGCTGTTTGAACAGCCCCATCATGCCCATACCCCATGCCACAGACAGCAATGCTGTAACGAGTGGCAGGATCAAACCTTGTTTACTGCGGAATGCTTCGAAGTGCAATAATCCAATAACCAACACGGCAATTGGGAACAAGATGTTGATACGCTTAGAGTAGTCTTCGGCTTTATCTAAATAGACTGGATTACCACCAACACTGATGGTCATATCCTTAGACTGTTCAGCCGCTACAATTTTGTTGATCGGGCCCATCATCTTTTGGAAGCCTTCTGGACTTTCCTCAAGCTCAAGCAAAATAGCAGCAGTTTTCTGATCTTTAGATACGACTGAATTCATATAGATCGGATTCAGTGCCAACAGTTTTTTCAGGTGATCGACATCACTCTCGGTCACAGAACTATTCGGCAGTAGTTTCTTGGCATCAAATCCATCCGAATTGGCGGTGATCCCTTTGGCCTGACGTGCAGCCAGACTCATTAGAGTAGATCGAACCACGCCCGGAGCATTATCAACTTCTTCGGTAATACGTTTGACTTTTTCTAACACTTGCGACTGATAAATATCACCCTGCTTCGGTGTAATACCGATCACTACCATGTACTTGGAGCCGAATTTCTTTTCAATCAGCTTGGTGGAGGTGATATAAGGATGACCTTTGGGGGCAAGCGCATCTGGATCAATAATAATTTTTACGCCAGATGCGAGATATGCCAAGGCAATCGTTAAAAGCATCACCACAGTCAGTACAATACGGCGATGTCTGAGAATCCAACGCGCGTATTGTTCCATCATCTGATGAGTTTTACGAAGTGGTTTACTATTGGTCTCATGCGTTTGCTTACCATCGTTGCCAACCGACTCATAGGCTTCACCCTTCTGAGCCAATGCCTCAAGATTAGCAACATCTTTTTTAAACTGAGCAAGAACCATCTTTTTTAGCAGTGCTGGGGGCAATACACCAAAAAAGCTGCCTGGCTCTGCCTCAAACACCCATTCAATCCATGTACCTTCTGCATGTGGTTTGAAACGGTAAGTCCCAGTGTAGTGAAAGGGTCCTTCCACTACTTTGAACGCATATAATTCGTTCGGCACTAGATGTGTAATTTCACCCTTAAAGGACATCTCACGTCCAATAAAGCTAAAACCGATTTCATACTTGCTGCCCACACGCGGAGTATTGTCTAGCAGTTCAGAATGCTTACACGACAATTGCCAACCTGCATCATTAGCCGGGTTTGCAAGATAGTTAAACACCTTGTCAATCTCGGCCGGTATGAGGAAAGCATGTTCTATGGTCACCATAGTGGTTCTACCTTCTTGTATTTCTTATGCGGGAATTGGATACATCTGATCAATTGTCTGGGCAACAGCCACGACATTCTCAGCGTACATAATTGATGAATGATCACCAGGCAGATCCACCTGTTTAAAGGTGTCTTTGACCAATTGATCCCAACCTAGGCTTTCCCCAAAATCTTCTGGTTCATCTTTGGCCTTCACAAAAAGAATCGGAAACTCTTCAGGCTCTGGGAAATAAGTCTGGAGTGCGATGCCATTCGCCAAATAGGTATCAAAGTAAAGTCGAAAATCTGATGGGTCTGCATCTAGAGGCAAGACATTAATGGCTTTGGCTTCTTTAAGCACATGATCAAACATGTGATCTGGACTCAATTCACGCAAATATTGCGCTGGGATCGTCAACTTCTTGCCATAAGGCGCAGCCAGATCACGGGCAAACCAAGACAAAAGCATCGCATCATCGGCATCTTCAGGCACATTCTCTGGAATTGGAGCACGAGTATCGATCATGACAATACCTGTGACCTGCTGCCCCATTTGACGCAACTGATGACTGATCTCGTATGCGATCGCACCACCAAAGCACCATCCACCGAGGAAATAAGGTCCCTCAGGCTGCATCTTTTGCATTTCAGCAATATAGAGCGTTGCCATATCTTCGATTGCCACTTCTGCAGCATCTGCCTCAATCAGTCCAGGAGATTGAATAGCACGCAAGGTACGTTTTGGATTGAGATGGCGCGAAAGTTCCATATAACAGAAGGTGCTACCACCAATTGGATGGAACAACCACAGTGGTTGCTCGTAAGTTCCACGGCGTAGTTCAATTACGATGGAAGGCTTAATTTCTCTATTTTCACGAATGATCTCACCCAAACTCTCCACAGTGGAGTATTGGGCCAGCAAAGCAACTGATAGTTCGGTGCCAAATGCTTTTTTAAGGTGATTAACAAGCTTCACAGCAAGTAACGAATGTCCGCCCAAGTCAAAGAAGTCATCATGTATACCAACCCGTTTAACCGATAAAATCTGCTCAAAAGTAGTACAGAGTTCAATTTCAATCGGATCACGTGGTGCAACATAATCGTTGCTTTGTTCAAACACAGGCTCAGGAAACGCTTTACGATCCAACTTATTGTTGGCCGTCATTGGAAATTCATCCAACGTCATAAATGTATTTGGTACCATGTAAGCTGGTAGATGGATTTGCATCGTCTTTTTCAAACTAGCAATGTCAATCTCATGTCCAATTAAATAAGCCACCAGTTTCTGATCGTTGCTAGCTGCACTCTTAACCAGTACAACTGCATCAGTGATACCGTCGATCTGTTTGATAACATTCTCGATTTCGCCTAGCTCAATACGGAATCCACGAATCTTGACTTGGAAATCTAGACGTCCATGATGAGTCAAACTTCCATCCGTACGCAGACAGACTTTATCTCCTGTACGATAGAGTCGACCAGCATTTGGTAGAGATGGCAAAGTTCTAAATTGTGCATCTGTCAGTTCAGGTCGATGCCAGTAATCAACTGCTAGACCATCACCGCCAATCCAAAGCTCTCCCATGACGCCCGGTGGGACTAAACGTTGCTGTTCATCAAGGACATAAAGCTGGGTATTCGCCAGTGGTTCGCCTAAATCAATACACTTTGCATCGGTGATACGAGCTGCACTAGACCACACTGTAGTTTCAGTTGGACCATAAACATTCCAGAGACAGCCGACTTTACTCAGCAGTTTTTCTGCAAGAATAGTATCTAGCGCTTCGCCTCCACAAAGTGCAGTCAACCCTGCATTGCCGCTCCACTCACTGTCTAAGAGCATCTTCCAAGAGGCCGGTGTTGCCTGCAAAACATTGATAGACTTAGTATTTAGATAATCCACCAATTGATTGCCGTCTTGTGATACCTCACGTGGGCAAACATGTACTACACCGCCATACATCAGCGGAATGAGCAACTCAAGAATCGAGATATCAAATGCATAAGTGGTGATTGCTAACAACTGAGTCTCAGTCGTTACTTGCAATCTATCATTCATAGATAGCAAGAAATTGATGATTGAAAGATGCCCAATGCGCACGCCTTTAGGCTTACCTGTCGAGCCTGAGGTGTACATCACATAAGCGGTTTCACCAAAAGCCAGCGTCTCGCGAACTTGCTCCAGTGGCACAACGCCAGCTTGATTGATATCTAAACGCGGCACAGAAACGTTAAGAGCATCCATCAACTCGGTTTGAGTTAAGATGACTTTAGGTTCAGCATCTTCGATGATGTTATGTAGACGTTCACTTGGGAAATTAGGATCTAGCGGGACATAAGCTGCTCCTGCCGCCCAAATCCCGAAGATTGCTGCTGGCAATAAAGCTGTACGATCTAACATCAGACCTACACGATCACCACGGGTAACGCCATGCTCACGCAAATATTCAGCAATACCAGCGATATGTTGACCTAACTCACGATAGCTAACCGCATGATCCTTCGAAGTCAAAGCATGATTGTCACCACGCTCATCAATCTGCTTTAGAATCATTGCCAGTAGATCATGTTGAGGATAATCAGTCGCCTTTCCACGAAGGGTCTCAAACTGGATGCCATCCACATAATCAGGCGCAATATCTAACTCCACGATCTTACGTTCAGGATGAGCCACCATCTCTGATAGTACAGATTGCAGCAGTTGCACCATATTCTCGGCAGACTGTGCAGAAAATAACTCGTAGTTATATTTCAGTACACCAACCAGTTCGCCTTGATATTCACCACCCATTTCCAGCGTAAGATCTAATTGACCTTCTTGCTGGCGAACTGGAAAACTTCCTAAGGTCAGGTCTTGGCCGACCAAAGTCGCTGAGGTCTGGATTGGCAGGAGTAGTTCTTTAAACTCATCCATGCCACCTAGACGTTCCCAGAACATTCCCACCTGAGCTAATGGGTTAATACTGCCATCACGCTTTGGTGAAACAGCTTCAACTACTCTGGAAAAGGCAACTTTTTGATGCTTGAGGCTCTGCCTTAATTGTTCCTGCACCTGCTGTGTAAATTGGCGTAATGTCTGGTCAGCATCAATGTCCATATGAATAGCTATCGTGTTGACGAACTGCCCCAATGCATTACGCAAAGAGCGTTCAAGTCGACCAGCTACAGGTGTGGCAATGACTAGATTATTTTCATTTGATAGCTTCTGTAGCAGGATATAGAAACCCGATAGTACAAGTCCAAACAGCGTGATCTCATAATCTTTCGCTAAGTTCACAAGTCCAGACGACACTGATTCAGGCACACGGAATACCAGTGAGCTACCTTTGTGTTGCTGCACAGCCGGACGAGGATAATCAAGCGGAATACTATGTACGTGTGGTGCATGTTGTAACGCATTTTTCCAGAACAGTAGACTCTCATCAGCATCGTCAATCGCAGTACTCTGCTGCTTATCGGCATACTGTGCGAACTCGATTCCATTCACTGTATCCGACTCTGTAACTAGTCCAAAACGTTTGCCGACATCGCGCAGCAAGAGACCAATCGACCAGAAATCCATGAGGGCATGATGAATCACGACTGCAATCACATAGTGATTTTCACCACGTTCATAACAATGAATACGCCACAGCGGTGGCTGAGTTAGGTCAAACGGCTGTTTAGTATCCTGCTCGACCAATCGTGTCAAATCAGATGCATCGACATGGCGAGCATCAGAGAAGACGATATTAGGATAGATTCGATCCCAAATCAGTTGCTCAATACCCTGATCATTGGCAGGCATACTTACACGTAGCAGCGGATAATCATGCATTACCGCTTCTAGAATCTCCATGGGCTTATTGCCTAATGGTTGGTTGACCTTCACATCAAAGGCCACCACCATATTGTAGGCACTGCAAGTTGGCTCAAGGCGCTGGATATACCAGATGCCGAGCTGTTCTGCAGAAATCGCATGACGTGACAGAACTTCTGGTTCTAGTCGTACAAGGTTATTCACGAAGCAACTCCCTGTTGCAACTCAGAAACAAGATATTCAGCCAACGCATTAATTGTCGGGTAATCCCATAGTAATGTCGGTTCAAGCTCTAGTTTTGTCAGATCTTCTAAATCCCCAGACACAGACAAAGCAACGATCGAATCAAGACCGTAACTGGTAAATTTTTGATCTGGATTAATCGTCTCAGGCTCTACGCGCATTTCTTTGGCTACTAGCGTACGAATGATTGCGCTCCAGTAAGCTTTATCTTTATTCATGGGGTAATTTCCTCTTTAACCGGTTTGGCATCACCTGGTGCCAGTGCAAAATCGATGACAGATAACATATGGTTGGTTGAAATTCGGTCTAGCAGATCTGCCAATGTGCTTTCACGTAGTGATGTCATTGGAGGGGATGTCTGCCCTTCAGCAGCATTTAGGAAAATGATCAGCCACGCACCATCTTGCAAAGCAGGTCTTAAACCATGACGGTTAAAGGTCCAAAAACCCAGCACAGCAATGCGAGCAAATAACTCGGCGTAATCGCGGGCCAAGCTGAAACGTAATGTTTCAAACTCTTTAGCCGCTTCTGAATTTGAGAAATAATCCTGAATTTTTTGATCTAGCGTGCGCTGCTCGATAAGAAGTTGATCAGCACGTTCACGTAACGGGGACAGAATCTCAGCAGTCATTCCCTCTGTAAGGTCCGCATCGTTGAGCATCTCAATGATCGTTCCCAGTGACTCCATCACCAAGTCACCATCGCGGTTGAAAATCTCAAGCTCACGAAAATCAATAGCATCCGTCTTCACCTGTAAGTCATATAACTGGTGATAGCGTGCTTTAGCTTCGGCTTGGTCGAGATGGTTTACTTTTTTGCTACGGCCTTTATTGGCAGACTTGAGCTGAAAACTCAGGCTGTCTAGACAGACGGTGCTACTGCCGTCAAACACACTAACAATCAGATGATCTCTGAAAGCTTTCTGGTACATCCCATCAGCATATGCATTTCTTAAGAAAAAACGCGATCCAAGCACTGAGGAAGTGATCTTAGCGAGTGACTCTACATACTCAGGCACCAGTACCTTAATGATCGGTGACCATGTGCTGAACTGATTGATACAAACATGTAACCCACGCGCACCAACGAGTGACAACACCTCAGCCGCCAATAGATAGGCATAGGCTGTAGCCAGTTGCTCACGCACCAGCGGAATGCTTATTACTTTTTTGTTATATAACTCACGCTCAATAGCAAACTCAGTCGCGATGCGCAGCATCGTATCGCCCGCACCCAAAGAGAAACTGCTGCAATATGCACGCGTCACCTGTAGCGTCTTGAGTCCAAGCTCTAAGCCCTGACCTTCTTCACCGATCAGAGCATCTTTGTGAATTTCAGCATTGTTAAAGCCGATACCACTGATATCTAACCCACGCATACCCACTGTTGGCAGACGGTTCAGACTATAAGTTCCCTTAGAAACCATATGACGTTTATCAAGCCAGAATGCACTCAGGCTACGTGGTCCACGGTCATCCGACGTTTTAGCAATCAGACTTAAAGAGTCACCTAGAGTAGCGCGATTGATTGACCATTTTTCGCCATTCAAGACGTACTTGCTTTCAGTAGCTTGTGCAGTTACTTCACTAGATAGCAGGTCAGCTCCGTGCGCTTTCTCACTATAAGCCAGCGCTGGTGCAGCACCACTCAAAATTCGACTAGCAATGTTTTGGCATTGGTTCGCATTACCGCCGATCCATACGATCACAGACCAAGCATTCGTGCTATAGGTCGAGTTGATGGTTAGATCACGTCGTGCCAGCACACGATGCAGATATAGCAACTCTTCACCAATTTCCATGCGACCTCCAAGCTCTGAAGGTACATAAAAACGGTTCATGCCCACGGCATTCAGAAAATCAACAGCACGCTGAGGGTATTGTTCCTTCTCATCGCGCTCAATGGCAGCGGACCAAGAAAAATCGTTGTTAGTATCATGTACGGAGCCTAAAATTTGCTCCAGACGAGCAGCAGATTGAAACTGCCGCAAATTAGATGTAAGTGACATGAGTTTTTGCTCAAATGATTAAAGGGTAAGGATTAAAACAAAGCACTTTTCAATCGATTAAAAATGAGCGCGCGCACTTCTCGTTCCTTGATCATTGAGTTGAGTAGATTGGAGCTATAACGAATCAGTTGCCCCCGCTGCTCACGATCACGGATGATTTCTAAGCCATTTTTGACATAGTTTCGAGCCATCACCGTTCTACGGTTTGGATGGGTTAAACAGATCAGCTGACCGCGCTCGATCTGCTCTTTAATTTTTCTTCTTCTAATTTTTCCGCTAGTGGTCTTGTTGATCCGACCTTGATGCAGCAAATAAACACCTTCTACAGGTAAACCAATATCAGCCGCGACTTGTTCTTTAACCTGAGTTCTGATGCTTTCAAAATTAAGTGTCTTATCTATCGACTTCTTTTTGATCTCAAGCACAACCGTGACACCATCAGAATTACCGAAATTCACTGCTGCCACACAGCCTTTACGGACAGCAGGATGTGCTGTTTCAACAGAACACTCGATATCTTGTGGGTAATAGTTTTTTCCACGGATGATGATCACATCCTTAAGGCGACCAGTCACATACAGGTCTCCGTTTTTAACAAAGCCCATATCACCAGTTCTCAAGTAGTGCACTTGACTAGGCTTATCTGCCTTATCGAGGATGGTTGCAGCAAAGGTTTCCTGATTGACCTCCGGCTTCTGCCAGTAACCCGCAGTTACACTCTCACCTGCTAGCCAGATTTCACCGACTTCATTAGCTCCTACCTCTTTGCGGGTATGTGGATTAACAATACGGCAATCAATGTGTGCGGAAATCTTGCCACAGCTTACTATTTGCACGGCTGTCTGATCTTGACTGGTCTGCACCAAATTGGCATTCAACTTTTCACGATCAATTGAAATAGCATTAAGCGGACCAGTCACACCACTGACTAAGAGCGTAACTTCTGCCAAGCCATAGCACGGCAAGAAAGTATCCATTCTCAATTTCGACTGAGTATTGAACTTCTCCATGAAGCTTTGCATAACATGAGCTTTGATTGGCTCGGCACCGTTAAACATCACACGCACACGGCTCAGATCAAGCGCTGCTGCGTCCTCATCCGAAATGCGATGCAGACACAATTCATAGGCAAAGTTTGGTCCGCCACTAATCGTGACACCTTTTTCACTAATGAATTGCAGCCACTTAAGAGGTTTACGAATAAAATCCAGCGGTGACATTACATAGCAGGTCAGACCTACATACACAGTCTGCAAAACTGAGCCGATCAATCCCATGTCATGATAAACAGGTAGCCATGTAAGTCCGATATCATCGGCTTGTGTACCAAAAGCTTCAGCAATCATGACTTCATTTGCCATGATGTTTTTATGGGTGACGATTACCCCTTTAGGCCAACCAGTTGACCCTGAAGTGTATTGAAGGAAGCAGATATCGTCTTCAGCAATATGTGGAAAATCCTTTTCCACTAAATCACGCTGCAATTGGGCATCAACAGCATGCAATATTAAACTTTCGTTTTGGGCTTTTAATGTGATAAGACCCGATAGCTCAAGAATCTTTTTGGTTGTGAGTACTATCTTTGGCTCACAGTCATTCATAATATTCAAAATATTAGAAAAACCGTTGCGGTTAAAAGGCAAGCTGACAGGTACTGCGATAATTTTAGCTTTTAAACAGGCAAAGAACGATACGATAAAGTCCAATCCAGGCTCAAACAGCAACACGGCGCGATCACCGCTATCTACAAGATTCATTAAGATTTGGGCCTGACGTTGAACTTGCTCGTTCAGCTCTGCATACGTCAGAGATTGAATCCCACCAGATTGGCGCCCTAAATACTCGAAAGCAACCCTAGTTCCATTTGAATTTGCGTGGGATTCCAAAGTTGCAATGATATTATCCGTACCCATTACAGCCATAACTTACTCCGATTAATTATAATTCACCCTTTAAACTCGCTAATTCAGACATGACACTTCTAGCTGGGGCTTTTAATAAAAAATGAATATACTTTTTGTTTAAAATATAAATTCACATTATATTTTATGTGCGAGTGTTTTTTATTACACCTGTAAGGTTTTACAGGTTGTCCTGTTTTTATTAAGAATTAAGAAATTGGTTATCTTTCATAAATTATTTTTATTCAGTTCAATATTGTGAAGTCGGGCAATTAAATTAAACCTCTAACCCAATTTTTGCCCTTATTTCGTTAATGTTTAATAGAGTTTCTTAGCATGCCAACTATATAGCCTGTTCGTATTCTTATTTTGTGAGTCTCTTGATTGGAGATCTTGTATTCACAATCTAATGTACTGTTTATTTGCTTTTCTTAAGGGCAATAAATGATTCAGGTAAGGCCTCCTCACAGCCTTTATTTATAAGGATAAAGCTACTAAAGAAATCTGCTTTAATTTATACTTGAATAGCTTGAAGCTACGTATAGTACCTTGACTGATATACAACCCTATAAATTAATAAATTCTATCTTCTGAGAATCGATAAAACGCGAACACTAAATTTTAAAATTTATTTATTATTTTATCATTAAGTGAAAATATTATTAAATTACTTTATAAAATCAATTTTTAAAATAAAAACTTTTATAAATAAGATTTTCTATATAAATTTAATTTTAATTAAAATATTTTAATCAATTCTATTTTAAATAAACATCCAATAATAATTTATCTTATTAAAATCAACTATTATATTCATCTATTTTATATATCTAACTTTATAAAATCCCTAACATTACAGCTCTAATCGCTGCTGAAATTTTATTATTCACATTTAACTTCTGCATTGAATTACAGAGATGAAAATTTACTGTTCTTTCAGTTACCCCGAGAATCTGAGCAATCTCTGCTGACGTTTTTCCTTCCGCAGTCCAACGTAGAACCTCTTTTTCCCGATTCGTTAAATAAAGATTAAACTGAGCAAATTCTGTTTCATTCACAATTTTAGCAATACTGGAATGTACTGTCTGAGATAGCCAAAACATATTGGTATATTGAGCTTTCTGCTCTTTTTCTGATAATTGGTCAGTGGATCTTGCGAGTGTTAGCATACCCCTTGTACCAATAAAGTCACGGCTTGACTGTGCCCAACCGACATTTAAACCATAAGAACGCGCCTCCTCCCAAAAATCTTTTTGAGATTGTGTGTTCGCAGATTGGCTCGACCAGACAAGAGGTTGAAGTGATAGCATACAATGCTGTACGGTTGGATCTACCCTGACATATTGCTGTTTAACATAACGCTTCTGCCATGCTTCGGGATAATTATTCAACATAATCGTTTTTGGTTCAGCAATAGATAATGGCGACTGCATACCATAAGCACAATAATCAAATCCAAGCTTTGAAGCTGTAGATTTGACTACCTCAAATAGCTGATATTCATTTTTTACCATCAGAGATGCTGATAGTAGATCTTCTTGCCAATTTTCCATTTACTCTCATTAAACCTCATGCATAAATCATTTTTATTTAGTTGCATATAGTGAATTCATAATCCAATTAACAACATTTTGAGCCTGAGGGGGTGGTAAATTTTCCGGATAAACTGGTTTCAGAAAGCTTTTTAAGGTTGTTATATTGCATATGCGAATTATGCTTGAAAGCCTCAAATTTACAGGATGCATTTTATTCCAAAAATGAGTATTTTTTATTTTTAAAAGGAGCCTATTATTTCTTCTTGTTTATATATTTCTATTAATTTAACTAAATAATAACTTCTACTAGTGATACTAGCAGTATAAGTTTTTTATTTATTATTTGATGAAATTCATAATAATTATAAAAATTTTGAACATATTATTTAATAATAGGATAGATATTATCTACAATACATATAAAAAACTTAAACTGTTGATAATCTTGAAACAAGCAACTCTCATATTGGAGCTATAGAGGGGTCAATTTCTGCGTAAGTAAAACTCCCTGCCCGAAGTACTTTCTAAAGAACAGCTTAACGTTATGTACCACCGGATTACGGCTAACCTGTAAAACTTAACAGTATTTTGTTGGCAATAATTTATGTTATTTATCTATAGAACTGTAATTCAAGTCACTTGAATAGGTAGCATGGTCACAATCCCCTCTGATTTTTCAATCTCAACAGATGGTTTTATTCGGATGAATGAAATCCAACTTATGAATTACCCCCTCCAACACCTCATATCTATTGTTGAAACTACACAAATTGAAGACTCCCAAATTCTATATTGTGGATTTACTGAATGGGCAACATCACGGAGCCCAGCTTTAAGTACAGGATGGGACTGGGAATTTATTGAGAACAATGGAATTGCTAGCTTAAAACGAATTGGGCTACCTCGAAGCAATATCATGATTGTTGATTTATCTGGTAGAGATATTGGATTTGATGTTACTGAAACATTAATCGAAAAAAAAATAGATTCTTTGTTTTGGGAACAGTTCATTTATGCTCAAATCAATACAACCCAAACAAAGACTAAATTAAGTCCAAATTTCTCTTAGAAACCTGTAAATTCTTACAGTTACCACCTTTTCAGCTGTCGAGTAAAGTCGCCTGAAAAATAAGTGGAAGCACTTGTAATGAATGTTATTGCTGGATTCCAAAACAATTTTTCAGAAGTCCTATATACCAAATTTAAAAGTTACCGCTACAAGGTATTTGTTGAACATTTGGGTTGGGAATTGAACTGTCCAAATAATGAAGAACTAGATCAATTTGATAAAATCGATACAGCTTACGTCGTCGCTCAAGATAGAGAATCCAATATTATTGGCTGTGCCAGACTACTACCCACGACTCAGCCCTATTTACTGGGTGAAATATTTCCTCAATTAATGAATGGAATGCCTATTCCTTGCTCACCAGAAATTTGGGAATTATCAAGGTTTTCAGCCGTAGATTTCTCGAATCCACCGACCTCTGCTAATCAAGCAGTGTCATCCCCTGTCTCTATTGCTATTCTGCAAGAAGCGATCAACTTCGCGAGAGAACAAGGTGCAAAACAACTCATTACGACCTCACCTCTTGGGGTAGAGCGGTTATTACGTGCCGCGGGTTTTCGCGCCCATCGTGCAGGACCGCCAATGGTTATCGATGGTTATACTATGTTTGCATGCTTGATTGAAGTGTAGTTGGTTAAAGAATATTGGTGACATTGCAAAGATGAAGGTCTTAACCCGAATCTCGTTTCATTCGCTAAATTTCAAAAGCCCTAGTCAAAAGATTAGGGCTTTTCTTTATTTGAAGATTCAAACTGAATATTAAGACTGCTCAGTAATTTTGGTTTTCAAATTTAATTCTGATTTCTTATGGTAAGCCTCATCAGTTTTAGTCTGCCAATCACGTGGCATAAATGAAGTCGATATAATTGCAACGATAGCCATACTTCCAATATAAAGCATAATTAAATATGGATTGCCTTGCCCAACACTCAATAATTTAGTCGCAATCATTGGTGCTAAACCGCCACCTAATACGCCAGCCAACTGTACCGAAATTGAAATTCCACTATAACGAATTTCCGCAGGAAATTGACGGGCAAAAAGCTGAGCTTGTGGTGCGTACATAATGGGAAAGACCACGCCAATTGCTAAAACAATTGCTGTCCAGACTAACACAGGGTCTTTTGTGTTGAGCATGGTGAAAAATGGATAGCAGTAAAGTGCCAATATGCACAGCCCAAACATAAACATATTGCGTTGGCCAACTTTATCTGACAAATGTCCACATAACGGTGTCATAAATAGAATGACTACTGCACCGCAAATGGTAGCAAACAAAATATCTTGGCGTGGGATTCCAAGCTGTGCAGTGGTATAAGCCAAGGTAAATGTTGAGGCAATATAGAACCATGCATTCTCGGCAGCGCGAGCCAAAATAATGGTGATGAGTTGCTTTGGATGGTTTTTAAAAACTTGTAAGGCAGGAACTTTGACTTCTTCGGACTGCTGTTTTACTTTTTCAAAATCTGGTGACTCAGGCACTTTCACTCGAATGTACCAACCTACTGCTAGTAAAATAATGCTGGCAAGAAATGGTAGACGCCAACCCCAACTAAATAAAGCTTGTTCAGGTAATAACGATACCAGTCCTAATGCGATTGAGGCCAGCATTAAACCGCCGCCGGTACTGGCTTGAGGCAAACTACCCCAGAATCCTTTACCACCTTCGGGTGCATGTTCAACAGCCATAAGCACAGCACCGCCCCATTCACCGCCCATTGCCATCCCTTGAATAAATCGCAAGACAACTAAACAAATTGCAGCCCAGTAACCAATTGACTCGTAAGTTGGTAATAAGCCAATCAGTACCGTTGGGATCCCCATGAGCATTAGGGTCAGCAGCAACATCGATTTACGGCCAATCTTGTCACCAAAATGACCAAAGACTAGCCCTCCTAAAGGTCGCCCAATAAACCCCACTGCATAGGTTGCAAATGCAGCAAGCACACCCGTAAGGGCATCCAGATTTGGGAAAAATAATTTGTTAAAAATCAGTGCCGCTGCCGCACCGTAAATAAAAAAGTCATACCACTCAATGGTTGTGCCGACCATGCTAGAGATGCCTGCTAATCGATGTGATGACTTTTTAGTAAGTGAACCGTTTCCATGTACTGTTTGCATCGTAATTTCCTTTTTTAGATTTTCTTGTTTTGTCTTTTTTATGCTTATGACCAGTCCTGACCATAAGCATTTTCAGGTCACGCTTTATCTCCTTAAGCTTTTTATGTTTTTGTAATACGGTTTAGCTCAATTTTTCTAAAATTTGCTCTAGCTCCGGATTACGTTCTTGCCACTGTGGTTGTTTATCTTTATCGACAATGAGTGCACGAACACCTTCAATAAAGTCTCCATGCTCAAACCAGATGTCTTGTAAATCACGTTCAAGCTGCATACATTGTGGTAAAGAGAGTCCACGGCCTAAATGTTGTAGTTTTAAACTGGTTTGTCTGGCAATAAATGAGCGTTGCTGCAAAATACTGAGCATCTTGTTTGCCCAAGTTTTTAAGCTTTCATCTTGTTCATTTTCAAGACTTTGCTCGATTTCATCTAAATGATGATATCCGAAATGTTTACGAATGCCTTCTGCCAACTGTTTGAGCTCACTTTCAGCTGGGCGAGTAATAAATCGGGTAATGATGTGTTCAATTCCCTCTTTGCTTAAACTTGGCGCTTCAACGAGAGCATTTTGCAAAGCTTGTAACTGCTCGCTTGGTACATGGTAGTCAATTAGGTCGAGGTAGAGTGCATCACTACTGCTGATCTGCTCTCCCGTAATTGCCATATAAACGCCAATATCATCAAGGCGAGACAGGAAATGCGTTGCGCCCACGTCTGGAAAAAAACCAATCGCTGTTTCAGGCATGGCAAATCTGGACTTTTCGCTGCTCACCACAATGTGACAAGCCTGAGCCAAGCCAAAACCACCACCTAATACATAGCCATCAAGTACAACGATGATCGGTTTTGTATATTCACGCATTGTATTGAGCATTTTATATTCAGCACTAAAGTAACCTTTGTAATCGGCCGTGCCATTTTTATAACTGTCATAGAGATAGCGAATATCTCCACCTGCACAAAAGGCTTTCGGGCTATTCGATTTGATTAAGATAGCCTGAACAGCAGCATCATTTCGCCAAAGTTCCAATTGGGCACCAATGCCTTCAATCATATCTAGCGACAATGCATTGAGATGAGTCACACGGTCTAAGGTAATTACGCCGAGCTTACCTCGTTGCTCAATCATTAAGTGATTTTCTGTATTCATTTTATTGATCTCTTATTGATTTTTAAAATTCGCCTTTCGTTTTTCAACGAAAGCCTGCATTCCTTCTTTTTGGTCAGATGTTGCAAAAATTGAATGGAACATACGTCTTTCAAAACGTAGGCCTTCAGTGAGATTCACCTCAAAAGCTCGGTTAATCGTTTCTTTGAGCATCATGTTTGCAGTTAAAGATCGTGCTGCAATTTTCTCTGCAGCTTGCAAGGTTTGTTCAAGTAATTCTTCTTTGCTAAACACATGTGCAACCAAACCACTTTGCTCTGCTTCTACAGCGCCCATTTGACGAGCGGTAAAACACATTTCCATTGCTTTAGCTTTACCAATCGCATGGGTTAAGCGCTGTGTGCCACCAATACCTGGAATTACGCCTAAAGTCACTTCAGGCAAACCAAACTTGGCGTTGTCAGCACAATAGATAAAGTCACACATGAGTGCCAATTCACAGCCGCCACCTAACGCATAGCCACTGACAGCTGCAATTAAAGGTTTACGGCGCTGTGCAATACGGTCTGCAAGATGGAAAAAGTCATCAAAATAAATATCAGGGAATACCAAATCAGCCATTTCTTTAATGTCGGCCCCTGCGGCAAAGGCCTTTTCAGAACCTGCCAATACCATACAACCAATTTCGCGGTCTTTTTCGAGCTGATCTAATGCCTGATTAATTTCACTAATTAATTCACTATTTAAAGCATTAAGCGCTTGAGGGCGATTTAGTGTAATCAGTCCAACCCCATTACGCTTTTCTAATAAAATACTTTGCCACTGCATTATTTATTCCTTGTTCTAGTTTTATAGACTACGTGCAATCACTAAACGTTGAATATCACTGGTGCCTTCGTAAATTTGACAAATACGTGCATCACGATAGATACGCTCAATTGGGAAGTCTCTCAGGTAGCCATAGCCACCAAACACTTGTAGCGCGCTCGAGCACACCCGCTCAGTCATTTCTGAAGCAAATAGCTTGGCCATTGAAGCTTCATTCAAACACGGTTGTCCTGCTTCTTTTAAACGCGCAGCGTAGTGAACCAGTTGTCTTGCTGCTTCAATTTCAGTTGCCATACTGGCAAGGCGAAATGCGATGGTTTGATGCTCAAAAATTGGCTTTCCAAAAGTAATACGCTCTTTGGCATAACGGGTTGCTTCTTCGAGCGCCGCACGTGCTAAACCGACTGCTTGTGCAGCAATACCAATACGTCCACCTTCTAAATTGGCAAGAGCAATTTTCAAGCCCTCACCTTCTTTGCCAAGCATGAGGCTTTTATGAATGCGCACATCGGTCAGAGCAATCTGACACGTATCTGAAGCATGCAGACCGAGTTTTTCTTCAACACGAATTACTTCATAACCCGGCGTTTCACGTGGGACTAAAAATGCGCTAATGCCCTTTTTGCCTGCACTTGGGTCGGTTACCGCAAATACAATAATGACACCTGCATTATTACCTGAGGTAATAAATTGCTTGGCACCATTTAAAATGTAATCGTCACCATCTTTCACCGCGCGAGTTTTAAGTGCTGCCGCATCTGAACCCGTATGCGGTTCGGTTAAAGCAAAAGCGCCGATCATTTCACCTTGTGCTAAAGGTTTTAAAAAACGCTCTTTTTGCTCATCGGTACCAAACTTCAAAATAGGCACACAACCAACCGAGTTATGTACACTCATGATGGTCGAGGTTGCGCCATCGGCTGCGGCAACTTCTTCAAGCGCCAGTACATACGCCAAGTTACCTGTATCTGAACCACCCCATTGCTCTGAAACAAGCATTCCCATAAAACCGAGTTGACCCATTTGAGCCAATGTGTCTTTCGGGAATGTTCCGTCTCGGTCCCAATCACTGGCATTGGGTTTGATTTGTTCTTGAGCGAAACTTTTCGCCATATCACGAATGAGTAATTGTTCTTCGGTAAATTGCATTGTTATTTCCTTTACCCTGCTTTAGCTTGTTGTTTAGCAATTTCTTGATTGCGCAGTAAAAAGCGCTGAATTTTGCCACTTGGAGTTTTAGGTAATTCACTCACAAATTCAACTAAACGTGGGTAAGCATGTGCAGAAAGTCGTTTTTTTACAAATTGGCTAAGTTGTTCAGCAAGTGCCTCTGAAGGTTGCGCATCTGCGGCTAAAATCACGAATGCCTTAACGATTTCGGTACGGTCTGGGTCAGGTACACCAATCACTGCTGCTTCAACCACCGCTTCATGTTCGAGTAAAGCACTCTCTACATCGAACGGACCAATGCGGTAACCCGATGTGGTGATTACATCATCACTGCGCCCTACAAAGCTCATGCTGCCATCAGCATGAAGCTCGGCAGTGTCACCAGTTAAATAGTAATGACCAACAAAAGGTGATTTACGGCTTTCTTTATAGCCGCCAAACCACATCATTGGAGACTGGCTAATATCGACTGCTAAAATTCCTGGTGTGTCGGCTGGAAGCTCTTCACCTTGTTCATTGACAATCGCAACACGGTAGCCCGGGCTTGGGAAACCTGCTGAACCGGCATGAATTTCATGTTTTAAACCATGATGATTACACACCACCATGCCCACTTCAGTTTGCCCATAGTGGTCATAAATCGGAGCATCAAGCACTTGTTTAAACCAGCGAATTACTTCTGGGTTGAGTGGTTCGCCTGCACTACTCACCACACGGAACTGACCTTTTAACGGCGCCATTTGTGCTGGGTCAGCTGCCATCATCATGCGATAAGCCGTAGGCGCACCTGCCAAGTTGTTAATTTTATAATCTTTCACAATTTGGCATAAACTATCTGTGCTGAAACCACCTTCATAGAACAAGGTAGCGTGACCCAAGAATAACGGTCCAGTAATCGCATAGTACAGACCATATGCCCAACCCGGATCGGCAATATTCCAGAAAGAGTCATCTTCGGTTAACCCAATGGCATCTTGCATATATCGCCCAAAGGCAATCAGTGCTTTTAAAGGCACTTCCAATGGTTTAGCAGGACCTGTAGTACCAGACGTAAACATGAGTAAAAATGGATCTTGGATGCTACGCATGACCAGATCACATTGATCGGACTGCTGCTTCACTTCATTCCAGAAATTAAAATCACCTGCTTTGAGCGGAGTACCTTGTACATCGGCAACTGTCACAATTGCAGGGCAATTTTCAATTTCATCAAGCTTGCTACGGTTGCCCATGTCGGTCACCACCAGCTTACTTTGTGCAAGCTGAATCCGGTGCTCAATCGCCTTTGGACCAAACGCAGTAAAGAGTGGTTGATAAACTGCACCAATTCGCCAAGCCGCAAAAATAGTCACGATCAGTTCAGGTGTTCTTGGTAATAGCCCTGAAATACGGTCGCCTGCTTTCACACCTTGTGATTTTAAGAAGTTTGCAAACTGACTCGACCACTCTTTTAGTTCACGGAAGGTATATTGCTCTTTTCGGCCGTCTTTTCCTTGCCAATACAGCGCAATTTTGTCGCTATCTGCGTGTCGATCACAGCATTCATAGCAAGCATTTAAGGCATTAAGTGAACCTGATAACATCTGTTTTGCAGTACTTTCCAAATCGAAAGCCTGTGCAGCATTTTGATAATCCATCATATCTTTTCCCTCAGTCCGGATTTGTTGTTATTCACGACAGAGTTTAATGTGTTTAAAGCCATCCTTTGGCTTTGTCGTTATGCCTCTTGTGGCAGGTATTGCTGAATAATGCTCGAAAAATCAAGATTGGCATTACCGCGCATGCACATTTGCTGATACAGCTGTTGTACCATACCGCCCAACACCACAGGTTGTTTCACTTGCCCTGCCGCTTCTACCGCAAGACCCAAATCTTTCAGCATCAGCTGAGTGGCAAAGCCATCTTGATAACCTCGAGATGCTGGCGCATTTTCATTAATATGCGGCCATGGGTTACACACATCAGAGCTCCAGCAACGACCGCTTGAGGTGTTAATGACGCCTGCTAATGCTTGTGGGTCGATACCTAACTTCACGCCCAGCGCCATACCTTCGGCAACAGCAGCCATTGAAATACCTAAAATCAGGTTATTGCAGATTTTGGCAATTTGACCTGCACCGACATCACCACAATGAACAATATTTTTGCCCATGTGGCTAAGCACAGGTTTTACTTCGTTAAAGGTTTGATCATCGGCACCTACCATGAAGGTTAGAGTTCCTGCTTGGGCACCAATGGTTCCACCTGAAACTGGTGCATCACAGATTTTAATATTTTTGCTTTGCGCAACAGCAGCAATGTCTTTAATAGTCTGCGGGTCAATGGTACTGCTATCAATGCATAAGCTACCTGCTTTTAGCACTTCCAATACACCATTTTCACCCAAGTAAACTTCTTTAACATGCTTGGCTGCAGGCAACATAGTAATGACCACATCAGCTTGTTTTGCTGCTGCCTGCGGGCTGTCACATACTACACCACCTGCCTCGGCAAAGTGCTGAATCGCGACTTCACTGAGGTCATAACCATAAACTTTGATTCCGGCTTTGAGTAGGTTTTGGGCCATTCTGCCGCCCATATTTCCTAGACCGATAAAGGCGATATTCATCCGTGATCCCCTTAACGTAAACTAATAGTTGTGTTTACACTGCCAACTTCATTGCTATCTTCAAACCAGCGACTGGTAATCGTTTTGGTCTGAGTATAGAACTGCACAGCTTGTTTGCCGTATGGTCCCAAATCACCCAGTTTAGAGCCTCTTGAACCGGTAAAACTAAAGAAAGGTACTGGCACAGGAATTGGAATGTTGATACCGACTTGACCAATATCAATCAGGTTTTGGAAAGTACGCGCAATGGCACCGCTTTGGGTAAATAGACCTACACCGTTACCAAATGGGTTGGCATTGATAAGAGCGATAGCTTCATCGAGTGTGTCTACACAAATAATAGAAAGAACAGGACCGAAGATTTCTTCTTTATAAATACGCATGTCGGTATTTACACCACTAAAAATCGTCGCGCCGATAAAGTTACCAGACTCATAGCCTTGTACTTGAACATCACGACCATCGAGCAGCAGTTCTGCACCTTGCTCTACACCACTATTAATCAAGTCAAGCACACGCGCTTTAGCACGTTTTGAAATCACTGGCCCAATGTCAGTATTTGGCTCATGGCCTGCGTTTACTTTTAAAGTTTTCGCTTTTTCAACTAACTCTTGAATCCACTGTTTGCTGTCGCCAACCATAACTGCAACAGACAACGCCATACAACGTTGCCCAGCCGCACCAAACGCTGCACCCACCAAAGCATTTAAGGTTTGTTCTTTATTGGCATCAGGCATGACCACAACATGGTTTTTTGCACCCATCATCGACTGCACGCGTTTACCATGTTGTCCTGCAAGGTTATAAACATGTGTGCCAACCGCAGTTGAACCTACAAATGAAATTGCTTTAATATCTTTATGAGTACACAAGCGATCAACCACTTCTTTACCGCCGTGCACAACGTTGAGCACACCTGCTGGAATACCTGCTTGAATCGCAAGTTCAACCAGCATCATGGTTGATAACGGATCTTGTTCTGATGGTTTTAAAACGAAGGTATTGCCGCATACGATTGCCATTGGGAACATCCAAAGCGGAATCATGGCCGGGAAATTAAACGGAGTAATACCCGCACATACACCCAAAGGTTGTTGCAAGGTATACGTGTCTACACCACGCGCGACACCCTCAACATATTCTCCCATTTGTAAGGTGCCGATCGAACAAGCATGTTCAACGACTTCTAAACCACGTTGAATATCACCCTCAGCATCTGCCAAGGTTTTGCCCTGTTCAGCAGTCAGTACTTGCGCAATTTCTTTCATGTTGGCACGAATCAAGTCTTGTAGCTTGAGCATGATGCGCATGCGTGCCTGAATTGGGGTCTGACGCCAAGAAGCAAAAGCATCTTGTGCAGATTGAATAGCAGCATCAACTTCTTTAACCGTTGCAAATGGTACACGACCAATCACTTCCTGAGTTGCAGGGTTAATAATGTCTTGCCATTCCTGTGTTTCAGACTCGATAAAATTTCCGTTAATGAGTAATTTAGCGGTTTCCAATTCGATTTTTTGGATTGTGTTCATAACCTCTCCGTAGGCCATATTTTTATTGTGTTCAATTATTAGAAAATACTTTTTGATCGTATTTTCTTTATTCCAGTTTCAATTGAGACTAGCAAAGAAAACTTTGACCACCAACGGAAATTCATGCACGATTGTTGTGCAAATATGCACAAGGATGACAACAAAAATGAAAGTGGATTGGGATCATCTACATTTTTTTCTGGTTTTAGCGCGGACTAAAACCCTAACCAATGCTGCGCGGATTATTGGTGTCGAGCACAGTACAGTGGCTAGACGGATTCAGGCACTAGAACTTGCTTTGGGTACAACATTGTTTAAACGTGAAGCGACGGGTTATGAGTTGACACTCGAAGGGATGGCACTTGTTCCTCGAGTTGAGCAAATGGAACAAGCTTTCTTACAAATTGAAAAACCACATCAACCTTTGCAAGGCCGTGTGCGAATTGGCACACCTGAAGGTTTTGGTACTGCGTTTTTGGCCCGCTTACTGGCTGAGTTCTCTATTCAATATCCACTGCTCACCATCGACCTGATTCCTGTGCCGAAAATGATTAAGCTCTCACACCGTGAAGCAGACATTGTGGTGTCGATTGATCGTCCTACGTCTGGCCCTTACATCATTACACGGTTATCAGACTACTGCTTAAAAATTTATGGCAGCCAAAACTATCTGGCGCAAAACCCACCCATTCGTGGTTTAGAAGATTTAACCCAACACCGTTTTGTGAATTATATTGATGATCTGGTATATAGCCCTGAACTGTACTGTCTAGAACGGCTACCTTTAAAACTGAATGCCAACTTCCGTAGCAGCAGTATTTTGGCTCAACAAATTGCCGTGAGCGCTGGTGCGGGGCTTGCGATTTTGCCCAAGTTTCTAGCAGATGATAAGCCTGAACTCGAAGAAGTATTAGAACAGCAAGTTCGCTTTACCCATACTTTCTGGATGCTGACCTTTGTTGATTTACAACATGAACCGCGCATTAAGTTAGTTTGGGATTATTTACGCAAACAAGCCGATAAATATCAACATTTGTTAGTTGATTAAATATCAAATAAAAAAGCCAATCACTGATGATTGGCTTTTTTGAAACTATGAAACATTAATCAAAAGTTTCTTGACCTAATTTTCTTATACGTGGCTTATAGAACACAAAATAAGTTACACTTAAAACTACTAACCATAGTGGACTCACATATACTGCTTTTAATGTATCTGGCTCGAGTGCCAAAATCACCAAAGTAAACAAGAAGAATGCAATAACGACATAAGCCATCAGCACACCACCCGGCATTTTAAAGGTGGATGCGGCATGAAGTTCAGGACGAGTTTTACGATAACGTAAATAACACGCCATGATTAAAATCCACACACTAATGAATAGAATCACACAAAGTGAACTTGCCAGAGTAAATGCTTCCATCGTATTTGGAACAAAATACTGAAGCACTGCCCCACCCATAATGAAAATACATGAGAAGATTAAACCGTTCGATGGCACTGCACGCTTTGATAAACGTCCCAATGCGCTCGGCGCTTGACCATCTTTTGACAAACCAAATAGCATACGACTGGTTGAAAACACACCGCTATTCATTGAAGACATAACTGAAGATAGCACCACCAAGTTCATGATGATGGCTGAAATCGGAATACCTGCATTTAAGAACAATTCAACAAACGGACTTTTATCTGCACGGATGTGATTCCAAGGTGTTACTGACATTACGACAAAAAGTGCCAACACATAGAACAGGATAATACGTAGTGGAATCGCGTTAATTGCTTTCGGTAAGTTGGTTTGTGGATCTTTCGTTTCAGCCGCTGTTGTACCAATCAGTTCAACGCCAATAAAGGCAAACACGGCGATCTGAAAACCAGCCAAAAATCCGCTTACACCTTTTGGAAATATGCCGCCATGTGACCATACATTACTGATACTCACAACGTCACCATGAGGGGCTTGGAAATGAGTGAGAATCATGTAGCCACCCACGCCAATTAAGCCAATAATCGCCAAAATCTTAA
Source organism: Acinetobacter sp. P1(2023) (assembly GCF_028367635.1). NCBI lineage: Bacteria > Pseudomonadati > Pseudomonadota > Gammaproteobacteria > Moraxellales > Moraxellaceae > Acinetobacter > Acinetobacter sp. P1(2023). Next base: position 69,267 of record NZ_JAQNDD010000008.1, read on the forward strand.
TCAGTGCAAACCAGAATTCAACTTCACCAAATAGCTTTACTGTAAGCAGGTTCAGCCCTAAAACGAATAGTACACAGCCTGCACTAATCATGGCCTGTTGCACGGGTGAGAAACTGGCACCTTCGGGCAGCCAGAAACTTAAATAGTTAATAACCGCTGAAAGGTCCGCAATACCGACTAGCACCCAGCCTAACCAATAGGTCCAGCCGATATAATAACCAGCCCATGGGCCAATCAAGTCATACGCCATATCAACAAATGACTTGTAATGTAAGTTAGCAAGTAATAATTCACCTAATGCACGCATTAGAAAAAAGAACATCCCGCCAATTAACATGTAAATAACGAGAATTGAAGGACCTGCGAGGGAGATGGTTTTGCCCGAGCCCATAAATAGGCCCGTTCCAATTGCACCGCCAATTGCAATCAATTGTAAGTGGCGATTACTTAATTTCCGTTGTAAATGATCAGGGGAGCTTGCCTCATCAGAATGATGAACCATTGTCATATTAGAAGTCCTTTTTATATTTTGCTTAATTTAAATCAGCAACCTATAGGGAGAAAAACGAACCATATATCGTGGGTTGCTGAGTCTATACCTCAGGACAAGATGTTCAAGTATATTTTTCCCTTAATTGATAAATCGTTTGCCCTGATTTTTTTAAGTCACATTATTTATGTACTGCCTTCACGGCAATTTTAATTAACCAATCTGGGTTTCCAGATTAGCCGAAGTGTAGCATGCGATTATGCTAGATGTACTTTTCCAACACCCTCCAAATTGCTCTATTGATCCAAAAATAAACAATATTATTCCGATAAAAAATATAATAAAAACAAAAAAAGCCAATCATAATTGATTGGCTTTTTAATAAAACTTAATGATCGTTGACGAGTTCACGTCCCAGTTTTTTCATCCGTGGTTTATACAACACATGATAGGTAACACCTAAAATGACTAACCATACTGGACTGACATATAACGCCTTTAAAGTATCGGGTTCTAGCGCCAAGATGACTAAAGTGAAAAGCATAAATGCTAAAACAACATAACTCATCCAAACGCCGCCCGGCATTTTAAAAGTAGACTTTTTATGTAATTCAGGACGTAATTTACGATAGCGTAAATAGCACACCATGATGAGACTCCAGACACTAATGAATAGAATCACACAAAGTGAACTTGCCAAGGTAAATGCTTCCATGGTGTTGGGAACAAAGTACTGAAGCACTGCTCCACCCATAATAAAAATACATGAGAAGATTAAACCATTTGAAGGTACTGCACGTTTTGATAAGCGTCCAAATGCTCCCGGTGCCTGACCATCTTTTGATAAACCGAACAGCATACGACTGGTTGAAAACACGCCACTGTTCATTGAAGACATGACTGAAGATAGCACCACCAAGTTCATGATGATGGCAGAAACAGGAATACCCGCATTTAAGAACAACTCAACAAACGGACTTTTGTCTGCACGAATATGGTCCCAAGGCGTTACTGACATCACAATAAAAAGTGCTAGCACATAGAACAAAATAATACGTACCGGAATCGCGTTAATTGCTTTCGGTAGATTCTTTTGGGGATCTTTGGTTTCAGCAGCAGTAGTACCCACCAGTTCAACCCCGACAAAGGCAAACACGGCAATCTGGAATCCGGCCAAGAAACCTTCCGTACCTTTCGGGAATAAACCGCCATGCGACCAAACGTTACTAAAACTTGCTACAGCACCTTGTGGAGCTTGAAAATGGCTGAAAATCATATAGCCACCCACACCAATTAGGCCAATAATGGCCAAAATCTTAATGAGTGCAAACCAGAATTCGATTTCACCAAATAGGCGTACTGTCAGTAGGTTAAGACCCATCACAAACAATACACAGCCTGCACTAATCATGGCCTGCTGTATTGGAGAGAAGCTTGTCCCATCTGGCAACCAGAAGGACAAATAGTTAATGACTGCTGAAAGGTCCGCAATACCGACCAGCACCCAGCCTAACCAATAGGTCCAGCCCAAATAATAACCAGCCCAAGGACCAATCAGGTCATGAGCCATATCAACAAAAGATTTGTAATGCAGATTTGCAAGGAGCAACTCGCCCATTGCACGCATTAAGAAAAAGAACATTCCTCCAATAATCATATAGATTAAAAGAATTGAAGGACCTGCGAGGGAGATAGTTTTGCCCGAACCCATAAATAGGCCGGTTCCAATTGCACCGCCAATAGCAATCAGTTGTAAATGACGGTTAGACAGTTTTCGTTGCAGATGATCAGGAGAATTTTCTGTATCTGAATGACGAGCCGTTGTCATATTAAAATTCCTTTTTGAATTCCTTTGTTAAGATCAGCAACCTATGGCGAAAATTGAACCGTATGCCATAGGTCACTGAATCTGTTCACCAAAAATGACTGGTTAAACCGTATCTATCTTCCTTCTGTTAGATACATCATCATTTTTGGAGTAAAAACGAATTACTTTTGTGCTGCCGTCACGGCAATTTCAATGAGCCAGTCCGGATTGACCAGATCGGCCTGAATTGTGGCACGAGATGGAGCAACACACCCTTTTAACCAGTCAACCCAAATTGCATTTACAGTTGAAAAGTCAGAAAGATTTTTTAAATAGAGCTGCGCAGAGAGCAAGCGAGACTTATCTGTATTGGCTAATGCCAACAGTTCATCAATCGTTGCAAGAATTTCACGAGTTTGGCCTGCCACATCTTGCTCGGTATTTTTAGGGACCTGACCTGACAGATAAACCACTTTGTTAAAAACAGTCACGGCACTCATGACTTCGTTAGTATTGATCTTTTGTATATCTGAATTCGACATTCGGATTTCCTTATACCTGATTAATAAATTGAACACGGGCGGTGACGGCACACATCAGTTCATAGCCCACCGTACCGGAAGAAACTGCGACATCATCAATAGGTAACACGACGCCTGTACTTGATTGGCCCCAAAGCACGACTTCACTGCCAACTTTGGCACTCTCAATACCCGTTAAATCGACTGCCAACATATCCATGCTGACACGGCCAATTGTGCGAGTGCGAACAGAGTCCACTAAAACAGGTGTTCCTGTTGGAGAAATACGCTGATAACCATCGGCATAACCACAAGCCACAATGCCAATCGTCATGGGCTGCTCTGCGACAAAGTTTGAGCCATAACCTACGCTTTCATTCGGTTCTAAATGTTGAACAGAAATAATTTCACTGCGTAAGCTCATGGTCGGTTGTAAGCCCCAATCCGCAATACTATGCGTCGGGTAGTCTGGCGAGCTGCCATAGAGCATGATGCCGCTACGTGCATAGTCTGATTTGAGCTGATCTTGATAACGCAGAATTGCCGCACTATTACTTACCGACCTTTCACCCGGTAAATCTTTAATAATTTCTTCAAATGCAGTGATTTGATAATCGATGCCCTTCTGGCCAAAACGATCGCCATCTGCATCTGAAAAATGCATCATGTGGGTAATCTTGGACACGTTCGCCAAGTTATTTAAACGGTCCCAAGCCTGAACATAGTGCTGTGGTTTAAAACCGAGACGGTTCATACCACTGTTCATTTTTAGGCAAACATCAAATTGAGCAGGATAAGGATGCTTTTCAACCCACTCAATTTGCGCTTCACTATGAATGGTGAAACTGAGTTGATATTGCACACAATCAAATAAATCTTGAGGAGAGAAAATCCCTTCGAGCAATAAGATCGGACCTGTCCAACCTAGAGCGCGAATTCGTTTTGCTTCATCAAGATCAAGTAAGGCAAAGCCATCTGCTGCTTTAAATGCCTCATAAACACGTTCAATTCCGTGTCCGTAAGCATTGGCTTTTACAACGGCAAAGACCTTACTGTCTGGCATAGCCTTGCGTACCACCGCCAAGTTATTTTGTAAGGCCTGACGGTGGATCACTGCAGTAATAGGACGAGGCATGATTACTTTCCTAACGTCCGTTATGCAGCATGCGCTTGTGAATAACGCTGAATTGAAAGGCCATCGGTACTGATTTCAGTCTTATGATTCAACACGATGTCACTGATTAATTTTCCTGAACCACATGCCATGGTCCAACCTAAAGTACCGTGGCCTGTATTCAAGAACAGATTTTTAAAGCGAGTCGCACCAATAATTGGGGTACTGTCTGGAGTCATTGGACGTAGGCCAGTCCAGAAAGATGCCTGTGCCATATCGCCGCCCGGGAACAAGTCCTGAGTGACCATTTGCAAGGTTGCACGGCGGTCTTCATTTAAACCTAAATTGAAACCGCTTAACTCTGCCATACCGCCTACGCGGATACGTTGGTCGAAACGAGTAATCGCAATTTTGTAGGTTTCATCAAGCACTGTAGATTGCGGAGCAAAAGCAGGGTCAACAATTGGAATCGTCAACGAATAACCTTTCACAGGATATACAGGCAACTGTAGATCAAGTGGTTTCAAGAAATCACGTGAATAGCTACCAAACGCTAAAACATAACGATCTGCGGTTAAGACCTTACCATTGACCTGAACGCCTTTAATTTGATCGCCTTCAACAATCAATTTTTCTACGTTTTGGTTGAACTGGAAGTTAACACCCAACTCTTTAGCAATTTGAGCTAAAGCATTGGTAAATAAATAACAGTCACCTGTCTCGTCATTTGGTAAATGCAAACCACCAACGAGTTTATCTTGCGCATTTGCTAACGCTGGTTCTACACGACCAAGTTCGTTGCCATTTAATAATTCGTAGCTTACGCCGCACTCTTCAAGCACGCTAATGTCGCGTTGAACCGCTTCCATTTGTGCTTCTTTGCGGAATAACTGTAACGTGCCTTTAGCACGGTTTTCGTAGTTAATACCTGTATCTTTTCTGAGTTCACGTAAACAATCACGGCTATATTCAGCCACGCGCATCATACGTTCTTTGTTCACAGCATAGCTTTGTGGATTACAGTTTTTCAGCATTTGCGCCATCCACTGTAACTGCCACATGCTGCCATCTAAATTAATGGCAAGCGGTGCATGGTGTTGGAACATCCACTTCACAGCTTTAAAAGGAATTCCTGGTGCTGCCCAAGGGGTCGAATACCCAGGCGAAATTTGCCCTGCGTTACCAAAACTTGTCTCTTCAGCAGGACCTGACTGGCGATCGAGAACAGTAACCTCAGCTCCTTGTTGAGCTAGATAATAGGCACTTGCCACTCCAATAACGCCGCTACCTAAAACAATTACGCGCATTTCCATTCCCTCACGCACACCAGTTTATTTCACTAGTATATTTCTGCTTCAATAGTTTATTTCACTGTTTTTCAGGGTATAATCTAGGTAAATTTATGTTTTTCTCGCGAGAATTTTAAAAAAAGAGGAAATATCTATGCGCCCCTTAGATCGTATAGATCGCATGATTCTGGACATTTTGCAGCGCGAAGGACGAATTGCGATTAGTGAATTGGCATCGAGAGTTAACCTGTCTACCACCCCTTGTTCAGAGCGTGTAAAACGCCTTGAGCGCGATGGTATTATCATGGGTTATTACGCCCGTCTAAACCCAGCTTACGTGGACCGTAACCTTCTCGTCTTTTTAGAAATTAAGTTATCTGCCAAATCTGGCGATGTATTTGATCAAGTGGCCAGAGACTTAGTTGAAATTCCTGAAGTTCTCGAATGTCACCTTATTTCAGGCGAATTTGACTACCTTGTAAAAGCTCGCTTAAAAGAAATGAGTGCATACCGCCGTTTATTAGGAGATCTATTAAAAAAACTTCCCGCTTCGGCATCTTCACACAGTTATGTCGTCATGGAAGAAGTGAAAGAAACTCTGTATTTAGATGTAAGCAAGTAAAGCGAGCATTATTAACCTCGCTTTACCCACGTTTTGGAAATTAGAAATATTTTAAAATCGAAATATGTTTGTTCTGATGTTTAAATTTCGAGAACCATTTAACCGCTGGATAGAGTGCAAAAGACAGCGCAATCGTAATTAGCCACAACATCCACACATGGTTGACCGACAAATAACCACCATAGTTAGCTCCCCACACACTGAGTGCAAACACATACATCAGTTTCAGCACATATAAATGCAATAAATAGAAGAACATCGGCACCGAGCCAAATACCACCAATGGTTTTAAAAATGAGTATTGCTGCATACGATCAAAAGCAACGAGCACAAGCAAGCCAATTCCCACATTCAGCAAAATAAATAATAAAGACGGTGGATACTTAGTGAGGTTAAAAAAGCTCATTAATGTTAGTTGTAATGACTCAAAATGTTGCCAAGGCTGGTCGCCATAGATATTGATAAAACGCAATAAAACAAACGACCCAATACTTGCCAAACCGATACTGAGTAAAGCGCGGGTTCTTTGCTTTGCAATATATTTTGAACTAAAGAACTGACCTAAAGCGTAGCCTAATAAAATCACACCAATCCAAGGCAAAACAGGATAGCTTGTGCGAAGCTTAATGCCCGCGAACTCGATCCAACCCCGATCATGTAAAACGAACCATATATTCTGTAGTATGCCTTGTGAGAAGTGCACAGAATCTAATAAGTTATGCCCAAAAATAATGACCAACGCTGCTCCTGCAAGAACAGGCAACGGTAGACTCACACAGCAAGCCAACACCACCATGCTAATACCTATCGCCCAAATCACCTGTAAATAAATGACTTCAGGTGGAAAAGTCGCTGTCCACGCAAAATTTACAAGCGTAAGTTCTAGCACAATCAAAAATAAGCCACGTTTTAATAGAAAAGCACGCGTTTGCTGTAAATCTTGTTTTTTTGATTGAAATAAAAAAGCGGAAATTCCGGTTAAAAGTACAAAAACCGGAGCACAAATATGGGCCAATAATCGACTGCCAAATAAAGCCGGCTCCGTTACTGTTACGTCCATTGGATCGATAACTTGTTTATGTAAATAGAAAGTTTCCCTTACATGGTCGAGTAACATAATGATGATAACCAAACCACGTAAGGCATCAATCGACTGTAAACGCTCAATATTTTTTTCTAAAGACATAGCGGTAATCAATAAAATAATGTAATGTAATGTTATACTATTACATTTATTTCCTTTTGTCTTTTATGGCTGATGATTTATGCGACACAAATTAGGATTGTTGTCTTCGTTGGGTCTTTCTTTTATATCAACACTCACTTGGGGAGAAGAAACGTCAGCGGTACTTGAGACCATACGTGTTCAGGCTGAAAGCACCCGAGAAGATGTGAGCCAAAATAGCTCGGCGACTAAATTTACTCACGATGTTTTAGATGTCCCTTTTAACCGTGCTTATCTTTCTAAACAAATAATGGAACAACAAGACGTTCAACGGATTGATGACGCGTTAACTTTAGTGAGTGGAGTTTTTCATCAAAATAATTATGGCGGCGGCTTTTGGGATAACTACTCTTTCCGAGGCTTTAGTGGTGACCCAAATTTAGGTGCAGCCATGATTCGAAACGGTTTGAGTGTCAACCGAGGGATTAGTGCGCCAAAAGATGTAGTGAACATTGAATCTTTAGAGTTTTTAAAAGGACCAATGGCAGCTTTATATGGCCGCGGCGAAACAGGGGGTTTGCTCAATCTCAATAGTAAAAAACCACAGTGGGAAAGCAAAAGTGAAGTTAACTTACGCGCCAATACCCAAGAACAATATCGGATTAGTCTGGAACACACCGCGCCTATAAACGATGAACTGGCCTATCGTTTAGCAGTGGCTCACGAAGATAATCAAAGCTTCCGCGACCATGTCAGCAGTGAACGCTGGTTCTTTTCGCCACAGCTCACATGGAAAATTTCAGACCAGACACAACTCGACTTTGATAGCGAATTTACAGAGCATAAAGGGACCTTTGACCGTGGCATCAGCACAGTCAATCACCAGTTTGTGATGGACCCAGAAACCTTTACAGGCGAGCCTGATGACGGCGATATGAAAGTAAAAGACTACTTTTACCAGTTACGCCTTAATCATGAATTCAACCCTGACTGGAAACTTAATAGTGCGGTCAGTTATAAAGACGCTCAAATGATCGGCTTTTCAACCGAACCACGACGTATGCAGGCCGATGGTCATACTTTAGAGCGCCAACGCCGCTATCGTGATTATACGAGTGAAGATGTTCTGGCTCAGACAGAGTTACTTGGCAAGCTTGATACGTCTTGGGCTCGCCATGAAATTTTACTTTCAACTGAACTTGGTCAACTCGACTACAAACAAAACCAGCTTCGTCGCAACCACAGCACAGGCTCACCAAACACAATTGATATTTACCAACCTGAATATGGCAAATATTTACCAAACTTAGCACCGTTTACCAACACCAAAGAACAGCAGCGTTACTTTGCACTTAATCTACAAGATCAGATCTTTTTCAATGATCAGTGGAGTGTGCTTTTCGGCAACCGTTTTGATCAGGTCGAACAAGATTTTAAGAATCACCTGACCCAGACTGAAAGAAACCAGACCCTTCATCAAAATAGTCCGCGTTTCGGAGTAAATTTTAAAGCTTCTGAGCAATGGGCTTTTTATACAAACTATGGCCGCTCATTTGCCATGAATAGTGGTATGAACCGAAATGGTCAGACTTTTGCCCCTGAAAAAGGCGAAAGCTATGAAGTCGGCACCAAATATAAAGTGAATGACCAAAGTGTGCTGAGTCTCGCTTTGTTTAAAATGAAAAAACAAAACGTGCTAACGACAGACCCAATCGATAGTAACTTTCAAACCGCAGCAGGTGAAGTCAGTAGTAAAGGGCTTGAGTTTGACTTAAATAGTCAGATCAATGACCGCTGGTTCGTCAATGCTAACTATAGTTATACCGATGCCCAAATTGAAAAAGACCAAGACTTGGCAAAAGGTGCACGTCTAAGCAATGTTCCAAAACACCAAGGCTCCGTAAGTACTAATTATGAATTTCTACAAGAAGGTCCGAGAAAAGCAGGTGTAGGAGCTAACCTCACCTATGTTGGCGAGCGCAGCGGACATAACCTTGATAATGGCTTTAATTTACCGAGTTATACATTGGTCAATTTAAATGGCTACTATGCCCCATCTGACCGTTTACGCTATCAGCTCAATGTGAACAACCTGTTTGATAAAACTTACTATGTTTCAAGCTATAGCGATTTGTGGGTTCAACCAGGTGAACCACTAAACGCCTCAATTTCGGCACAGTGGAAGTTTTAATTCACACATAAATAAAAAAGCCCGAATTATTTTTCGGGCTTCTCATTAAAACATACCATTTTCATTGATGAGAGGGTCGGGCTGTACTTGACCGATATCCCAAAACTCAGCAATTTTACCCTTTTCAAAACGACAAATATGAACCACGGCCAAGGTGGTTAAGCCATTCATTTGCATTTCAAGTTTTGAATGCACAGCAACCAAATCACCCTCTTCAATGACATGTTGAACATCAAAGACTTTGTTAGGAGTTTCAATTGCACTTTCACGCATACCTTCCTTCAAAGAAGTCGCATCACCTGCAAAATAAGGGTTGTGATGCATGAAGTTCGGCGCAGTGTAATTGCTATAGGCTTCATCAACTTCACCAGCTGCGGCAAGCTCTAAAAACCGTACTGCAATTTGTTTTTGAGATAAGTTCATATTTATCTCCTACTCTTTATTTTAGACCTTACTGCAACAGGTCATCTTCGTCATCGCCTTCCTCGAAGACATAAGCCATACAGCCCCATCCATCATATTCGCCTTGAAATTTCTCAGCGATACTGGCAAACCATTGCTCTAAATCAACAATATCTGAGTACTCAGGTTCCATGTTGACAAAGATGGTAATCACCCATTCATTTGGCTCAACAGAATCATCTTGGAAAAGTGAAACTTTTTGTTCTTGATAAAGCAGATAGAGCGCGCATTGCTCTGCATTTTTCTGATCTTGAAAAGCAATAGAAAATTCAATTTCATGCAGCTCGGTTAAATCATCCCCATCTTCAGCCATTTGCCAAAGTACGTTGCCGTTATCGTCATCTGGAAATTGTTCGTAGTCACGAGTCATAAAGTGATCCTTGTTGTTGTCGCAGTATTAATATTATTCGACATCAAGAATACCCGACTTTTATTGCAATTTGGGTATATATTCCGTTCCCAATTGCATCAAATTAATTTTTTTAATTATATAAATTTTAAAAAGGTACTTGCGACTCAATCACCACATCTGTTCCTTTCAAAGGATGTTGGAAAGCCAAATATGCAGCATGTAATGCCATGCGGTTTAAGTGAAAACGTTTAGGTTCAGGGTGATAAAGCTTGTCACCCATAATCGGATGGCCAATATGCATCATGTGCACGCGTAGCTGATGCGAACGCCCTGTTACCGGTTCAAGCAATACTCGACTTTGATCTGTTTGAACGTCATAAACCAAAGGCTGAAACAAGGTTTTAGCGTGTTTTCCTAGTTCAAAATGTACAATTTGTCTTGGGCGATTTTCCCAGTCGGTAATGAGCGGAACTTCAACACTACCCTCTTGTGCGACTTGGCCTTGTACCAAAGCAATATAGTGTTTTTTGACTGTTCTGGCCTGAAACATTTTACTTACCGCAACTTCTGCATCACGATGCTTGGCAAACATAAGCAAGCCTGATGTCGCCATATCTAAACGATGAGTGACCTTCGCCAAAGGGAACTTTTCCAGCACCCGTAAATAAGCACTGTCATGATGTTCAGGTAAACGACCCATGACCGACAACAGGCCCGCAGGTTTATCAACCACAATTAAATCGTCATCTTCAAATAAAATTGAAAGCGGATCTTGTGGTGGAGCGTAAACAAAGTTGTCGTTTAAAGGCATGATCGTAGAAGCAGCAATGGAGCATGGCGGCAAATCATAAAGAAATTTCAGATCTATCGCAAAATAATCTATAGCGCTCTACCCATGTTCCACGTGAAACTCGGAAAATCTTTATCGTTTTTTATTCATTTCGGCTAAAAGATCAAGCTGAATTTCTTGAATATGCGCAAGCCTTTCCCACTGATGCGACAAAAGGTGATCCATTTTTTCATGCAAATGGCGAATTTCAAGCTCAGCTTTTAAATTAATTTGATAATCATGTTGGGAACGCAGCCGATCTTTGGCTTCTTGGCGATTTTGACTCATCATAATAATAGGCGCTTGAATTGCAGCTAAACATGACAATACTAGATTCAGCAAGATAAAGGGATAAGGATCGACGGGGCGGACTACCATCACGACTGTATTTAAAATAATCCATCCCGTTAAAAATAGAGCAAAGCAAATAAGGAAAGCCCAACTACCACCAAAGGTTGCGATCTTATCTGCTAATTTTTCCCCAAACGTCCATTTTTGATCAAAGTCGGATTCGGTATTTCGGCTAATCAACTCATGGCGTTGCATACTACCAATCACTTCGTTTTCTAAATTCGATAATTCGCCTTTCTCCGAGCGTAATAGCGACTGAACATATTTAATTCGATAATCTGCCAGATCGGCCCGACAAATAAAGCTTAAGTAATTCCAATCTGGATAGTCTTTTAAAATTTCATCACTGATCACATTACGAATGACTTCACCAGACACCAGATCTTTTAAGGGAAAGCTTTTTCCACAAACGGCGCATTGCCGACACTGATTTTTATTCTCCATATTATTCAGCTCGTTATTATGATAATAAGATTATTATATAAACAATTTTGGCTGATCACATCGTAAATAAAAATAGTTATCTAGCCTAAAATCTGTAAAGCCGCTGGTAATATTTTTCGAGAGACAGACATCACAGGCTTCATATGATGAGATTTTAATGTCAGGAGGTAGCGCAGAAAAATAAGGCTTATATATGAATTATATTCTTATAAAGTATCATTTTTATTATGGAGAATTTTTTAGGGTGTCAAGGGAAAACATCTATGGTTTACTTCAACAATCATAACTTTGTAAGTTATAACCTTGTGCCTATAAACTTTTGATCTATAGCGTCCTAAGCCGAATCGAGACCTTTTGGGTGAGTACACACTAACGTTATACGTTTTGGTGCATGCTACTCTTTTCGATCCCTATCACACCCTTGAGATATAGTTTAGCCAGCATCCTGCGGGATTGTTTTTCTAAGAAAAGCGAATTTTCATTATTTTTGGGAATTTTTACGCCATTAGGCAAATTTAAAAGAATATATTCCCATTTACCTATAATTAGTTAAATTTAAATTCCACTTTATTTGTATTTTTCGGTTTATTTTACCAAATCTTCAACTATTTTTATTAGCAGTGCATCAGGCTATAAAAAGTAAATCACCCTTTACTTTCATAGCCATGAAGAGCAAAAATCTTTTATGAAGAAATAAAACCATGTTTATGGGCAAGGTAAACGATAGATAACGCGATAAGGGCAAAAACTAGCATAAACCATGGAAAAGAAGCCGCGCCAAAACTTTCAAGCAAGCCCCCGCCCACCATACCACCGAATGCGATCGCAAGATTAAATACCGTGACCAACATCGACTGTGCCAGATCCGCTTCGTGACCCGCAGTATTTGCCAAGGCTGTTTGTAATAAGGTCGGAGCCCCACCAAAAGTGACTCCCCATAACACTACACTCGTGAGTACGACAAAACTTGAATAATTATAAACCGCTAATAGTACTGTTGCGATTGCAAAGATAAATAAGCTGATAAGTGTTATTTTTCTTAATGAACGGTCGATGAACATCCCCGTAAGCAAAATACCCACTATAGAAGAAATGCCGAACATAAAAAGAATGGTCTCAACTTTGTATGCCTGCCCTGTCGAGGCCAAAAATGGCGAAATATAGGTATAAAGAATGTTATGAGCCAATATCCAAAGAAAGACAACGAATAAAATAGCTCTAATGCCTGGCATTAAAAGAACTTTTAAAATGGGCAATCTTTTTTGTGCTGACTGTCCCGCAAAATCAGGAATACTAAAACGAATCCAGACAAATAAAATCAATGCCAATAAAGACATAATCCAAAATACGCCACGCCACTCAAACAGTGTTCCTAACCATGCACCCAAAGGAACACCAATCGCCAAAGCAATTGGCTGCCCAACCCCAGCAATTGCCAAAGCTCGTCCTTGATACGATGCTGACACCATGCGTCTTACATAACCTGCTAAAAGCCCCCAAATAACACCCGCTGCCATCCCTGCAATAAAACGAGCAATCAAAGTCAGAATATAATTATTTGATAAAGCAGTAATTGCATTAAATAAAAGTAAACCCGCCATAGCACTGAGTAACAAGGGTCTTCGATTCCAACTACGAGTAAGACTAATCAGAGGTATTGCGGCTAAAACCGAACCTAAGGCATATACTGCTATTAACTGACCTGCGTAAGCTTCTGAAATATGTAGCCCTTGACTGATTTGGGGCAACAGCCCTGCTGGCATAGTTTCTGTCATGATCGTTAGAAAGCCTGCAACTGTAAAAGCCAACAGTTTCCAAATCGGTAATTGAGCAGTGAATTCATCAGTTAACTGAGGAGATGTTTCATCACACTTAGTATTCATAAAGGTTTTCTCTCAAATTCGCTTGCAGCGTACTTAATCTGCTCTGTATAGCTACAAGCTTGTTTAATAACGTTAGGATGGGAAGGCATTTGTTCTCCGTGTAAACTAAAAATCACATTCTGGAATGGTCATTCCAATTTAAGTTAAATAAAAACCTTAACTATTCAGCTCAACAATAGTTAAGGTTTAAATGAGTTTTATAAAACGTTTAAAGCAATTTCGACCACATCCATTAAACATTGCTTTCTTTGTTCAAGCGGACTACCTTTCCCTAAAACACGTAAACCTTGAATATTATTTACAAAGAAACTCGCTAATGCACGTGGGTTTTGCGTAGAAGAAATTTCACCAGATAGTTGAGCTTTAATTAACAAATTCTCTAAAGCATGCTGGATTTTCTGTAAATTACTTATAACGAATTTGGAGACATCTTCGTCATGTCCAGCCAATTCTAAACAGGCATTTGCGATGAGGCAGCCTTTATGCTCTGAATCGTTCAGCTCATCTTCAACAATATTTACAAGTAACTGCCTAATAAGTGCTTTTGGAGAACCTGAACCACCTAACAATTCCACATTATTAAGTGTGGTTAAAAGCTCATAGCGTTGTAATGCTTTTTGATAAAGCCCTTGTTTACTCTGAAAAGTACTATAAAGACTACTTCTAGATAAGCCCGTACCATCAACCAAGTCTTGAACTGAAGTTGCAGCATAACCACGACGCCAAAAAACCTGCATTGCAGCATCAGCAATTTCATCAGTTTCAAATTCTTTTGTACGCATAATTAGACTTAACAGGAACGATCGTTCCAGTTAATTTAGGCTAGGAAGATAGAGAAGTCAAACTAAAAAATTAATCAGATGATTTAATTAGAATTTGTAGATTGAGGTTATTTATAAAAACTATTTCATTAGTAACCGCTTAGCCGATTCAATAATCATTGCCCTGCGCTTTTCATGAGGATTATCAATATCCTCGATCGGGGTAAACATTCTGGCAACTTGAGGCAACATAAACCAACTATTTGCAAGTGCTAAAATCAGGAAAGTTAAATAGCTTGCTTCAATTTCATCGGTTACCCTGCCTTCATCTTGTTCTTTTTTAATTGCTTCAATTTTACAATTATAATTTTCGCAGCGGATGTTTTCATTTGGCACTTCTTGTGAAGAGTAAATCAACCCTTCCCAAAGCAATAAACGACTCAGTTCAGGGTGTGCACAATGATAGTCATACACACGCCCAGCATATTCAGTAATATCTTCTTCTTCAAAAGATTTAAGAGGTACAGATTGCGCAACTTTTATTAACTCATTACTTAAAACAACGTCGAATAACTCTCTTTTTGCTCCAAAATAATTATAAATACGCTCTTTGTTAACACCTGCAATCTTTGCAATTTTATCAACAGTGGTGCCATCTGGACCATGCAAAGCAAACTCACTAATTGCAGCTTTCAAGATTTTTTGTTTTGTTCCTTCAGTATCCCACGACATAATTATTTTTCACTTGCATATATTATTAAAACATATTATAAAATATTTCCAACCAAATAGTTGGTTTTTTGGAACTTTATAATGAACAACAATATTATAATTTTTGGCTATGGAACAGGTATATCCAAAGCCGTAGCACATAAGTTTGGTAAAGAAGGCTATAAAATCGGGTTAGTGGCAAGAAATGCTGAAAAACTCGAAAAGGCCATTCTAGAACTTAAAACACACGGTATAGAAGCCTATACTTTTACATGTGATTTAGCAGTTCTTGAAAATATACCAAATCTCGTAAAACGTATTAAAGACCACTTCGGAGAGATTAAAAATATTCATTGGAATGCTTTTCATGACATTGAAGGCAACATCTTAGAAACCAATCCGCTAGACCTCACCCAAAGCTTCCATATTCGTGTTTCAAGCTATATTGCTACGGTACAAGCGTGCCTACCAGATTTAGAAAAGAATCACGGTAGTATTTTATCGGCAAACGGAATTTTCGCGTTCAATGCAGTAGGAATTGATTTGGTTGCCAAAGAATATTCAGCTTTAGCAATTGCTGCAGCCGCTCAATATAAAACCACCAATTTACTTGCTCATACGCTAGCAGACTCTGATGTATATGTGAGCCAAGTTATTGTGAATGGTTTCGTTGATGGAACGCCAGGTGCACAAGATAAAGCTTATACGGTACATCCACAAACGATTGCGGAACAGTTTTGGTACTTACACCAACATAAACAAGAAACTGTCTCTCTTTGTGGTGAAGCAATTCAAGCTGCCTAAAATAATTCCTTATCTAGAACTATTTAATAAATTTCAAATTATTTATTAAATAACAAACATTAAAATATTTCTAATATAGAGAAAACTATGAAAGTCCTTCATATCAACTCATCAACTCGTGGTGAGAATAGTCAGTCTTTGCTTATTGCTGAACAGGTGATTACTAAACTTAAGGCTAAGCATCACGATTTGGTTGTAGATGAACTTAATCTTTTTGAAGATGACCTCCCTGCGTTTAATAAAAATGCTGTTGGCGCAAAAATGGCATTGTTCACAGGACAAGAGTCAAACTCTAAAGAAAAAGAAGCATGGACAAAAATTAAAGAAGTTTATGATCGTTTTGCATCTGCTGATATCTATGTATTTAACGTCCCTCTTTGGAACAACAATATTCCTTACATCTTAAAACAGTTTATTGATGTCGTAACTCAGCCAGGCTGGGCGTTTGGTTTTGATCCCTCTACAGGTTATATAGCATTGTTAAATGATAAAAAAGCATATGTCGTGATTGCTAGTGGTGTGTATTACCAAGGTATTTCTAATAACTTCGGTTCTGACTTCGCAACACCTTATCTTAATGACTGGTTAAAGTTTATTGGTGTAAGTGATATTGAGAATATTCATATTTCACCTACAGTAGTGAATACAGATTATGAGAAAACAAAGCAAGATGTGATGAGTAATATCGAGAAACTGATCGCCTAAGATTATGGATAGCAAAATAAATTATGCAGTTGCTATTTGCGAGCCAGTAGAACTTGAGCATCCAGATTCATTTATGGATGTTCAAATTCCTTACCCAGAAGCACTGCCTCACGATGTTATTGTTAAAGTTCAAGCAATTTCAATTAACCCTGCCGATACGCGTGCGCGACGTAGAAAAACGAAAGATAACCAAACTACAGTTCTAGGATGGGATGTTGCAGGAACAATCGTTGAAATTGGTTCTAAAGTCTTTGGAAAATTCAAAATTGGAGATACGGTTTATTATGCAGGTGATATCAATCGATCTGGGGGGAATTGTGCTTACCATGCAATTGATTCAAGATTAATTGCCCACGTGCCTCAGAGTATTTCTATAGAAGATGCCGCTGCTCTACCATTGGTATCGTTAACCGCGTGGGAAGCACTATTTGAAAGGCTATCAGTCCAAATTAGTAAAAACCATGTAGATCTTCTTTTAGAAGATGATGAAAGCCAACCAAAATCTTTGTTGGTGATTGGTGGTGCCGGCGGCGTGGGTTCGATGGCAATTCAACTTGCTAAACTTGTACCGCAGTTAACTGTTATCGCTACTACCTCACGGCAAGAAACGAGTGATTGGTGTAGAAAATTGGGAGCCGACCATATTATAGATCACACTCAAGACATCACTACTCAATTAGCCCAATTGGGTTACTCTGAGGTCGACTATGTCTTGATCTGTAATTCACCAGATTCATATTTTGATCAACTATCTAATATGACTCGGCCATTTGGAAAAATTTGCAGTATTGTTCCCTTTTCTCATCCCCACGATTTCAATCTATTGATGAAAAAGAGTTTGTCATTTCATTGGGAACTTATGTTTACTCGTTCCATTTTCCAAACCCCAGATATGACAAAACAGTCTGAAATTTTAAGTTATATCGCAAAAATGATTGATCAAAATATTATTATTTCACCAAGACTTACATCTCTACATCCTATTAATGCTAAAACCATCAAACAAGCACATCTGTTGATTGAGTCAAATAAGACGATTGGTAAAATTGTCGTAGTGAGTGAGTAGTAAAATTAGAAGAAGCTTAAGAAAGTATGCTTCTTCTAATTTTTAAATTTATTTGTATATGTATTGGAATTCTTTAATTATTTTTCATACTCTGATGGATCAATTTTATATTTTTTAAAGAGAATAGAACGTACGGAGTCATTTATACTGTCATCATGTTTAATAATTAAATAGATATCCTTCTTAGTTAAAGGAATAGTTTTTAAAATATCACTTAGCTCTGTACTTCTAATAGAACGTACTTCACTTGGTTGCTTGGATATTTCAGGATCTTGCTCTTCAAACTTAAAATCTACACCTTGTAAATTGAAATAAACCATAACTCTTCTATTTAAAGAATCACTATCATCATATAAAACTGTCCCTGCCGGAAGAATTGTATATTCTGAATAATTATCACCATTTGAAGAAATTTTTAGAGGCCTCTCTAAAATATGTATCTTAGGCATTTCTCTAGAGCTCCACAGATAAAAATTTAAAACTAATTGAATTAAAAACGAAATTCCTAATATGATTATTACCAGATTTTTTTTCATATATCCCTACTTTTTAAGATGATATGTATTTTTAATATCTACTTTTACATCAGGTGACTTCATTAAATAATCATTTAAATTATCGGGTAAAAATAGGTATTTTGGCATTTCATATTTACTTGCTTTAAATGCTAGCTTTACTGTAGTGGATAGTACTTTCTCAGCATTTACAAACATATGGCCTGATTTCGCCATACTTGGAATTGCTTTTTTCGTTGCTTCTAAACTTTGAGTAGTACAATTAGGGGCTAAAGCAAAATAGTCCTGAGATAAAGCATAACTTTTATAGTATTTTTCATTTCGTCTTAATGTGGCTGTTTTCAATAAATTATTATAATAATTTAATACCAACATAGCCTGACTATCAAAGATTTTATAGCCATAAGCATGGGTTGTCCTCGTTTTTGAAGTTCCTACGCCTTGGCTATTTTCATCAGCAATATAAGCGTCAAAGTTACTCCAAATCCTTAATATCCCTTCTCCGCGGGGACTATTAGCTCCTTCTAAAGTAAAAATACCAAAGCTTTCAGGTTTCGTCTTCCCATATCTACCAAAATCATAGATATAATCCTTACCTTTCAACTTAATATAAACAGCAGTATGGCCATATGGTGATTCTCTATCTCCTTCCCCATAAGCACTCCCTACTAGTAGATGTAACTCAGCTTCTGGTTTCAAAGGAACTTTCTGGGTCGGTGGATTAGCTGTATTTGTTGTAGTACTTGTGGTTGTATTATTCCCCATTTACTAAATCTTCCTGTTCGAACCAATTAACAACTAATTCATCATTTTCAGCAGATTTTATGGTTTTCGTCATTCCTTTCTCATTAGTAAAACCATAAGATTTTATTCCCGTTCTTTTATTCAAAATTGAATAAGGTATTCCCTCTAATGGTTCATTCTTAGATGAATCTATAGCTTGGAAATTACGATGCTCGGTTTTAATTCGCAAATCGGGCAACGCAGGAACATTAGCATTCGCACTCCCTCCCCCCATAAATAAATGCTGCCCCGCCTTCACCTCAAACTTGCCGCCTGTCGTCATAAAAATGCCCGAACCAGTAATTTTGACTTGAGAGCCGCCTGCGGTGAGCACAATTTCTTTGGCTGCTGTCGCCTCAATTTTGTCTTCTGATGAAATAATCTGAACAGCTTGACGGGCAATTAAATCTGCTCCATCTCCTTGCGCTTGTATCTCGACTTTGCCTTTGCCTGCATAGAGTCTCGCCCCTTCTTGAGCCGCAAAAAGGCTGATCTTGTTTTGGGCATGCGCGATTAAATTCTTTTGGGTAGACAGGTTAATGCTGTCTCCGGCAGTTTGGTTAAGCTGCCCATCTGCGCTTAAGTGAATGTCTTCGTTACTGCTCAGCGCGATGCTATTGGGGCTTGCCAGCAGCATAATTGCTTCTTTAAAGGTTTTGGCTTTTGCGTTGTCTTGCTGCTCAAGTTTTTCAATAAAGGATTTTAGGTTTTCTAAATTTTCTAACGGGTCAGTTTGCTGATTTTTAGCAACTTCACTGAGTGCTTTGGCATTGCTAAGCCCGCCTTCAATTTGCTGTTTAGCCTCATTTGCATCTAGGTGTACGCCTTGGGCTTGATCCTGTTTATGAGTACTAAGGAGTAAGCCACTGCCTGCTCTTACTGCGCCCCACTGGTCTGTTCTGAGCTCGAAGCCTTCACCTCGACCTTCACTTTCCGCTTTGTCTTTTGGATGGCTTAAGTTACCGAGGTTTAATTGGCTTGCCGCATGGCTACTTTGGAGCTGGGCACTGATTTGGCCTGTGGTGTCATCAAAACGGAGTTGGTTAAAGCCCTTACCATCAACTTCTTCTGAGCGGATACCGCTGAGTTTTTTAGTGTCAGGTAATTGGCCTTTCTGGTCAAACTGGGTTGGGTGACGTTCAGCTTCGTGAATACGGCCCACCACAAACGGGCGGTCAATGTTACCGTCAAAGAAGTCGATCACAACAATCTCACCGACACGTGGTAAAAAGCGTGCTCCATAACCTGCACCTGCCCACGGGGTGAGTACATCGACCCAAGCGGAATCGGTGTCATTGTCATTACTGCCTGCTCCACCATCATGGCTATGGTCATCAGTTCGAGTAAACAGGAAGCGGACTTTAATACGTCCCCATTGGTCGACATGAATGCTTTCGCCCTCTAACCCAACTACTCTAGCGCGCTGCGGATAGGCTGCTGGTCGGTGTTCTAGGGGGTGATATTCAGGCACAGCTTTAATGTTGCGTCGAACCACATTCAGCTCAGCAAAGTGGCGCTGCTCAGGGTTTTGGCTGTCGAGTTGAGCTGCCTTGAGCTTGTCTTTTGGTAACAGGCGTTCAAGCTGCTGTTGTAATTCTTTTGGTAAATTATTTTGGTTGTAGTAGTGCTTGCTTAAGATTAAGAACTCTTTGTCGGCACTGTCATGTTGGTCAAGTTCAGGGTGGTCATTCAGCTCGAACCAGTAACCGACCTGTGCATCGCGGACATTACCTGAAACTGTAAACTGTTTCGAACTCAAGTGATGATAAGCATTAATATGCTGGTTAAGCTGTTCAATCTGGCTATTGCCTGAAGCTGTAGCTTGGTCTTCACCGTTTAAGTCCTGCATCCACGCGGGGCTGACATGCCATGCATCTTCAAGGTTTAGGCTGGCATTGTCATAGTGTTCACTGTGCTTTTGTGTGCCTTGTACGCTACCACTACCCTCTTCTTGTTGTAGGGCATCGGCTTGCCAACGTTGCACATGAGCAGACGTCGGCTGTAAGCGGCGCTCAGCTTTAACTTGGGTAATGGTATCGAACTGTTCTGTGGCACTGCTGCGTTGATAACGTAGGCTACGACGTTCAAGCGCTTGATAGTGTTGGTTATCGTCAATTAAGCGCAAGACTTGTGGCTGAATGGACGCATTCGGGTCGGTGACAAAAAGCTGTGATTCATCGACTAACCAGTTAATACCTTCGCTACGCCACAAACGGGTTAAAAAGTCATAATCGCTTTCGTTTGACTGCATCACAAATGGACGCACATCGTAGTCTTTCGTTAAACCTGCTGTGTCGAGCGTTAAGCTTGAGGCAAACAGCGGGCTTTTACCCTGCCATTCTTTAAACAGAATTTCGCTAATATCGCGCACGCTTTTGTTCATAAACACGCGGCTATTACGACGTTTATGCCAAAGTGCAGTTGGATCTTTTAAAGTTAAGTTATAAATGGTGAGTGAGCCGTCGCTTTGACCTTGGCTCACTTCGGTAATAATGCCCATGGTTCTAAAAAACTGACCAGTGTCCGTGACCTGATCGATGGCAACCTGACAGCCAATAAATTGTTTTAATGCAATATGCGCGTTCGTCGACAGACACAGTAACTCAGCAACGCTACCTTGGTTGAGCGTATGTTCGCCCTCAATGCGCTGTAAGAAAACTTGCTGGTTTAAAGACTGATTTGAGAATTGGATATGGACGGCACGATTTTGTGAAACAAGGCCTAAACGCTCCAATATACTCGACACACTCATCTGCATTTTTATTATCAATCAAACTTATATTTAAGCCGCATTTTAATTAATAAAAGACTAATCTGTCTATCTATACTCATTTTCAAAATGTAACTAGTCTAAATATGCTGTTTTACGTTAATTTGTTATTAAATAGGTATTTAATCGGTAAAATTAGATCATTTTAAAGTCTTATAATCCACCAAGGTATATTTAATATTTTTCTTTCATATTCAAATAGATATTCAAGAAACCCAAACATTCAAATTAATAAAATTCAGGATGAGATATGAAAATAAAAAAGTCTGCTTTTTATATATTTACCGTGATTTTCTCATTTCATTCTTTAGCATTTGCGGAACCGAGTGTCGCCGATATTCAATATCGTGCAGAGCAAGGGCAAGCTGTTGCTCAATATCATTTGGGCATGATGCTTTTAAGCGGCGAACGAGGCGTTGTTAAAAACTATGAACAAGCGTTTAAATGGCTAACTGCGGCCGACCAAAATGGAAGTATGGGGGCAAAATATAGTTTAGGGATGATGTATTACACAGGTACGGGCGTCGAAAAAGATGCCAAACGCGCTTTTGATTATTTTATAAAGGCTGCGTCCAAGGACCATGCGAAAGCGCAATATAACTTAGGGGTGTTATACAACAGAGGTGAAGGAACTGCGCAAGACTATGGAAAGGCGTTTGAGTGGTTCAGTCGTGCTGCCGAGCAAGGCTACCCACCTGCAGAATATAATTTAGCTCAGCTATATAAAAAAGGTCACGGCGTCACCCAAAGTGATGAGCAAGCGCTGAAGTGGTACACCAAAGCAGCCGAGCACAATGAAAGCGATGCCCAATACAACTTGGCCCAGATGTATTTAAATGGTGAAGGCACACAGAAAAACTTAGAAATGGCAAAGAAATGGTTCCAGCAAGCTGCCAATACAGGCGATGCAGATGCGAAAGAAATACTTAAAAGTTTAGAATAAAGGTAGTTACTCATAATATTTTTATTTATAAGATAATGAATTACTATTATTAATAAAACCGCATGCACAATTCTTTTTATTATTTATTTTTTCTAATTAAATATAAATATTAATTCCATTATTTTAAAAATATATTTAGTTTTATTATTAAATCAAAAATATTTTGAATATTAAATTGACGTAATTAAAATCACCGATTATTATCTCGTTGCTGGCCACATTGCCAGTCGGTTTTGACAGACCGTTGATCCACGGCGGATTATAGTTCTACTATAATTTGTTAGACCCTTGCGTCCCCTTTCTTTGCGGTAGGACGGGAGGGGGACGCCCCGTGCGTGCTGGTTCCATGGATCCCAGTCTGTCAACCCCCTTTCGTTCTACCACCATAAATTAATTCGCGGTAATCTGGTGGTAGGACTCCATAAATTATAAGGAGTTGACCATGACACTTTTAAAACTTATTCCCTCTTTAGATTAATTATTTTATTTATTTAAAATTTAGGTTTTCTATTGCCTGATTTTTTAAATTCACAATCTATTTTTTATTTTAAAATTTTAATTATTTTATTTTCCTAAATTCATGGGAGGATTAATTATTACCTAAAAATTATTTAAAACCTTAAAACGAATTGTATTTTAATTCGACTCATAGATATAAATCATTATGAGAATAATATGACAATTTATAAACCTATTTTGGCTTTAAGTTTAGTTTTAGCGAGCTTGGGAATTTCGGGTTGTAACTTACACACCCAACAGGATTTTGAAAAAATTTGCCTGTCGGGTGGGCACAGCAAAACCAGTTGCGAATGTATTTATCAGCGACTTGAACAAACCTACTCTCCCAAGCTGATGCAGCAGCTAGAACATGTCAGTTTGCAAAGTCCTGTTCTCCCACAGGACTTTGCCCCTACTTTCTTTAGCGTCATGCAGCGGTGTGACAAAAGTAGTCTGGGTTAAGCGTTTGGCTTGGCCCCCTTATCTCTGTGTTGCAATGGTTTATTACTTTAAATCAGCGCAAAAGATTAAAGTCTGTTGTGGCACAGAGGCCTAAGTCGAATTCTAAATAAGATCAATAAAAAGCATTCTTGTACGTTTTAGCCTACAAACTTTTAGGGATTTTGCGGATTGGCGACATCCTTCTTTTTTCCTAATATGAACTCATACAGGAACAGGATGTTCCGGAACATAAAACAACAATAATAGGTTCATGCACTAGGAGCGTGAGATACGACAGGAGTCATATCTAGCAACCAAATACGAAAAAGCTCGACAGGATGTCGGGCTTTTTTTATATCTGAAGATTTAGACAAAATTTAGGGTTTGAAAATTTCAGGCAGACTCTCTGCAAGAATATTAGGAATGTTATTTGGATAAACTATCTCTTCTGTTTGGCTCAGTTCATCAAATGTCCACCAACGACTTTTGCTAATCACAAGCTTTTCATGTTCAGACCAATTTGCTGTATTCACTTCTTCATTTTTAATAGAAACAATAAAAAGCCTTTCTTCAGAAATCACGACTTCCGCACTCGGTAACATCATTTCAAAATTGCGTGTTGCAACATGAGCGCCTATGTTTTGTCTTACTACACCTAACTCTTCATAAAGCTCTCGGCAAGCTGCTTGCTCGAAGGTTTCCCCTTCTTCAAGCCCACCACCAACAGTTGCCCAATATGATTGTCCAGCCAAAGCATCATTTGTATGAGTAAATTGAAATAACAAAATTTGATGATTTTCATTAAGAACTAATAGTCTTGAAGATTTTCTAATACGCATTTGAATTTTTCTTAAAGTAACAAGGTGGCTATTATTCATATTCATTTTAAAAAGTTAAATCATTTCTCAATGTACGCTTTAACCTACAAGCTTTTAAGGATTTTGCGGATTGGCGACATCCTTCTTTTTTCCTATGATGAGTTCATACAGGAACAGGATGTTCCAGAACATAAAACAACAATAATAGGTTCAAGCACCAGGAGCGTGAGATACGACAGGAGTCATATCTAGTACCCAAATACGAAAAAGCCCAACAGGACGTTGGGCTTTTTTTATTGCTATTTAAAGTGATGTTTAGGCTAAACCTATAGAGGACTATGTGCCTGTTCCTGCTTTTTATGGCGGATCCAACGCACTACCCAGATAACTGCAATCAGCACCACTACTGCAACTAGTGCAGGCACTAACATGGCCGAAACTGAAAGTAAGATCGCTCCAATCCATTCACCTGTTGCAACAACAAAATTCCCTAAGCCACCTGTAGTTGCAGTTGAAACACCACGTGCAGCAACGGTACTCATTTGCACCACACCTGCCGTACCACCACCGACAATAATCGCTGCTGCCCAACTGGCAAACTGAGACATTTCTCCACTGCTAACCGCCATGGTTGCTAACGTACCCGCGATCATAGCCGCAGGGGTTGCGACTGTGTCCAAGGCATTATCGACCCACGGAATATAGTAAGCCGCAACTTCACACACCGTTGCCACACCTAACGCCAAACACACCGACGGCATAGCCAACCATTCAAAACCTTTTGATGGCTCAAACCATCCCATCATGGTTGCAATGCTCATGACCAATAGCGGCACAAACACCCGAAAACCGCAGGCAGCGCTCAGGCCCACACCAATACATAAACCCAATATTGTTTCCATAACGGTTTCCTTTTTTAATGCCCATCGCGGGTCTTGTTATGTAAGTCTTATTTTTAAATTAACAAAAAGCCCCATCGGGTGACAGGGCTTTTTGTTAAATGCGAACGCAAATATTATTTCATTCTTAACGTTTAAATTGTGTGCAGTAGCATTTCGTGCAAGGTGGTAAAGGGTCGGTGTTAATTTCTAAAAACACTCGATGTCCGCATTGAGCACAGAAATAAAAGCCTGTTCCGGGTTTTTCGCCAGCTGTTACCATGATTACATTCCTATAATCGTATATATATTAAACAGGAATATAACCCACTTAAAGTGAATGTCAATTGTCCATTTCGCCCGATGATGATGGCATAAATGCAAAAAATGTTATTTGTACGATTTATCTTACATAGATTTAGGGATTTAACGGATTGGCGACTCCCCCCTTTTTTCCTATGATGAGTTCATACAGGAACAGGATGTTCCGGAACACAAAACAACAATAATAGGTTCAAGCACCAGGAGCGTGAGATACGACAGGAGTCATATCTAGCAACCAAATACGAAAAAGCCCGACAGGATGTCGGGCTTTTTTTATATCAATAACTATTCTCTTGTTAAGAGTTTAAGAATTAGAATGTCTATGCCTTATTATTTCATTTCAAAAAATAGTGATAAAAAGGAAAAACTTTCCTATATCTCTTATTTAAATTAATCGATTAGGCTTTGAATATCAGAAATAATTTGAGTTTCAATATCTTTCATTACCTGTAAAGCTATACTATGAATCTCATCTATCTTTTTTAGAGAGCAATCGACTGTTTTCCATTCGTTTTGTTCCTCTATAAAACGTTCGCTCCAGTTTTTTTCTTTTTCTCGTTCAAATTTATAAAAAACAGTTAATTTTGACTTTGAGAAGATTAATGTTATGAAACCCTTGTACCAATTTAATATTTGTTCTTTAGGTTTAAATTGAATAATCAATGTTTGAAATGGAGATGGGGCTGTCAATCTATACCCATTCAAAACATCTCGATATTTTGTAACTGTACGATATCCACCCGCTACCATTCTATATAAATTAGTGTCAGGGACATCAACTTCATATGACTCTTGTGTATAGTTTAATTTAGTAAAATATTCTTCTTCAGATTCAGAAATCCAATCTGCTATTTCTGTTTTGGATTCCAAATAAGGAGTAGTTGCATTGAATTCTAATTCAATATCAAATAGATGTTCGGATATGTCTTTTGCCCACTCATAATTCAAAAAAGCTATTTTGAGTTGATTAATAGATTCTTGAGCCTCTTCTTCATTACAAAAATCTTCTCCTCTATTTTTAACCTTTTTTACTAATGATGATAAAAAATCATTTTCATCAATATCAGTAGATGTATCCATTAATTGATCTTCCTTATCTTTCAACTCATCATGATACGTATTTTGATTTAACAGGTTACTAACCACTTCTATTATTTCTTCTGAAATATTAATAAAAATTTCTGTATTATCTGCTTGCTGAATAAACAATGGAGTCTGATGTTTTTTGACATTTGGATCGTCAGATATATACGCCATGACATCCCTATATCTAATATTTTGACCCTCAACGCTCAGTAGAGATTTTGCGAAACTTTTTGTAAATACACTAAAATCCTGTAAGGCAACAGAACTTTCAACACTTGAAGAGGAAAATAAAAAATATGCTTTATTAAAACTTTCCTTAGAGGATTTATCAAAGATCAACTGTAACTCTTGATTCGATTTTATATACTCCGTACCAGCCTGACATGCATCAATAACTTTCACTGTAAGCTTAGGCTTCAAGGACTTCAGCATTGCATCAAACTCACTATTCCTAAGTGAGGTTTGTTCTAAACGTTGCTCATTAAAATCCGCAAATAAATAGAAAAAATCATCTTTAATTCTTGCACCATGCCCTGTGTAATAAATAAAAATCTCATTAATATCATCTTCTTGATGGAGTCGGACAAACTCTGCTATTTGATCTTTAGCTATTGAACTTATAGGGCTGCGGTCTAATAGTAAAATATCTTGGTATTTTCCTGAAATATCCAAAATGCT
The DNA here is from genome assembly GCF_028367635.1 of Acinetobacter sp. P1(2023). Classification (NCBI taxonomy): domain Bacteria; kingdom Pseudomonadati; phylum Pseudomonadota; class Gammaproteobacteria; order Moraxellales; family Moraxellaceae; genus Acinetobacter; species Acinetobacter sp. P1(2023). The sequence continues at coordinate 96,568 of NZ_JAQNDD010000008.1, forward strand.
AGATATTAAATCAACATCTCTATTACATGGTAAAAGCTTATTTATATACTGATAGTCAGCCACACCAATTAAAATTGCTAAATTCGTCATAGTTATCCTAAAATAAAAACCCCACTTTTAAAGTAGGGCCTTTTAGAATATTTTTCAATCAGTTATAGACTAAATATCAAGCCACTTGGCCTTCTAAAAAGTCTTGCGCAAAACGCTGTAATACTCCACCCGCTTCATATACAGAAACTTCTTCTTCTGTATCTAAACGACACGTCACAGGCACTTCAACAATCTCTTCTTTACCATCTGCTGTGGCACGTTCAATCACTAAAGTTAAAGTCGAGCGCGGCGCAATATTACCAATCACGCTATAAAGCTCTGTACCATCTAGTTTTAAAGTCTTGCGGTTTACGCCCGGTTTAAACTCAAGTGGTAACACGCCCATACCCACCAAGTTGGTACGGTGAATACGCTCAAAACCTTCTGCCACAATCGCTTCAACACCTGCAAGGCGTACACCTTTTGCAGCCCAGTCACGGCTTGAACCCTGACCGTAGTCAGCACCCGCGATAATAATTAATGGCTGTTTACGGTTCATGTAGGTTTCAATCGCTTCCCACATACGCATCACTTCGCCCTCTGGCTCTACACGCGCTTTTGAACCTTGCTTAATGGTACCGTCTGAACGAACCACCATTTCGTTATAGAGTTTCGGGTTGGCAAATGTTGCACGTTGTGCAGTCAAGTGGTCACCACGGTGCGTTGCGTATGAGTTGAAGTCTTCTTCTGGTACGCCCATTTTGTGAAGATATTCACCCGCAGCCGAGTCCATCAAAATCGCATTTGAAGGCGACAAGTGGTCGGTGGTGATGTTGTCACCCAAAATTGCAAGCGGACGCATGTTTGCCAAAGTACGTGGTGCAGCCAACGCCCCTTCCCAATAGGGTGGACGGCGGATGTAAGTACTTTGCGGACGCCAGTCGTAAAGTGGGCTTTCAGCTTCTTCAGTTACGCCTAAGTCAAACATTGGAATGTAGACTTTACGGAACTGTTCAGGCTTCACGGCTTGTTTTACTAATGCATCAATTTCAGCGTCAGATGGCCAAATGTCTTTGAGGTAAATCGGTTTACCTTCTTTGTCATGACCTAGCGCATCTTTTTCGATGTCAAAACGAATCGTACCTGCAATCGCATACGCCACAACTAGTGGTGGAGATGCCAAGAACGCTTGTTTTGCATAAGGATGGATACGGCCATCGAAGTTACGGTTACCAGAGAGTACTGCTGTTGCGTACAAGTCACGGTCAATAATTTCTTGCTGAATGACTGGATCTAACGCGCCCGACATACCGTTACACGTCGTACAAGCGTAAGCCACAATACCAAAACCAAGTTGCTCTAAGTCTTTTAGAACGCCTGCTTCTTCAAGGTAAAGTGCAGCCGCTTTTGAACCCGGTGCAAATGATGATTTCACCCAAGGTTTACGAACCAAACCAAGTTCATTTGCCTTACGTGCCAACAAACCTGCCGCCACAGTGTTACGTGGGTTAGAGGTGTTAGTACATGAAGTAATTGCAGCAATAATAATCGCGCCATCTGGCATTAAGCCGTCAGAACGGTTTTCAACAACACCCGCAATACCCTTTTCTTTTAGATCCGCAGTTGAAACACGTGCATGTGGGTTTGATGGACCAGCAATGTTACGTGTGACTGTCGATAGGTCAAAACGTAGTACACGTGGGTACTCTGCTTTGGTCATATCAGATGCCCAAAGGCCGATTTCTTTTGCGTACTGTTCAACCAATGCCACTTGAGAATCTTCACGGCCTGTTAGGCGTAAGTAGTCAATCGTGTTTTGGTCGATATAGAACATGGCAGCCGTAGCGCCATATTCTGGTGTCATGTTCGAAATGGTTGCACGGTCGCCCACAGACATGCTGTCAGCACCTTCACCAAAGAACTCAAGGTAAGCACCAACCACGCGTTCTTTACGCAAGAATTCGGTTAAAGCAAGTACGATATCTGTTGCAGTAATGCCTGCCTGACGCTGACCTACAAACTCAACACCAATAATGTCTGGCAGACGCATCCAAGATGCACGGCCTAACATTACGTTTTCAGCTTCTAAGCCACCCACACCTACAGAAATTACGCCCAAAGCGTCTGTATGTGGTGTGTGTGAGTCTGTACCAACGCAAGTGTCTGGGAATGCTACGCCATCACGCGCCTGAATCACCGGAGACATTTTCTCTAGGTTAATCTGGTGCATGATGCCGTTCCCCGCAGGGATCACATCAACATTTTTAAATGCGGTTTTGGTCCACTCAATAAAGTGGAAACGGTCTTCGTTACGGCGGTCTTCAACAGCACGGTTTTTTGCAAAAGCGTCTGGGTCAGCACCACCGTATTCCACTGCTAAAGAGTGGTCGACAATGAGCTGTGTTGGTACAACTGGGTTAACTTTAGATGGGTCACCGCCTTTGTCAGCAATCGCATCACGCAAACCTGCAAGGTCAACCAATGCAGTTTGACCTAGGATGTCATGACACACAACGCGCGCTGGATACCAAGGAAAGTCCAAGTCCTGACGGCGTTCAATTAACTGCGTTAAATAGGCAGTTAAATTCTCGGCATCGGCACGGCGTACCAATTGCTCTGCGAGTACTTTTGAGGTGTAAGGCAGTTTTTCGTATGCGCCTGGCTGAATATCTTCAACGGCTTGACGCACGTCGTAATATTCAAGCTGGGTACCTGCCAGCGGTTTACGGTATTTTGTGTTCATTAACCACGCTCCGCCAATGGTTTAAATTCGAGGTTTTCAGGGCCTGTGTAGTTCGCGCTTGGACGAATAATTTTGCCGTCTTGACGTTGTTCAATCACGTGCGCTGACCAGCCTGCTGTACGTGCAATCACAAACAGTGGTGTGAACATTGCAGTTGGAACACCCATTAAGTGATAGCTCACTGCACTGAACCAGTCGAGGTTCGGGAACATGTTTTTCACTTCTTTCATCACTGCTTCTAAACGCTCAGCGATAAGGTACATTTTGGTGTTCTCTTGTGCTTCTGCTAAGTCGTGCGCAACTTTCTTGATCACTTCGTTACGTGGGTCAGAAACTGTATATACAGGGTGACCAAAACCGATCACAACTTCTTTATTTTCAACACGTTTACGGATGTCAGCCTCTGCTTCGTCTGCGTTGTCGTAACGTTGTTGAATGACGAATGCAACTTCGTTCGCACCACCGTGTTTAGGTCCACGAAGTGCACCAATACCGCCTGTAATTGCCGAGTACATGTCAGAGCCTGTACCTGCAACCACACGTGAGGTAAATGTAGATGCGTTGAACTCATGCTCAGCATATAAAATAAGAGATGTATGCATTGCTTGAATCCATTCTTCAGATGGCTTTTCGCCATGAAGTAAATGTAAGAAATGCGCTGCAATTGAGTCGTCATCTGTTTCAACTTCAATACGACGGCCGTTGTTGCTGAAGTGATACCAATAAAGCAACATTGAGCCTAGGCTTGCCATTAATTTATCAGCAATGTCTTTTGCGCCAGCTTCATTGTGGTCTTCGTGTTCTGGCGTTAAACAACCAAGAACTGAAACACCTGTACGCATTACGTCCATTGGGTGTGCAGACGGTGGTAATTGCTCAAGTGCTGTTTTCAGTGCGGCTGGTAAGCCACGAAGTGCTTTTAATTTTGCTTTATAGGCTTTAAGTTCAGCTTTGTTTGGTAATTTGCCATGTACGAGCAAGTGAGCAACTTCTTCAAATTGGCTACCTGCTGCAAGGTCAAGAATGTCATAGCCACGATAGTGTAAGTCGTTACCGCTACGTCCTACGGTACATAGTGCTGTGTTGCCTGCAACTTGTCCGCTAAGTGCAACTGATTTTTTTGGTTTGAAGCCTGTTGTTGTTTCATTTGAGCTCATAAGATTGTCCTTTCCTATCTGAATTTATTTATTAAGCACGACGGAGTCGCACCGTTTTCACTTCTTATTTCGGGATTAACCTTCGGTTCGACCTACTTTTCTTTCGGGAAAAGTAGGCAAAACCATTGTCATCTGCAAAACTCGTCCACAACCATCGAATATCCTATCTATCGCAGAACCAATTTTAAAAAATGTAGTCCTGTCTCAAACAGTTGCAGATGACGCCTCCGAGTATCAGATTCCAATTAATCAACTTTTTAATTTATTATTTCTTTTTAGCAAATGCGTTATCTAAGTAGTCTTCAAACGCATAGTAGTTAATGCGTTCATATAACTCTTTACGCGTTTGCATAATATCAATCACATTCTTTTGTGTGCCTTCTTTACGCAAGGTTTCATACACAGTTTCGGCTGCTTTGTTCATGGCACGGAAAGCAGAAAGCGGATAGAGCGCAAGGCTTACATCAGCAGATGCTAACTCTTCAGTAGTAAACAGTGGTGTAGAACCAAACTCAGTGATGTTTGCCAAAATTGGGGCACCAGTCTTCTGAGCAAATTGCTTGTACATATCAAGCTCGGTAATTGCTTCAGGGAATAGCATGTCCGCACCCGCTTCAATGTAGGCACCTGCACGGTCAATAGCCGCTTGTAAACCATCTACAGCCAACGCATCGGTACGTGCCATAATCACGAAGCTGTCATCACCACGTGCATCAACCGCGGCTTTAATACGGTCAACCATTTCTTCTTGAGTCACAATGGCTTTGTTTGGACGGTGACCACAACGTTTTGCGCCCACTTGGTCTTCAATGTGCATTGCCGCAGCACCAAACTTGATAAGTGCTTTTGTAGTACGAGCAATGTTAAATGCAGAAGCACCAAAACCAGTGTCGGCATCAACCAATAATGGAAGATCACAGACATCGGTAATACGGCGTACGTCTGTCAACACATCATCAAGGTTACTAATTCCCAAATCAGGTAAGCCTAAAGAACCAGCGGCTACACCACCACCTGATAAGTAAATCGCTTTATAACCTGCACGTTTTGCCAAAAGTGCATGATTGGCGTTAATGGTTCCAACCACTTGTAATGGCTTTTCTTGGGCTACTGCATCGCGAAATAGCTGACCTGCGGATTGTTTAGCCATTGTTATGTTCTCCTTGTGCTTGTAGCAATGTTTGCTCAATAATTTTGTAAGAAGCATTGATATGTCGATGCATCAGCAGCTCGGCAAGTTCACCATCGCCTTCTGCAATTGCATCTAAAATACGGATGTGTTCGTCCCAAGCTTTGCTCGGTCGATCGGGTGTGTTTGAAAACTGAATTCGGTACATACGAATGAGGTGATAAAGCTCATCGCATAGCATTTTTTCTAGGGTTTTATTGCCACTACTTTTGATAATGCAGTAGTGAAAATCGTCCTGCCCTTCTTGCAAGTAATATCCTTTACCTGCTTTAAAGTTTTCATCTTCAGCGTGCATACGCAATACATCACGTAACGCCAAGATTTGCTTTTTATCAATATGCTGCGCAGCAAGTTTGCAGGCCAAACCTTCTAAAGAAGCACGAATCTGGTAAAGCTCTTTAAACTGTTGCAGTGACAGCGAAACCACGCGCGCGCCCACATGTGCAGTACGCTCAACCAAACGTTGTCCTTCAAGGCGATGAATCGCTTCACGCAGAGGCCCACGGCTGATGCCATAAGTCCGTGCCAGTTCAGGCTCAGAAATTTTGCTACCTGCCGGAATTTGACCCAAAACAATCGCCGTCTGTATTTGTTTAAATACATTCTCGGTCAGTGTTCTTCCCTGACTTTGTAGAGGCTCTGGTGCGAAGGTCAAATCTTGCATATTGTCGACAATTTTTAATCAATTATGAGTTTTATAGCGGGGTGAATGAAAAAAATCAAGGTGATTGTTGACACTTTATAGAACGCATCAGGTCAATCTTTATCGTTTGACCGCTTATATCACCTTATATTTAAAACATTAAACCACTTTCAATTTAATATTTATAAGACAATAACTTAGTTTCAATTTATCTATGGTTTTATGGCTCTTTTTCAGTTGCTTTTGGGCCTCTAATCTTTTGTTTCAAACTTTAGTCTACAACCAATGTATTACAGCAAGATTGTAGACAATCTGCTTGAATGAAATCATGAGTTAGAAATTAGTATCTATTTACCGTAATTTCTTTTAAATCTTTTTATCATTTTCAGCCAGAAAATATCGATATTAGTGAAATTAGCAGGTGCTTCACGGTAGCTTTATTGATACATTATTGAGCATCGACATAGTTGTGGCGTATTTTTCGAGACAGAAAAAACCCAGCACTATGCATATTGTTGAATGAAAGGACTTTTTTGATGTTTCAACATATCCCCCCATACGCAGGCGATCCAATTCTCTCTTTAATGGAACAGTTCAATGCTGATACTCGTTCTGAAAAAGTAAACTTGAGTATTGGTCTTTACTATAACGAAGACAGTATTGTTCCTCAGTTAGAGACCATTATTGAAGCGCAAAAGCGTATCGAGCCTAAAAACGGTAAAACCAAACTTTATTTGCCAATGGAAGGCTTCAAACCTTACCGTGAAGCAATTCAAGCACTTTTATTTGGTGCAAACAGCCCAGCAGTTAAAGCTGGCCGTGCTGTAACCATCCAAACACTTGGTGGTTCAGGCGCTTTGAAAGTTGGCGCGGATTTCTTAAAAACTTATTTCCCAAATTCAGACGTTTGGGTAAGCCAACCAACTTGGGACAACCACGTTGCGATTTTCAATGGCGCTGGCATCAAAACTCATTTCTACCCATATTTCGATAACGAAACGCGTGGTGTAGATTTTGACGGTATGCTTTCAACACTTAAAACTTTGCCTGAGCAAAGCATTGTGTTATTGCACCCATGCTGCCACAACCCAACGGGTGCTGACTTAAACCCAGCGCAGTGGGACCAAGTAATTGCGGTATTAAAAGACCGTAACCTTATTCCATTCCTAGACATCGCTTACCAAGGTTTTGGTGACGGTATGGAAGAAGATGCGTATGCAATCCGTGCTTTAGACCAAGCGGGTCTAAACTTCATTGTGAGCAACTCGTTCTCTAAAATCTTCTCTTTATATGGTGAGCGCGTTGGCGGTTTAACTTTCGTATGTGACGATGCAGAAGCTGCTCAGTGTACATTTGGTCAATTAAAAGCAACTGTACGCCGTATTTACTCTAGCCCTCCTACAACAGGTGCTTGGTTAGTTGATGAAGTGTTAAATGACGCTGAACTTAACCAACAATGGCAAGGCGAAGTAAAAGAAATGCGTGAGCGTATTATTAAAATGCGTAGCATCTTGAAAGATGAACTCACTAAAGCATTACCAGACCGTGACTTTAACTACCTTGTAAACCAAAAAGGTATGTTCAGCTACACTGGTTTAACTGCTGAGCAAGTGGATATCTTGCGTGAAGAATATGCAATCTACTTAGTACGTAGTGGTCGTATTTGTGTAGCAGGTTTAAACATGAACAATGTTTACACTGTTGCTAAAGCGATGGCAGAAGTGCTTGCTAAATCTGTAGAAGCAGCATAAATCATCCATTAAAAAAGGCGCTTCGGCGCCTTTTTTTATTTATCGAGGTTAAGATTTAGCTTTGCCCCAATATTTCAGTTTTGAGGTATGTCCAATACCCACATTAAAGCTATTGGTTGGGTCGAGTTTTTGGTAGAAATTGGCCAATGCAGGTTTAGCAATGTAGAGATGCCCGACATTATGCTCTGCCGGATATTCAGCACGTCGCGCATCCAGCAACTTCCACATTTGATGTTCCATTTCTAAAGGATCATGGCCCTTTTTAAGAATATAGTCCTGATGGAAAACATGACAAAAGAAATGCCCATAATAGAGTTTATGGAGAATTTTCTTTTCCATCTCGGCTGGCAGTTGCTCTACCCATTCGCGGTCATTACGACGTAACGCAATATCAAGCGCGACAATATCTTCAACTTCACTACGGTGCGTATCGCGATAACGAATAGCCGCCCCTGCAATCGCAAAACGGTGTAAGAACGCTTTTCGCCCTTCTTCTTCGCTACATACGAAATAGCTGCCTGACGGATGCACTGCAAAATATTCTTTTAAAAACTGCTCAGTCTGTGCTTTCGAATTATTTTCGACACGTAAAACTAAATGGTGCTCATAACGATCCCGATATTCGGTCATACGCTTAGACAAATGACTCGGTAAAAAGAACGTAATGGCCTGCAAAATATGATCTGTTAAGCCTTTAATTTTAAATTTTTCTAAAAAGCCATCGACTTTGTCTTTCATCGCAAAGGCTTTAGGAACATTGGCTGTGCCAAATTTTTCAATAAATAAGAACGTGTCTTTACCGTACTTTTCACCAATTAAGTAAGCATCTCGGTGAATATATTCCCCCGCAATCGGTAGGCTTGGCAGTGAGGTCAGTAAATAACGGCGAATCGCTGTTAAATCATCGGCATCATCAGTACCAATATAAAAGACATTACTTTCTACTTTTTCATAAGTATCAAGGCGTACAGCAAACACACAGACTTTACCTGCCGAACCTGATGCTTCAAACAAACGTGACGGATCTGCATTAAAACGGGCAGGCGTATCTGCATCAACTTGAGTCACATCATGCGCATAGCGATGGTCCGATGCCTGCTTTTCGCTATCATCTAAAATATCTACCGCTTGGTACTGCTGTTTTTCTAAACGCGTCAAAATTTCTTCAGGAGTCGAGCCTAAATTCACCCCTAAATGGTTCACCAGTTCTAATTGACCGGCAGCGTTCACCTGAGCATATAACGCCAGTTCAGTGTATGCAGGGCCACGGCGTACCAAGGCACCGCCCGAGTTATTACAGACACCGCCAAGTACTGATGCACCAATACAAGATGAACCAATCACCGAATGCGGCTCACGGTCATAGCCTTTTAAAATTTGCTCTAAATTATCTAAGGTCGCACCCGGTAAACAAATCACTTGCTTACCGCCATGAATGACTTGTATACCCTTTAAACGACGCGTACTCATGACTAAAACAGGACGGTCATAGTCATCGCCATATGGCGTTGAACCACCTGTGAGTCCCGTATTGGCCGCCTGCATAATGACGATACAATCTGCATCAATAGCAGCTTGAAGCACCTGCCATTGCTCTAACAATGTGCCCGGCACCACTACAGCAAGCACTTTCCCCTCACCAAAACGTCGACCTTGGCGGTACTGACGCGTGCTTTGGTCATCGGTCAAAACATGAGAACGCCCTACAATGTTTTGTAAACGTTCAATCACTGCTTGAGGAGAAAATGTTTGCATGATGGTTTCCTTTTAGTCATCCATATAAGATCTAGCTGTAATCCACGCTAGAACCAGATCAGCACGACGGAGCTTACTATTTGTAATTTATAATTTAATTAGCTCATTCTCTAATTCGAATCAGCCCTACATTTACTATCGTGGGGCGGCATGGATGCCGCCTGTTGAGCAACCGCACAAGGAAGTGCGGTTTGCTCAACAAAAGGTTTTTGGTTACTTTTGACCTTTCAAAAGTGACAAATGCCTATACATAACACATTAGCAAATCATCAAATTTTGAGGCTGTGCTTACTGCTTCACTTAAAAATTATTTCTTAAAAACCTTGCTTCATTGCCTGCACTAAACAATCCGCATTAATATCCGAAATCGACTTAGCACCCGTAAGCGTCATCGCAACACGCATTTCTTTATCAATTAAATCAAGCAAATTCGATACCCCTTGCCCACCTGCTGCTGCCAAGGCATAAACAAATGCACGGCCAAGTAAAACCGTATCAGCGCCGAGTGCCAACATACGCACGACATCTAAACCATTACGAATGCCTGAGTCAGCCAAAATCGCCAACTCACCTTTTACTGCATCAGCAATTGCAGGCAATGCACGAGCAGACGACATCACACCATCTAACTGACGACCACCATGATTCGACACCACAATACCGTCAGCACCAAAACGTACAGCATCTTTGGCATCTTCAGGGTCTAAAATGCCCTTAATTACCATTGGGCCATCCCAGAACTCACGAATCCACTCAAGGTCTTTCCATGAAATCGATGGGTCAAAGTTTGAGCCTAACCAGCCAATATAATCTTCAAGTCCAGTTGGTTTACCCAAATATTTAGAGATATTGCCCAAGTCATGTGGACGCCCCATTAAGCCCACATTCCATGACCAATGCGGATGGAACACGGACTGCATATAACGGCGCATCGCTGCATTTGGTCCACTCATACCCGAGTGTGCATCACGGTAACGCGCACCCGGTACAGGCATATCTACAGTAAACACCAATGTTGAACAGCCTGCCGCTTTTGCACGCTCCAAAGCATTACGCATAAAACCACGGTCACGTAATACATAAAGCTGAAACCACATAGGACGGTTAATTGCAGGTGCAACTTCTTCAATCGGACAAACAGAAACCGTTGAAAGCGTAAATGGAATGCCCTTTTTATCGGCTGCCATCGCGGCCTGCACTTCACCACGACGCGCATACATACCTGTTAAACCAACTGGTGCCAACGCAACCGGCATCGACAACGTTTCGTTAAACAGTTTTGTCTCTAAACTTAACGCTGACATGTCATTGAGCACACGTTGACGCAATGCAATTTCTGACAAATCTTGTACGTTACGCTTTAAGGTATATTCCGAATACGCTCCACCATCAATGTAATGAAATAAGAATGGAGGTAAGCGACGCTGTGCCGCAGCACGATAATCATTGCCAGAAGAAATAATCATTTTGAATCAACTCTATTTAAACGATTTGCACGTTTCTGGCGAGCTTCGTCTTCATCCAGAGAACGCACATGATTAATCACAAATTCAATATGACCGCAGACAGCTTGGCGTGCGGCCTCGGGATCTTTACGATCAATAGCATCCATCACCTGAAAATGCTGCTCACTGAGCAAGTCACCATTTACGGGGTCGTTATAAACTTTCTTACGCCCTAACAAGACGTTGTATTGCAGCAAATCGAACAAACTACGCATCATTTGAATCAGCACAATATTGTGAGAGGCTTCAGCAATCGCCAAGTGAAACTCAGCATCCGCCACCGCAGCCTGTGCTGAGTCACCCGCATTTTGGTGGCGACTAATTTCATCAAAATAATGATGAATTTTGGCGCGATCTTCAGGCGTTGAGCGCAATGCGGCATACCATGCCGTGCCACCTTCAAGTAATAATCGCGCCTCTTGCACATCAAAACGGTACAGCGGATCTTCTTCAATCAAGTTACTAATTGGGTTCACAATCAGTTGCTGGGGCCACTGTTCAGGTAACTGCTGAATATAAGTCCCATCGCCACGACGGCTACTGAGGACACCTTGACTATTGAGCTGCTGAATTGCTTCACGCAAAGACGGACGAGAAACTCCTAAGCTTGTTGCAAGCTGGCGCTCGGCAGGCAAACGGTCACCTTTTTTCATGTGCCGCTCTTCAATTAATGCCTGCAATTTCATGACCACTTGATCGGAGATTCTCATCACGTTTCCTTCACTGGAGTTATGGAATCATCCACGGAACCAGATAAGCCTGAACCGTAATAATGATGCCAACAAAGACAGTGAATATGATGCTATGTTTTACCGTGAAACGGAACAAGTCAGACTCTTTTCCAACTAACCCTACCGCTGCACAAGCAATGGCAATTGACTGAGGAGAAATCATCTTACCTGTCACGCCACCGCTGGTATTCGCAGCAACCAATAATACTTCTGGAATACCAATCTGCTGCGCTGTAGTCGCCTGTAGAGCCGAGAACAAAGCATTTGAAGATGTATCTGAACCTGTAAGGAATACACCAAGCCAACCCAAAAATGGCGAGAAGAAAGTAAACGCATGACCCGTATGCGATAGAGCCAAAGCTAAAGTTGCAGATAAACCTGAATAGTTCGCAATAAAAGCAAACGCCAACACCATACCAATCGAGTAAATCGGTGTTTTTAACTCATTGATTGTTTCACCAAAAGTCGTTACTGCCTCACTTGCTTTCATTTTCAAGAAAATAGCAGTGATGATTGCAGCAATAAAAATTGCCGTACCTGTTGCAGAGAACCAGTCAAACTTATAAATCGCTTCGTATGGCTTCATCTCTGCCACAATCGGTGGCATTTTTTCGACCAATTTATGTAAATACGGCACTTCAAGTTTAAAAATCCAGTGCTCAAGAGCACCATCTTTTGCAAATAAAGCTTTAAATGGTTTAACACTCCAGATGGTGACCATCACTGTTAAGATGGCAAATGGAGACCATGCCTTCACAATTTTGCCGATGCTATAACGTTGAACCGTAGTAGGTTGCTGAGTCAAAGTTTGACCTGCTTCAGGTTCAAAACGGAAAATATGTTTGGGTTTCCAAACACGGAACAGTAAAGTTAAGCTCACCAATGACGCAATTGCTGCGGTAATGTCTGGTAACTCAGGACCAATGAAGTTAGAAGTGAGATACTGAGCAATCGCAAACGAACCACCACCGACAACTACCGCAGGCCAAGTTTCCTTAACACCACGCCAACCGTCCATAATCGCCATAATCCAGAACAGTACGATTAGCGTTAAAAACGGCAACTGACGACCCACCATCTGGCTAATTTCCATGGTGTCTACACCAGAAACCTGCCCTGCCACAATAATTGGAATACCCATTGCACCGAATGCCACTGGCGCCGTATTTACAATCAAACATAAACCAGCAGCATAAAGTGGTTTAAAGCCTAAACCGACAAGTAGTGCAGCGGTAATTGCCACAGGTGCACCAAAGCCTGCTGCCCCTTCTAAGAAAGTACCAAAGGCAAAACCAACCAATAACATTTGCAGACGTTGGTCTTCGGTAATCGACAAAATGCTTGAACGAATAACGTCAAATTGTCCTGTTTTTACCGAAATTTTGTATAGAAAAACTGCCCCAATAATGATCCATGAAATTGGCCATAGACCGTAGAAGAAACCGTAAATGATTGACGCAAAGGCCATTTGACCCGGCATTTGATAGAAAAAGAGCGCAATCAATAATGCAATAATGACTGTGCCTGTACCCGCGATACTGCCTTTTAAACGAAAAACAGCCAATGCCAAAAAGAAGAAAATAATCGGGATTAATGCAACCGCACTGGACAGCCAAATATTATTTAAAGGGTCATAAAGTTGTTGCCACATATTGAGCATTGTCATCTCCTTGAAATGCCGGGGCGAATTTTTGTACCTTAAATCTTTAAACATTTAACACAATTGGTATTACCAATTAAAATTTAAGTGCAAATGTTATTCCTTAAACCACAGACCGCATCATAAACACAGCTATTTGCAAGATCAACCATTAAATAATTATCACAATTGGTATGACCAATACTATTAAGTAAAATCAAGCTATTTCTAATTTATAAATTTAATTATTAGACTAAAGTCGTAAAAATATTTTTTATAAATTTAGATTGAGTCTATAGAAATGAAGTGAAAAATTTGAATATAAAAACTATAAACATACCTGTTTCATGATCTATGTATAATGTGCACACAACTCAAACCACATGTATTGAATTGAATAATGACTACTTTAACGTGTTTTAAAGCTTATGATATCCGAGGCAAACTCGGCACCGAATTGAATGAAGAAATCGCCTATAAAATTGGCCGCGCTTACGGACAAATCTATAAACCAAAGACTGTTGTTGTAGGTTGTGATATTCGTCTAAGCAGTGAGGATTTAAAACAAGCAACCATCCGCGGTTTAAATGATGCGGGTGTCAATGTGCTTGACCTAGGCATGACGGGTACTGAAGAAGTTTACTTCGCCGCTTTCCATTTAGATGTACAAGGTGGTATTGAAGTTACTGCTAGTCATAACCCAATGGACTATAACGGTATGAAATTGGTTCGAGAAAATGCTCGTCCAATTAGTGCAGATACAGGTCTAAAAGAAATTCAGGCTTTAGCAGAAACTAATAATTTTGAAGAAGTTAGCCAAAAAGGTAAAACGCAAAGTTATAATATTTTGCCCGAGTTCGTTGATCATTTAATTACCTATATCGAGCCTGCAAAAATCCGCCCCCTTAAATTGGTGGTAAACGCGGGTAATGGGGCTGCGGGTCACGTGATTGATGCCATTGAAGAAAAATTTAAAGCGCTTAACGTACCGGTTGAATTTATTAAAATTCACCATGAAGCAGATGGTACGTTCCCAAATGGAATTCCCAACCCAATTTTAATTGAAAACCGCGACAGTACTCAAAATGCTGTACTTGAACATAAAGCCGATATGGGAATTGCATGGGATGGCGATTTTGACCGTTGTTTCTTGTTCGATGAAAAGGGGCAGTTCATTGAAGGCTACTATATTGTTGGTCTATTGGCTCAAGCTTTCTTGATTAAACAGGCAGGCGAAAAAATTGTTCATGACCCACGTTTAGTGTGGAACACATTTGATATTGTAGATGAATACAAAGGTGTTGCTGTACAGTCAAAATCTGGTCATGCATTCATTAAAGATGTCATGCGTGAACACAATGCTGTATATGGCGGTGAAATGAGTGCCCATCACTATTTCCGTGACTTTGCTTACTGCGACAGCGGCATGATTCCGTGGTTACTCACCGTTGCCCTACTCTCTGAAACAGGACAATCTCTTTCAACCCTAGTTGAAAATATGATTACCAAGTTTCCTTGCAGTGGTGAAATCAACTTTAAAGTGGCTGATACACAGATCACTATTCAAAAGATTTTCGATTTCTATGCTGATCAAAATCCACAAATTGATCGTACCGATGGTGTAAGCCTCGACTTTGGCGCATGGCGTTTTAATGTACGTGCTTCCAACACTGAGCCTTTATTACGTCTCAACATTGAAAGCCGTGCAGATCGCCAAGCTCAGCCAATGCAACATTATGTAGATGAGCTGACTGGGTTGATTCAGTCTTAATAATTCCTGCACACAAGAGATGGAAAATTATTTCTCTTTTATTTCTAAATTTTATTTGATAATTAAAAAACTTAAATAGTGAATATACTAGAATATTCACTATTTAAAGCCAAAATTATTGAGTTAAATTTTGTTTTTTACTTTTAAAAAATAATTTATAGAAGTCTTTTTGTATAAAAAAATTTATTAATGGTTTTTCTATAAACTTATAAGAAATCCAGCCCCAAATTACTGCTCCAATACTTAGAAAAATAATCATCACCTGCACTGTATTATTATTTATAAGGTGTATTTTATTTAAAATAATTACCCCAGCACCCAATACAAATGAATGTGAAAGATAAAGAGAATAAGAAGAGTCTCCTAATTTCAAAAGGACTTTAGAAAATATATTATCTTTATTCAAGAAAAATTTCTTATATTCTAATTTCAAAATTAGATACATTAAAATAAAAGAAGGAAAACCATAATAAATAACTCTTTCAGGCAATCCACCATTAATTCTTAAAATCAAAAAGGCCGCAAAGAAAGCAAATAATAGAAACATTAAGTCTATAGTAATTTTTTTATTTACCAAAAAATATAATATCATCCCTAATAAAAACTCTAAAATAATAGGATCTGATATATATTTTAAATAAAATGCCTCATAATTTAATAAACTAGAAATAGAGAAAATTGATAAAAAAATTCCAGTAAATATATATCGATATTTATTAATTAATAGTAAAGATATAGCAAATAAAAAATAAAAATGTACTTCATAAACTAAAGTCCATGCTACTTGGACAAGATTAACAAATTCAGTATATGGAATTAACAGATAAGAAGGTAATATTTTTGTTGGAAGCGATGCACTTCTATTAATAGATTCAGGGCTAATAAGAAAGATTAATAAAGCTATAGTAGCATATACATAGAAAATAGGATAAATTCTTATTACTCTTTTATATAAGAAATCTCTTACATTGACCTCTTTACCAAAAGTGATATACATCATAATAAAGCCGGAAATAATAAAAAATAAATCTACGCCTCCAGCCCCCCATGAGTAAAAATCTTTCTGATTAACTGCATAATGCACCAAGATCGCCCCACTTGCATGATGTAATACAACTGCGAGTGCCGCCAAGCCTCTTAAATATTGAATTGATTTAATCATTTTTATTCCAAAATATTACTCGGTTCCTAAAAATTATTTAATTTAAAATCCATTCTTTCATTAAAAAAGATTTGAATCTTACTAGGTCTAAAAAAATAGTAGTAATAAAAAAATTAATCCAGTTAATCTTTTATTACTACTGAGGAAGCCCTATAAATTAAATTATTTTTTATAACCTGTCGGGTTCTGCTTCTGCCAATTCCAACTATCCTTAAGCATATCTTCTAAACCATATTGCGGCTGCCAACCTAGCTCAGCAACTGCGCGAGCGTTATCGGCAAAAGATGTTGCCACATCGCCTGCTCGACGTGCTGCAAACTCAAAAGCAACAGGCACACCGTTAACTTGCTCAAATGTATTTTTAACTTGCAAAACTGATGAACCATTACCTGTGCCAATATTCCATGCACGGCAACCTGTCGCTTCTAAACGATTATTTAGGGCACATAAATGTGCATTCGCTAAGTCCACGACATGGATATAGTCACGTACCCCAGTCCCATCTACAGTATTGTAGTCGTTACCATAAATAGATAGCTTTTCACGGCGACCTACAGCAACTTGAGTCACATAAGGCATTAAATTATTTGGAATACCTTGTGGGTCTTCACCAATACGGCCACTCTTATGTGCACCAACTGGGTTAAAATAACGTAGTAAAGCTATCGACCATTTAGAATTTGAATCTGATAGCTTTTGCAATAATTGCTCAACTATCAGTTTAGTATAACCATAGTTATTACTTGGCATACCTGTTGGCATATCTTCATTTAATGGAGATATATTGGCCTCGTCATATACTGTCGCAGAAGAGCTAAACACAAGCGTATAGACACCTGCTTTTTCCATCGACTTAACGAGTTGAATACTACCAGCAATATTATTATCAAAATAAATCAGCGGTTTTTCCTGACTTTCACCTACTGCCTTTAAACCTGCGAAGTGAATTACAGCATCAATTGAATGATCGTGAAACACGCGATCAAGTTCATTTGCATTACGAATATCACCCTGAACAAAAGCTAAACTCTTTTGTGTGATATCTTGGACTCTCGTTAACGACTCTTCAGAGCTATTTGATAGATTGTCAAAAACAATCACTTCATGACCAGCGTTTAAAAGCTCTACACAGGTGTGTGAACCAATATAACCAGCACCACCAGTAACTAGGATTTTAGCCATCTACTTTTCCTAATAATATTTTAATTAATCCACGTGTTGAGGCATCTAATGATGAAAGATCATTTTGAAACCCATTTAAAATAGGTAATAGTTGATCAGCAATCTGTTTGCCTTTTTCGACGCCCCATTGATCAAACGGGTTAATATTCCAAATTACAGACTGCACAAAAACTTTATGCTCATATAAAGCAATTAACATTCCCAAACTATATGGATTCAACTCTTTCAATAATAGGGTTGAACTCGGTTGATTACCTTCATATTGTTTGTAAATCGGCAGTTTTTCTAATTCAGTTGAGTCTAAAGCTTCATTACCAAAGGCCAATAATCTTGATTGGGCCAGACAATTCGATAACGCAAGATGATGCTGCTCGACTAAAGCCTCTGCATTTTCAACATAGGTAAAATGGTCAGCGTTATAGCGTTGGACTGGCGCAATAAAGTCACAGCTTACTGCTTGAGTTCCCTGGTGTAATAACTGATAGAAGGCATGTTGAGCATTTGGTCCAACTTCACCCCATACAATTGGGCATGTATCGAGTTCGACTTTTTGACCGTCACGTTGTACCGATTTACCATTAGATTCCATTTCAAGTTGCTGCAAATAAGCAGCAAAATACTTTAATCGACCATCATAAGGTAATACTGCATGAGTTTGAATATTTAAAAAATTATTGTTCCAAACGCCTAATAATCCCATTAAAACAGGAATATTTTGCTCATAACTTGTATTTTGAAAATGTTCATCTACTGCATGAGCACCAGCTAAGAGTTGCTGAAAACCTTCAACCCCGATACTCAACGCAATGGGTAAACCAATGCATGACCACAATGAGTAACGGCCACCTACCCAGTCCCAAAGCAGTAATTGATTTTCTGGGGCAATCCCCCATTCAGTCATTTTATCTGCTTTTGTTGATACTCCAACAAAATGACTTTTTAAAACTCGGGCATGTGTTCCCAAAGTTTTTTCAAGCCACTGTCGTACCGTTTGGGCATTTGATAAAGTATCAATCGTTCCAAAAGATTTTGAAGAAATAATAAATAGTGTTGTTTCTGGACGAAGTTGGTGGAGCAACTCCGACAACTGACTACCATCCATAGTCGATACAAAGTGAACATTTAAAGGTTTAGCCGTTTTCACTTTAAAATCTGACAACGCATGCGTGACCATTTGTGGCCCTAAATCAGAACCACCCACACCGATGTTCACAACATCTTGAATCACCTCACCGGTTGCACCGCGATATTGACCAGCATGAATCTTTTCCACTAAGGCATACATACGTTGTAACTGGCTATGGACTTGAGCCGTTAACTCTGGAAACTTCGAATAGTCAACTGGCAAGCGTAGTGCCCAATGCATTGCTGCCCGTTGCTCCGTACAATTTACTTTGTCTTGTGAAAAAAGACGCTCTATCCATTGATTTAATTGTTTAGTTTTCGCAAGAGCAGTCAATTGTTCCAAAATGTCTTTAGTAACACGATGCTTACTATAATCAAAAACTAATGGATCAAATTTTATAGAGTATTTTTGAAAGCGATCCGGTTCTGAAGCGAACAATTCTTTTATGTGTAACTTTGAATTTTTCTCACCCATTAACTGTAATTTTAGTAAAGGTGAAACCAACTCTTTAGGAAATTTCTCGATAGATTTACTCATAAACGACCTACTCCTTCATAAGCAAAGCCCTTAGCCTTTACATATGCTGGGTCATAAATATTACGCCCATCCAAAATTAAAGGATGTTCCATCAATTGTTGTAACTGCTTAAAGTCAGGACTCCAGTACTGTTTCCATGCCGTAACCAAACATAAGGCATGTGCGCCTCGAGCAGCTTCATATTGATCAGTACACAGCACTAAATCCTTACGGTCACCATATGTAGCGGCAATTTCATCTAATGCTTGAGGATCATGCAAACGTACTGTTACACCTTGGGCCCACAACGCAGCTAATAAAATATGAATTGGCGAGTTATGTATGCTTGAGGTATTTTCTTTGAAGGATGCCCCCCAAATAGCCACGGTTTTACCATTCAAATTACAATGATAATAATTCCACAGTTTACGGAATAAAATTTCTTTTTGTTGTTCGTTAATCGCCCATACCTGCTCTAACAGTCGACTTTTCGCCCCAGTTTCAGAAACAGTACTTGAAAGTGTTAAAATATCATGCGAAAAGTTTTCACCACCAAAACCGACTCCAGCAGACAAGTAAGCCGCACCAATACGTGTATCAGCCGCAATACCATGCTTCACATTAGCAATATCAATACCGAGTTTCTCTGCCACCATAGCTAAGTCATTCATATAACTAATGCGGGTCGCCAACATGCCAGAAATACTAAGTTTGGTAAACTCAGCGTCCAAGATCGGCATAAATAAGTATTGATAACTAAAGCGGAAAAATGGGCGTAACAGCTCTTGCATTGTATCCCGTGCATGATTGGATTCAACACCAACAATGACATGCTTTACATTCAATACGCTGTTAATAGCATTTCCTTCTTGAATTACATCAGGAAAATAGACCCACTCGTCTTTTGGTAAATATTGTTTTAACTGATCAGTTCCATGTAAGCCAAATGTAGAACCATTTACCATTAATCTAGGATGAACAATAGGACGTTGACTTAACTTCTCAACCGTATTTAAAGCAAGCTGAATTTGTGTAGGACTAAAACAGAATAAATAAACTTCAACATCAAGAGGAATAGCAGAAAAAGGACTCTCAATTAGAAAACCCGATTTTCTTTGTTTATTTAAATAGTTATTAACTTCTTGATCTTGATAGGAAAGTACAGAAATATTTTCTTCGCAGGTGACACTTGTGCACCAATAAATCTGATTGCCATATTCAGCTAGTAATGCTGCCATTACACCAGCGTGTAAGGTGGTTCCAAACACTGCGATTTTCATTGCACACCTGATTTTTTAATATTCTATAGATTTCTCTTCCCGTTAAGGGAAGAGAATATATTGATTGTTTATTATATTCAGCAGTTTTTACAAATACTTAAGTAGAACTACACAATACTATAACTTAAGCTCTTGAATTAGCTGTTTAAATTCTGACCCTAATTTAGGATGTTGAATTCCATAATGTAATACAGCTTTTAAATATCCAAGTTTACTACCACAGTCAAAAGTTTGGCCTTGCATACGATAAGCTTCAACAATATCTTTTTCTTGTAACATCGCAATCGCATCGGTTAACTGAATTTCATTACCTGCACCTTTTGGCGTGTTTTCCAAAAGTTGCATAATTTTTGCAGGTAATATATAGCGACCAACTACAGAAAGATTTGAAGGTGCAGAACCAACAGCAGGTTTTTCAACAATACCTTGCATGGCAACACTTTCACCTTCATTAGGACTATGGTCTACATCTACAATCCCATATTGATCAACAAGGTTATCAGGTACGGCTTCTACCATAATTTGTGCAGCTTGCACTGCATCATAACGTGCAATCATACGGGTTAAATCATTTCGGCCCGAGTCGTCTTTCACCAACACATCCGGTAATAACACGGCAAAATCATCTTGACCAACAATACTCTTAGCACATAAAACCGCATGCCCTAACCCTAAAGGCTGAGGTTGTCTGACACTTACAACACTCACATGGGGTGGAACAATTTGGGTAATTTCTGCAAGTAAATCAAATTTCTTTTTTTGCTCTAATGTAGTTTCTAATTCAAAGTTTCGATCAAAATAATTTTCAATCGATGCTTTTGAAGAATGAGTCACCAAAATAATCTGCTCAATTCCAGCCTCAACTGCTTCACGTACCACGTATTCAATGGCTGGGCGGTCAACAACGGTTACCATTTCTTTTGGAATTGACTTACTTGCTGGTAGAAAACGTGTACCTAAACCAGCTACTGGTAAAACTGCTTTTTTGATCATAACAAAGATTTCAAGATATAAAATTTACTTTACAGATGAGTCGACATTTTCTTGAGTATCATTACCCTTAAACAACGATGGTCCAACATGTCCCGGAGCATTAATTCCTTCACGTTTTGTCATTACTTTCACTGTTTTAAACATAATTTTAAAGTCAACCCAAACATTGTGATTATCGACATACCAAACATCACACTTAAATCGCTCTTCATAATCGAGTTCATTACGGCCACTTACCTGAGCCAAACCAGTCATTCCCGGACGCACTTCTAAACGACGTGCTTGCTCTGGTGAATATAGTGCAACAAAGTCTTTAAGCATTGGACGCGGCCCAACTACACTCATATCACCTTTAAGCACATTAATAAGTTGCGGCATTTCATCTAAGCTTGTAGAACGTAATTTCTGACCAAATGGGGTAATACGCGCTTCATCTGGTAATGGATTTCCTTCTGCATCAAAAGCATCCTTCATCGAACGGAACTTAATCATTTTAAATAACTTTCCGTCCTTTCCAGGTCTTTCCTGGTAAAAGAATATTGGTGAACCTAAATTTTTACGAACCTTATAAGCAACGATCAGAAATATTGGCGACAGAACAGTTAAAGCTATTAAAGAAATGACTATGTCTACTAAACGCTTCATATTTTCATTCACTCATTTTTTAATATCTTTACGGAGAAAGGTATTATAAATTTTACCCAATAAATTTGCTGGAAGCAGTCTAAACGCAGACCGTACCAGAAACAGCATGTTAGCATATAGAGGATTTTGTAACTTTAGTTGTTTTTTTAAATCTAGTAACTGTTTTTCACTTTTAATATATTGGAAACCTTTTCGACGCGCATGCATGCCATTACCTACTCGTGCATATAAAAGTACGTCTGGAAGATTAGCGACTTTGTAACCGTTACCAATTACACGTAACCATAAATTATAATCCTCCATAAATAAATGATGCTGGTAACCACCTAACCCTAAGATTACATCTCGCTTATAAGCTACTGTCATATGATTAAAAGGACAACGTTTTTGAGCAAACTTTTTGATTTCATCGTAGGTTATAGGTACAGTTTTCAAAACTGTAGCATCAGAAATATCTTGATCGAATTCCATCACTTGACTACTAAATAGAGCAACATCAGGATTCTGCTTTATAAAAGCTACTTGTTTTTCAAAACGATCAGGAGTACAGATATCATCAGTATCCATACGGAATACCCAATCATATTGACAGTGCTTTAAACCTTCATTTAAAGCTTTACCCAAGCCTACATTCCGAGGCAAAGCCACGACATTGAGCGAATCACCAATTTTCCCCTGCCACTTCTGTATACACGCGGTAAGTTCTTCACCGATTGGTCCATCCAAAACTAAAACTATTTCATTTGGTTTTAAATTTTGATTATCCCATATACTTTTTAAACAAGCATTTAAAAATTCTGGTTGTTCTTTGGAATAGATAGAACTTAAGACAGAAAACATATTTTTATCCTTTTATAACTTTACTGTTCCAAATTTCAATAATTTTCTCAGGCTGATATTTTTTTGCACTTAATAAGGCCTTCTCAGAAAATATCCTTAATAAATTTTCAGAAGATGTTAATTGCAAAATTGCCTCACCTAAAGCATCAATATTCTGATTCTCAACCAAAAAACCATTTATACGATCTTGAATAACATCGCTAGGACCGTAGGGACAATTATAGGAAATAATTGGGAGTCCAAAGCACTGAGCTTCAACTAAAACCATAGGTAAACCTTCGAATTTAGAGGACATTATAAAAAAACTAGCCTCTTCATAAACACGATTCGGTTCTTGAGTTACACCTTTAAAGAAAACATTTGTTAAATTATTTTCTTTTACAAAATTAACTAAATAATCTTTTTGGTCACCTTCGCCATAAATATGCAATTCCCAGTTCTTTAATGAATCAATTTGCTTATGCCAAGCTTTTAAAATGTGTATATTGTTTTTATTCTCATCTAAACGACCAACTGAAATAGCAATATTTTTTTTTGGCATATTAACAATTCTAGCTGAATCAAAATAAGAAGAGAAATTTGGTATTTGCAATACGTTTTTATGAATTTTTGAAAAATTTAAACATTCGTGAGAAGTTAAAGTTACAACTTTATCAACTTTATTATAAAAAATTTTACTAAAAAAACGTACAATTTGAGTTCGACTAATAAAAGAAGAGTGTTCTAAAGAAACTATTTTTATTATATTAGAAAGCCAGAGGCAGAGAAGAGTTAACCTTCCCATATTATGAACTATTAAAATATCGTAATTATTTAACTCTATATTTTTTTTTAATTTCAGAAAGAAAGCTAAATAATTTCCCTCAAATGAAATAATATCGACATCCTCATCAACGGGGTAAGCTGTATTGCTCTTATCAGTATCTCTATTAGCAATAACTATTTTATTATCAGGGGATTTAGCTAAATAGTTAGCTAAATCAATTGCTACTCTTTCAGTACCAGATCTTGATTTTAGAGAATTAATAACAAATAGAATTTTCATAACCTTATCCAGTAAAATATTGATTAGATCGTTGATCTTTTAATTCAATATATATACAACTAATTAATACAAAGAAAAAAGGCATATATGCAGAAAACAAAGAGAAACCAGCAACAAGTAAGGGAACTAAAATATAAGTAAAATCCTTACCAATTTTTTTATAGGCATAAAATAGAAAAAAAATAAAACTTAAGGAGCCTAATATTCCAAACTCATAAACCAGTGTAACAAGCATATTATGAGCAAAACGGCCATCTGCATAATAGGTAAAATTACTTAGACCAATACCAAAGAGCTTATTGTAATATGGCATTAATGAATAATTATCAATAGCAACAGAGATTATATAAAACTTACTATTAAAACTTCCATCAATATCAACATAACTATTCCCAGCAATATATTTATTAACTAACAAATAGGAAGAGTAAAAATAAGCAGCAAGAAATATAATAAAAATTGGTGTCCTAAATTTACTACTAGATCTAGAAAATATATAGCTAATAAAAAATGAAATAATACTAGCTCTTGAAAAAGTCATAACTAGCAAGAATAATAGCATTAAAAACTTTACTTTACCTAAATCCCATATTCCTTTGTCTTTTAAAAACATAGAGAACATAAGAAAAAATAAAATAACAAAAGAAGTAAAATTAGAATCAGAAAAAAAGAAACTGGATTTATAATCATAAAATGAGCCAGTATGACCTGTATATAAAAAACGCAATATTAGCTCTAATAACATAAAAACAATTAAAATATTAAATATTAAATTATAAATTTCTTTTCTTTTATTTATATTTATAGATAGTCCCACCCCTACAACTTGGGCACCCAATAAAATACAATACAAGTAAAGTATTGTAGAAAAAGTAGCTACTTCTCTATTCACAAACGAAAAATAATAACTACCAATTACAAACAAGATACTAGAAATTAAAAAATAAGTATAACAACCTAATTGAAATTTATCCATCTTAGTTTTTAAAAAGAAAAAAGAGATAAATACTAAAGGAATACCTAAACAATAGACGGGGTTAACAGGCAAAGAATTTATACTAAAGAAAGAACAAAATAGAAGCAGAAAATAGCATGTACTGGCTTTAAAACCGGATGAAGATGAAGATTTATATAACATAAGCAACCTGATATTATTCAAATTCAGTCATAAGAGTAAGTAAATTCTCAAATTGATAATTTGAGGTCAACTCATGAGGTACATCAGTATATTGCTTCTTATTATTTAATATAAATCTTGCTATTTTTTTAGAATCTCTAGTTGCTACTCCTAAATCATATTTATTTATTAAATATGCGAGCTCACCATCTTCATCACATAAGGCAATAATCGGCCTTCTAGCACGAATATATTCATAGAACTTACCCGTTAACACCCCTTTTTCAAAAGCACTTTTACCTAAAGCTATAATCAGGTATTCAGCATTATTTTGGATCTCTAAAATTTTATCTCTAGGTAATTTACCATTATTATTTATTTTAAGCTGAGGATATTGCTGTATATAATCTTCTACTATATTTTTATCACTACCATAAAATTCTAAAATTTGAGTAGATTGAATTTCACTTAAAGCTTCTAACAAGGGAGTAAGATCTCTTAATCCTCCATATAAACCGCCGGTATATACAAAATTTTTACCAACAGTAGTAGACGAATTTACCGAATCTTCTAGAAAACCATTACGGACTACACTTATTTTATTTTTAAGATATTGTTCCATTGCAATTTTCATATGATTAGTCACAACTAAGACTAAATCAGCTTTTTGAAAAGTTTTTATTTCATACTTTTTATCAAATGATCTTAAAAACATGGGCATACGTCTATAAGTAGTTGTAGCCCATAGGTCTCTATTATCCGCTATCCATTTAACTTCAGGAAACTTACTCTTTATACTACTTGCTACACAATGCAAGGAAAATGGGAGACCCATTGAAAATATTATCTCAGGCGTCCCATTCTTTTCAATATAATGATTTATTGCCTTTAAATAAGTATTTTTTTTAACTATAAAGTGATCTGGATATAATATATTCCTAGAAATTTGTTTTAATATTTTTAGCTCATTAGCTTGAGGATTTTCATAATCAAGAATAGATACTATCTTACTTGGTTCAATACTTACAACATCTATTCCTTGAAAATCAACAAAATAGTCTTTCGATGAATGATTATCTTCATAAGAAGTAAATACAGTTACCTCATAACCTTTGCCTACTAAAAATTTAGCTAATTGGTAAGGCCTAACGGCTCCTATCATATTCATAGGAGGGAAAAATTCTGCTATTAGAAATACTCTCACTTAGTTTCTCCAATAACTTCTAATATATTTTTGGATGTATTTCCGTTGCCATAAATATCTTTATTTAATATTTCTTTATTCACTTCATTAGATAATGAAGAGCTTATTAGAATAGGATTAGAGCCAGCTAAAATATTATAACCATTGCTAACCAATTCCACCCATTCCGTTTCTTCTCTCAAAGTTACACAATACTTGTTATGGAAATATGCTTCTTTCTGAACACCACCTGAATCGGTAACAATTAGTTGACTATTTACCTCTAACCAAACCATCTCTAAATAACCCAGAGGTTCAACAATATAAATATTATTTGAGATAAGTAAATCATACTCTTTAATTTTCTTTACCGTTCTTGGGTGCAATGGTAAAATAATATTCTTATTTGACAATTCTAAACCTTTAAGTATATCTTTTAGTTTATTAATATCATCTGTATTTTCTGCACGGTGAATAGTACATAAAATAAATTTTTCTAAATTTAATTCATCAAACCAATGTGGTTTAACCATTTTTTCTTTATAATACAAAGCCACATCGTACATAATATCACCAACAATGAAAATTTTATTTTCATCTACTCCCTCATTAATTAAATTTTGTTTTGCTCCTAAACTTGGTACAAACAAATAATCACTAATCTGATCTGTTAAAATTCGATTAATTTCTTCAGGCATTTGACGGTTAAATGATCTTAATCCTGCTTCAACATGAGCAATTGGAATATGTAACTTAACTGCAGCCAAGGCACCAGCTAAAGTAGAGTTAGTATCTCCATAAACTAAAACTAGATCAGGCTCTTCAACGAGTAATATTTCTTCAATCTTTTCCAGCTGCTGCCCAGTCATTGCACCGTGTGATTTTCCACCAGTCTGGAGCATATATTTTGGCTTTGGAATACCCATTTCTTCAAAGAAAACATCTGACATATTTTGGTCATAATGTTGTCCAGTATGAACAATTACTTCTTGAATATTGGAATATTGCTGAACTGCTCGAGAAAAGGCTGCGGCTTTAATGAACTGTGGTCTAGCACCTAATACTGTCAAAATTTTCATAACTTAGCTCTAACAATTAAATTTTAAACTTTTTTCAACTGGAACAATGCTTTTAACTTTATGTTTTTGAAAAAATAAAGTCCTAACACCAATGCACATCCCCATATCCCAATACGTATATAATTTTCAAGGGGAGCAAAAACATTAATTATAGCCAAAACCATCAACAAAGCTGTAACAGCATAAGCTTTCTTGGTAACGAAATCCCTCCAGACCTTTTTAGAAAGTTCTGTTCTAAATATATAAAAACTCCAAAATGCTAAGGCTGTTGATACAGCAGCTCCACTTGCTCCATATAAAGGTACAAGAATGTAATTAGCGGCCAAATTAATTAACATTGCTAAAATAGAAGCTAACATAGAAAATTTAGTTTTACGGGCAATAGTAATCCCAATTGCCGTTGTTTCCGATAAGGTAAAGAATAAGGGTCCTATCAAGCAGGCACACATTAAAAATTGAATTTCTACATAGGTCTTAGGCAATAAAAATGGTAATACCCAGGAAAACATACCTGCAAGAACCACAACAAAATAGATGGCGGCGAGAACATATTCTGAAATATTATCAATTTTCTTATAATCGACATTTCCTTCACTGATCCATTTAAAAACCATGGGAGACCAAATAGTATTAAAAATGCCCGAAATAAGTGTTGCAACGGCAGCAATGCTCATTGCAACAGAATAGACACCCAACTCTGCATAAGTTGACATACTACGTAGAAATAGTCTGTCCATAACATTTAAGCCCCACGATGCCAATCCACCAACAACTAAAGGCAACCCGAAAGCCAAACTCAATTTAAACTGTTGCCAGTCAAATTTAACTTTTATTGCTGGTAGCCAGTCTTGTCGCGTATTCCATACATATACAAGAAAAGCAGCCATTAATGACAAGGCATTTGCCGTTAGAAGCGTATAGCTATTTTTATCAAAACCGAACCAGACGACACTGAGTACAAAGACTAAAAATAGTATTTTAGGTAACAATTGACTCATAGAAAAAGCTAAAGCCTTTTCTTGCATCCGCAGAATAAGAGATAGAAAACGAGCAATTAATGCGACAAGAAAACAAATAATACTTAGTATGCTTAAATATACACTTGGAATGCCATACAATAATTTAGATATAATAGATGTGTCATATAAACTTATTGCGACGAGAGATATACAACCAAGTAATATACTGGGCCAAAGTACTACTTTAAATAATATAGACTTATTTTCTGATTCATGATACTCACGTACATAAGCCTGATCGAGCCCTAAACAAAATAGTAATATAAAAAAACTGGTACAGACCTGAAGCATTGAAACACGGCCAATGTCCTCTACCGAGTAGAACCAAGTAATCATTGGTAAAGTAATTAAACCAATAAATCCCGAACCAATTGGTCCAATAGCATATGCCAATATCTTAGATCGATTCATATGGCTGCTCAATTTGAAGCGAATCTTTGTATATCTGACCAAGCTTCTCCACAACAGCTTGTCCGCTAAAGTTATTTTTACAGTACTCACGCACATCTTCAGCTTTAAAATTATTATAGTTATCATGCAATTTTAAAATTGCCACTGCCATCGCTTCAATAGAGTTATTCTCAACTAAATAACCTACTTCTGGTTGAATAATAGACTCAGGCCCACCACATCTAGTAGCTACAACTGGCTTTCCTAAAGCCAAAGCTTCAACTATAACAACACTAAAGGTTTCATATTCACTTGCCACTACAAAAGCAGAGGACTTATTTATCTCAGATTTCACTTGCTCTCTTGAGAGTAAACCTAGAAAAGTTACAGCATGTGCAATTTTCAATTCTTTTACTAAATTTTCAAGATAAGGACGTTCAGGTCCATCGCCACCTATTTTTAATTTTAAACTTGGTTCCTGCATTAGCGCTTTTGCAAAAGCAAAAATAAGCAAGTCTACCTTTTTATTTTTTGTCAAAAAACAAACATTAATTAATTCAAAATCTAAAGTTTCCGAATAGATAATTTCTTGTAAAAATACCTCATTTACAATATTTGGAATATATTTCCATACCGTCCCAATAAAAGTTTGTTCCAGAAGTTGACAAAATTTTTCACTGACGGCTATACATTTTGAGGAATTGGTCAATACATCAGACAAATTCGTAATTAAATGTTTAGGAACTAGGCCTCTTGCGAAAGCAGAGCTATGTTCTGTAATCACATAGGGTATACTATACTTTTTATTAATCTCACGCGCTAAATAACCTGCATTTAATAAAGAATGAACATGAAGAATATCCGGTTTTCCATTTTTTTTGATATATTCCTCAAATAGTGCTAAACCACAATTTATCCAATATCTTCTTGCTAATTGAGGTAGTTTTGGGAAAAAATTGATTCCATACCACCTCAATGTCAATAATCCACTATCATTTTCAGACTGACAACCATAGGGCTTTGTAAAAATACTCTTTATATTTCGTAAACTACGAATTTGAGGATAAATCACCCCAACTCTATGACCATATTCTTTTAGAGCTAGTGCCTGCTCTCTAAAAAAACTGCCACTAATATCATCCTTAAAAGTTGGATACCAAGAAGGAATTATTAAGATATGCATGAGTGAAGCCCATATAACATTATGTAGGAATAACTTTTGCAGGAATACCTGCTATAATTACATTGTCACCAAAAGATTTAGTCACTACAGAATTAGCTCCAACGATAACATTGTTACCTAAATTTACTCCCTCACGGATATATACATTATCTCCAATCCAACAGTTATCTCCAATTTTAATATCTTTTTCAATATGTTGAATAGAACCATTAGCATTATTAGTCGGTTTTTCTTTAGAGTGCGTAATTGCCTTAATAGATACATTATAACCAATGGCACATCCTTGTCCGATAATAACTTTGGCCTTTTCCCCTGAAGATAAATGAACTTGATTTAAATAAGTATATTCACCTATAAATAAATTATTTATAGGTATATTAAGTAAACAATTTACTCCAATATTTGCTTTTGGAGAAACACCTTTAAACTTTGATATATTATAACCGTGCGTTTTGTATTGAGCCCAAGCAATAATCTTTACTATTAGCCGCGCTATTAAAGTACTCATAATATACCTTTCAAACTTTGGGCAATAACTTTTTGTTCTTGCAAACCCAAATAAGGATGCATAGGCAAACTCATTACTCTTTCCGCAACCGTATCACCGACTGGAAGCATGACATCTGCATCAGCAACCGCGGGTTGCTTATTAAGTGGAATTGGATAATGTACAGCTGTTGGTATACCTTGAGCTTTTAATTTCTCTTGTACTTCTGCGCGGTTATCAACTTGAATTGTATATTGTGCCCATGCACTGGTATTATGCGCTTCAAGATACGGCGTTGTATGAATACCAACCTGATTAAATAACTGATTATAAATTTCAGCCACTTTTTGACGTGCTTGCATTTCATCATCCAAAATTTCCAATTTTGGTAATAAAATAGCTGCTTGTAAGGTATCTAAGCGACTGTTCACCCCAACACGGATATGGTGATAACGTTTATCTTGGCCATGACGTGCAATCTGACGAATTACTTTAGCTAGTTCATCATCATTGGTAAAGATAGCACCACCGTCACCATAACAACCTAATGGTTTGCTTGGGAAGAAACTCGTGCAAGCAACAGTACTTAGGTTACAGCTTTTACGACCTTTATAGGTTGCCCCAAAACTTTGCGCAGCGTCTTCAATTACAGGAATGCCATATTTTGCAGCAATCGCGTTGATTGCATCAAAGTCTGCACATTGGCCATATAAACTTACAGGAATAATAGCCTTAGTTCGAGGTGTAATTGCAGCTTCTAATTTTTCAACATCTAAATTATAAGTCTTCGGGTTTACATCAACATAAACAGGTTTTGCACCTAAGAGTGCAACTGTTTCAGCAGTAGCAATATAAGTGAAACCCGGGGTAATCACTTCATCACCTGGCCCAATACCAAAAGCCATTTGTGCAATTTGTAGGGCATCTGTACCATTTGCACAAGTAATACAATGTTTAGCACCCACATACGAAGCTAGCTTTTCTTCTAGCTCAATTACTTCCGGACCTAAAATATATTGACCATGTGTCAATACATTTTGAATACCAGCATCAATTTTATCTTTAATTCGATTTTGCTGTTTTTTTAAATCAATAAAGTCAATCATATTAACCTTGCTTTGTTAGTGTCGTTCCATCGAGTTGATAAACTGCTCCTGTATGTGAACAGGTTACTTGAGCTTGCCCCTGTAAAGGTAAATCAAGCTGTTCACCGAATTCACTCATCCAGCCAATCTGTTTAGCCGGTACACCCACCATCAACGCATAAGCTGGTACATCTTTATTCACTACAGCACCAGCCCCAACAAAAGCATAAGCACCAATGGTAATGCCACAAACAATGGTGCAGTTTGCGCCTAGCGTAGCACCCTTTTTCACTAAGGTATCTCGGTATTGGTCTTTACGTTCTATGAGAGAACGTGGGTTATATACATTTGTAAACACCATACTTGGGCCACAAAATACACCCTCTTCCAAAAAGACATTATCGTAAACCGATACATTATTTTGGACTTTACAGTGGTCACCAATTACAACACGGTTACCCACAAATACATTTTGGCCTAAAGATACGCCTTTACCGATTTTGGCTCCTCCACAGACATGAACAAAATGCCAAACACGGGAGCCCTCACCAATTTGTGCACCATCATCGACTATGGCAGTTTCATGTTGATAAAAGCTCATGCTTTTTTCACCTTTGCCAATAGTGGATGTGGATTTTCCGGGTTTTCCACAATTGGAGAAACGCGGATTACTTCAACCGTCTCAATCGCTGCACGGTTTTCTTCAACCCCATAACCTTTACCTTCCAATACACGTTGGTAACTCTGTGTATGTAAATCGGTAAAGCCACCTGAAAACTCAAGCTCTTCATTTTCAATGGTAATACTACGATAAGTCAGCTTTTCACCTTGTACAGCATTTTCTGGTAGGTTATTGGCATCAATTGACAAGAACCAACGTACACGCGCACGCTCGTATTCTAAATAACCCGACGCAGTTTTTTCATCACGGAAATGCACTTCATTTTTAACAATTTTGCCAAAAATAAAATGCAACATGTCGTAAAAATGCACACCGATATTAGTTGCTACGCCGCCTGATTTATTGTCTACCCCTTTCCATGATTTTAGATACCATTTACCACGAGATGTAAGATAAGTAAGGTCGACGTCAAATACTTTATCTGCTGGTGCAGCCTGAACTTTATCACGCAAAGCAATAATTGAAGGATGAAGGCGTAATTGTAAAATTGAATTTACTTTAGCACCATATTGCTTTTCATATTCAGAAAGCATATTTAAGTCTTCTGAGTTAAGCACTAATGGTTTTTCGCAAATGACCTCAATGCCATTTTTCAAAGCATATTTCATATGCGGTGCATGAAGATAGTTTGGTGAGCAAATCGCCACGTAATCTAACTTTTCACCTTTTAGTTTTTGGTCTTCTACATAAGCTTCAAATTCTTCAAACTCGGTAAAAAACTCGGCTTCTGGAAAATGGCTATCCATAATCCCAACCGAATCATTTACGTCCATAGCAACCGCTAAAGTATTACCAGTTTCTTTAATAGCTTTTAAATGACGTGGTGCGATATAACCAGCAGCACCAATAAGTGCAAATTTTTTCATGATCAAAACTTCAATTCAATAATAAGATAAAATTAGAGACGGAATACCGTAAAGCCTGCATTGGACATTTCTGTACGATCAAAAAGACTCTTAACATCAGCCAGTACTGGTTTCTCACATTTCATATAACTGCGCAATTCACTTGCAGAAAGTGAACGGAATTCATTATGACCTACCGCAACAATGACACTATCTACAGGATTTTGAGCATCAACTTTTCCAAGCTCAATACCATATTCATGTCTCACTTCATCTGCATCTGCCCATGGATCTGCAACTATAACCTGAGCTCCCCAGAATTCTAACTCTTTAATGAGATCAGCTACTTTACTATTACGAATATCAGGGCAATTTTCTTTAAAAGTTACACCAAGCACGCCAACTTTCGCTCTCGGAACATCAACTCCATTTTGAAGCATAAGCTTAATTGTGTTACGAGCGACATAACGTGCCATATTGTCGTTAATACGACGACCAGCAAGAATGACTTGTGGATGATAACCAACCTCTTCTGCCTTATGAGTCAAGTAGTAAGGGTCTACACCAATACAGTGTCCGCCAACCAAACCTGGACGGAACGGTAAGAAGTTCCACTTACTCCCTGCCGCCTCTAAAACATCTAAAGTATCAATACCAATACGATCAAAAATTACAGAAAGCTCATTCACTAAAGCAATATTTAAATCACGTTGTGTGTTCTCAATCACTTTGGCAGCTTCTGCAACTTTAATACTAGATGCTTTGTGAGTGCCTGCAGTAATAATGCTTGCGTACACCGCATCTACAGTATCTGCTACTTCAGGTGTACTACCACTCGTAATCTTTTTAATTTTAGTCAATGTATTAACTTTATCGCCTGGATTAATACGTTCAGGACTATAACCAGCAAAGAAATCTTGGTTAAATTTAAGACCAGATATCTTTTCTAATATTGGGATACAAACTTCTTCTGTAGCACCTGGATATACTGTAGATTCATAAACTACGATATCGCCTTTCTTTAAAGCTTGTCCTACAGTTTCACTTGCTTTTCTTAGAGGTGTTAAATCAGGTCGATTCACCTGATCCACTGGTGTAGGGACGGTTACAATAAAAAAATTACTTTCTTTTAACTCATCTAAATTTGCACTAAAACTTAATTGTTTCGCTTTTTGAAGCTCTTCTGGAGAAACTTCCAAGGTATGATCTTGGCCATTTTTCAATTCATTGATACGATTTTGATTAATATCAAATCCAATTACTGGCCCTTTTTTTCCAAACTCAACTGCCAATGGCAAGCCTACATATCCTAAACCTATAATCGCTATTCTTAAATCGGCAGGTTGCATAAAAGTTAGCCTTCTTCCTTACAAGATTGTATCTATTAAATATATGTTGCATGTTAACTGGATATAGTCGAGCGTAACTATATCAGTTTTTTTTTATTCTCCGTAACGCAATTGTATAAATGTGTTTACAATGCATGTGACTCACCTTTAACAATCTTGTTTAAAATAATAACTTTTAACATTTCTATTAATTTCTTATAACCAACTTAACTGACATAGATAAACTAAACATACAAAGCTCTACTATTTTTCGGTGTTTTTTCATTTCTTTTCAGCTAGAATCTGTCCATCCTGCGTTTAGTTTAAATAGACACTTGTTACTATGCAGTGGACGATATCAATTAAAGATAAATACACAAAGGGTCGCGTGTGAAGTATTGCCAGTTTTTTTCTATTCTTGCCTTAAGTTTGAGTGCTGCCAGCTGTGCGGTTACCTCTGGTTTACAAACTTACGATATTCCAAGTGAAGGGGTTTATAAAACAGATCTCGGCACTACAGTTAATGTTGTTAAAATTTCTCAAGAAACAATACCAGCAATTCAACCTGCTCAAATTGACTATCAACGCGACTATGTAAGCTTATTTAAAAATCAACAACCTATATATCGCTTAAGTCCAGGAGACACTCTCTCTATTCAGCTTTGGGCTTATCCTGAAATTACCCCTCCTGTAAATGGCATTAGTAATGAACAATCCATTCAGGCCAATGGTTACCCTATTGACCAAAGCGGCTACATTCAATTCCCTCTAGTTGGCCGTTATAAGGCTGCTGGAAAAACACTTGCTCAAGTAAACCGTGAGCTCCGCAGTCAACTTGCTCGCTTTTTAAAGAATCCAGACGTTGTAGTACGAGTAGTCTCTTATGAAGGTCAACGCTTCTCAGTACAAGGAAGTGTTACTAAAGGTGGCCAATTTTACTTAAGCGACCAACCTGTCAGTATTTATACTGCATTGGGTATGGCAGGCGGTGTAACAACTACCGGGGATAATACTTATATTCAACTCATCCGGAATGGTCGAACTTATAACTTAAATACCATTGATTTAGAAAAAGCGGGCTATTCACTTCATAAACTTTTGGTTCAACCCAATGATACGATTTATGTGAGTACACGCGAAAACCAGAAAATTTATGTCATGGGTGAAGCTGGGAAAAGCCAAGCCCTGCCAATGCGTGATCAAGGTATGACATTAAGTGATGCCTTAGGCGAGAGTTTAGGGATTAATCCAGCTTCTGGTAGTGCAAGTAAAATTTATGTAGTACGGACTAATCCAAATGACCACACAACAGAAATTTATCATTTAAATTTAATGAGCATTGGTGACTTTGGTTTAGCCAATCAGTTTAGACTACGTAGTAATGATATTGTCTATGTTGATGCGACTGGTTTAACACGTTGGCAGCGTGTGATTAACCAGATTATTCCATTCTCAAATGCTTTATATAACATAGATCGTTTGGGCCAATAAGATTATGCAAATTAAGAATATTTTGGTGGTTTGCATTGGAAATATCTGCCGTAGTCCTATGGCAGAGTATTTTTTGAAAGCACAATATCCCCAATTAAATATTGAGTCTGCTGGCATTTCAGGGCTTGTAGGTCATCAGGCAGATAATAAAGCGCAACTTTGTATGCAACGCCTTGGTATCGATATGATGCCTCATGTCGCACGCAAGCTAAACGCTGAACATATTAAAAAAGCTGACCTTATTTTGGTCATGAGTCACAACCAGCAAAAACATATTGAGCAAACTTGGCCTTTTGCGAAAGGTAAAACCTATCGCTTAGGGCATTGGCAGAACAAAAATGTGCCAGATCCTTATCAGCACGATCAAGCTTTTTTTGATGAAACCTGCCAACTTATTCAACAGTGTATTGCTGATTGGAAACCTTATATTTAACGCCAAGATTTTAAACTTATGAACCAAAATACAAACGCCGAAGATACAATTGATTTAAAAGAATTGTTTTTTTCACTGATTGCTCAGTGGAAGCTAATCGCACTCTGCATTATTTTAAGCCTTGTGTGTGCGCTGCTCTATTTACGTGTAACACCAGACACCTATTCGGTGGATGCTTTGGTTCAAGTTGAAGATAGCAAAGGGGCTTCTGCTGCACTTTTAGGCGATTTATCTAATATGATTGAGCAAAAATCGCCTGCTCAAGCAGAAATTGAAATTTTAAAATCACGTCTGGTTTTGGGCTCGGTCATTAAAGACTTACATCTTAATATACAGGTGTCTAGTACTGAAAATACGCTTACTCATCGCTTATTAAGCGATACTGACTATAAAACTGAATACACTAAAAAATCAGTTTTATTTAAAGATGACTTAAAAAGCTTTGAAATTCGTGAGTTTGAAGTTCCAGCTTTTTATCTGGATAAAAATTTACTACTTAATTTTGACAAACAATCTTTACGTTTAACTAATCCAGCAACAGAAGAGGTTCTGTTAACAGTTCCTTTGAATCAAGCTAACCACGTTGCAGGTCCCCATGGGACTTGGAAAGTTGCTATTTTTACTAAAGACTTATTTGACGCAACCTATAATATTAAAAACTCATCTATACCTGCTGCTGTTAATTCACTTAGCTCAAATTATTCAGTTGCAGAACGCGGCAAACTTACCGGTGTTTTAGGCTTAAATTATCAAGGTCAAGACAAAGAGCATATCACCAAAGTTTTAAATGCAATTTTGGCAACTTATAGTGCACAAAATATTGAACGTCGCTCAGCTGAATCTGCCCAAACCTTAAAGTTTTTAGATGAACAGCTTCCTGACCTTAAAAAACAACTGGACGATGCAGAACGTCAATTTAATAAATTCCGTCAACAATACAATACAGTTGATGTGACTAAAGAATCAGAACTATATTTAACTCAAAGTATTACTTTAGAAACTAAAAAAGCTGAGCTTGAACAAAAGCAAGCTGAAATGGTCGCAAAGTATACTGCCGAACACCCTGCAATGCGGGAGATTAATGGACAGCTTGCAGCCATTAATAAACAGATTGGTGAACTCAACAGTACGTTAAAACAACTACCTGATGTACAGCGCCAATATTTACAATTGTATCGTGAAGTAGAAGTCAAAACCCAGCTCTACACAGCACTTCTCAACTCTTACCAACAACTTCGTATTGCCAAAGCTGGAGAAATTGGTAATGTCCGTATTGTTGATACTGCAGTTGAGCCAGTGGAACCAATTAAACCAAAGAAACTGCTCGTACTCATTTTATCTATTTTTGTTGGTGGTTTTATTGGAGCTTTAATTGCTCTACTACGTAATATGTTACGTAGTGGTGTGAAAGATTCTGGTCAAATTGAAACTGAATTGGATCTGCCAGTTTACGCAACAGTTCCACGTTCTCCAATTCAAGAAAGTCGTATTAAAATTTTAAAGAAGAAGAAGAGCATTCCTATTCTTGCTGTTAAAAACAGTGATGATATTGCTATCGAAAGCTTACGTAGCATTCGTACAGCCATCCATTTTGCTTTAACAAATGCTAAGAATAATATCATCATGATTGCCGGCCCTTCTCCAGAAGTGGGCAAATCATTTATTTCGACGAATCTTGCAACGATTTTTGCGCAAGGTAATAAACGCGTCTTGCTCATTGATGCTGACATGCGCCGCGGTTATATGCATAAGTACTTCGACGTAGATGTAAAACCTGGTCTTTCTGAACTACTAAGTGGGCAGGCAGATTTTCAACAGGTTCTTCACAAAACTCAAGTTCCTAACTTAGATGTGATTACTCGTGGTAAGAGCCCAACGAACCCTTCGGAAATCTTAAGCTCTAATCAGTTTAAAGATTTGCTAGAAAAGGTTCAAAGTGAATATGACCACATCATTATTGATACTCCACCTGTCCTTGCAGTAACCGATGGTATTATCATTTCGCAATATACAGGTGTGAACTTAATTGTTGCGCGTTATGCTAAGTCGCAAATGAAAGAGCTTGAATTAACGCTTAATCGCTTTGAACAAGCAGGTGTTAAAGTCAACGGCTTTATTCTTAACGACATTCAACGTGCGAGTGCGGGTTATGGTTATGGCTATAACTATGCTTACGCATATAAAGCGCAAAAAGAAGATTAACCGAAAAGTAATAAGAGAACCGGATCAAATGATCCGGTTTTTTATTTAAGATTTTTTTAAGTCTATCCCTACTAAAACTAACTAAAATATATAAAAAACCACTCGTTTTTTTTCTTAAACATTCTATGCTTAAGCATGCTAAGATCAAAAGCAGCCTTTTTAGACTCAAATGATTATTTTTGGAACCTTTTATGAGTAAAGCCTTACCCATTGCTGTCGCTGTAGTTTTAGGCGGTGCTGCACTTGTACCAGTTTATTATGCAAGCCAACATCCGACCACAGAAGTCGGAAGCAAAGCAAATAAAAATGCCTCTCCAATTGAAAAAATCAGTTATGTTCTTGGGTACGAAGTTGCTCAGCAAACTCCACCTGAGCTAGACACAAAATCATTTGTGAAAGGGATTCATGATGCTCGTAATAAGCAACCAAGTGCTTATACTCAAGAAGAGTTAAAAGCCGCTGTTACTGCTTATGAAAAAGAGTTGCAGCAAAAAATGCAACAACAAGATAAACCAGAGCAAGCTGCTGGAGCAGCGTCTGAATCTGCAGACGTTCAATTCCTTGCAGAAAATAAAACTAAAGCTGGTGTAAAAACTACGGCGTCTGGCTTGCAATATATCATCACTAAAGAAGGCACAGGTAAACAACCAACTGCGCAATCTATGGTGAAAGTACATTACGAAGGCCGTTTAATTAATGGTCAAGTATTTGATAGTTCTTATAAGCGCGGTGAACCAGTTGAGTTCCCACTCAATCAGGTTATTCCGGGCTGGACTGAAGGACTTCAGCTCATGAAAGAAGGTGGTAAAGCAACGTTCTTTATCCCATCTAATCTTGCTTATGGCCCTCAGGAACTTCCTGGTATTCCAGCAAACAGTACGCTGATTTTTGATGTAGAACTCATTTCAGTGAAATAAAAACATTCAGGAGAGTAAAACAGTACTCTCCTTTTTTTTGGAAAACAGCATGAAAAAAATTGGTTTAATTATTGCAACATCAACAATGAGTTTATCTGTTTTTGCTGCTACACCTATCACAAATAAAAGCCCAGCAAAAGAACAATTTAGCTATAGTTATGGCTATTTAATGGGTCGTAATAATACTGAAGCATTAACAGATTTAAATCTTGATACTTTTTACCAAGGCTTACAAGAAGGTGCTCAGAATAAAACAGCTCGCTTAACCGATGAAGAAATGGCGAAAGCCATTAATGACTATAAGAAAACATTAGAAGCCAAACAACTCGTTGAATTTCAAAAACAAGGTCAACAAAATGCTCAAGCAGGTGCTGCATTTCTTGCTGATAATGCAAAAAAATCGGGTGTAATCACGACTAAATCAGGTCTTCAATACCAAGTATTGAAAGAAGGAACGGGGAAAAAACCAAAAGTTGCATCACGTGTGAAAGTGAATTATGAAGGCCGTTTACTCGACGGAACTGTATTTGATAGCTCAATTGCACGTAATCATCCAGTTGAGTTTCAGCTCAGCCAAGTGATTGCAGGCTGGACTGAAGGTCTACAAACCATGAAAGAAGGTGGTAAAACTCGTTTCTTTATCCCTGCAAATCTCGCTTACGGTGAAGTCGGTGCAGGTGACACGATTGGTCCGAATAGCACTTTAATTTTCGATATTGAATTGCTACAAGTTTTACCAAAATAAATGTATCAGATATAAAAAAAGCGATCTAAATTGATCGCTTTTTATTTTAATGTTTTAAATCTCTTGGTCTAAAGCCTGTGAGTAATAAGCCAATTAAGTAAGCGATTACACCTACTACACATAACCCTACAACTTCGGCAACACGAAGCCACTGTGAAAGCTCGCCGTTATACCAATTTAATCCGAACCAAAGCGCTGCAATCATTGCAAGGTTTGCTAAACCATATTGAAGCACTAGTTTTTTCCAATGTGAACCAAATCGGAAAATATTACGCTTGTGCAAATAGAAGTAGAGTAAACCGGCATTCACTAAAGCTGAACCTGAAGACGCTAGTGCAAGTGCCATATGTTCTGCATGCCAATCGATAAGCTTAAAGAACCCAATAAATACAACGTTTAAAATTGCATTAGCAGCAACAGACATTAAACCTACGCGCACTGGTGTTTTAGTGTCTTGCTGTGCATAGAAACCAGGTGCAAATACTTTAATAAGCATGAAAGAAATTACACCAGCGCTCATACATTGCAATGCTAGAGCTGTCATTTGTGTATCACGTAAATCAAACTCGCCACGCTGGAATAATGCTTGAATAATCGGTGTTGAAAGCATAAATAAGGCAATACTTGCCGGTAATCCTACCAATACAATGACTTTTGCAGCCCAGTCGATCATACCGCGGAACTTTGCTTGGTCTTGCTCTGCATGACGGGCAGAAAGTGAAGGTAAAATTACTGTACCAATCGCGACACCGATTAAACCTAACGGTAACTCAGTCATACGTTCTGCACTATATAGCCAAGATACCGAGCCATCTTGCATAAATGATGCCCAAATCGTATTTAACAGCAGGTTAATCTGAGTCACAGATACACCAAATAATGCTGGAAGCATGAGTTTTAGAATACGCTCCACACCCTCATGTTTAAAATCAACTTTAGGTGGAATCAGTAAGTTTTTGCGCCACAATTCGGGAATTTGTATCGCTAACTGTAACACTCCGGCCACAACAACTGACCAGCCTAATGCTTTGATTGGCTCAGCCATATACGGCGTAAGCCACCATGCCCCTGCAATCATTGCTACATTGAGTAAAACAGGTGAAAAAGCTGGTGAAGCGAACGAGCCATAACTATTTAAGATGCTGCTGGCAAAAGCTGTGAGCGACATAAACATTAAATAGGGGATGGTCAAACGGAACATGCTGACGGCTAAATCGAACTTTTCCGGATCACTGTGGAAGCCCGGTGCATACATATAGATGATCGCAGGTGCTAAAACCATAGCCACAAAAGTGAGTAAGGTCATGACTGTTAATAAACAGCCAAATACGCGACTAATTAAAATTTGTACTTCAGCATGTGCTCGGCCCGTTTTATATTCAGTTAATACGGGAATAAATGCCTGCGAAAAAGCCCCTTCGGCAAACAACCGTCGAAAGAAGTTAGGAATACGAAAAGCAACGACGAAGGTATCAAAATCTTTACCTGCACCAAACACGTTGAGCAATACGACGTCACGTACTAACCCTAACACTCGTGACAACATCGTCATTGCACTGACAATAAAAGTCGATCGCCACAATGCCATCGCACTCACCTACAGCTATATTCGAAAGTCGCTATTGTAATGAAACTAAAAAATCTTTTCGTTGTGAAATGATGAATGAACTCAATTTTTTTTCTGAGCCAGTAATTGTCTAAAGTGCTGCCATTTAAAATGAGGGCCCGGATCGGTTTTTCGGCCAGGGGCAACATCTGAATGACCTACAATATGGTTTTTAATTTCTGGATAAGCTTGGCGAATGACGGTAACAACATCTGTTAATACTTGATATTGTACTTCTTCAAAAGGTAAATCATCACTTCCCTCAAGTTCTATCCCAATTGAATAATCATTGCATTCTATTTTGGATAAATAGCTTGAACGTCCGGCATGCCATGCCCGATCATTAAAATTAACGAACTGTAGGACTTCACCTGTTCGTAAAATTAACAGATGCGTAGAAACTTGCATGCCTTCAATGGTCTGAAAATAAGGATGAACTGACCAATCTAGCTGATTTTGAAAAAACTGCTCAATATATCCGCCTCCGAATTGAGACGGCGGCAAACTAATATTATGAACCACAATCATTTGAATTTCGGTACCAGTCGGACGCTGGTTAAAATTTGGAGAAGGGATTTGTCTTGCCCCTTTTAATTGCCCATCTATAACTTCATACGGTGTGATTTGCTTCATTGAGATGCCAATAAATTGCTTGCCAATTGTTTTAGTTTAAAACAGTTATCTACTTTTCAAAGTATTAAATGCGATTGTTTATCGCGATTAATCTCATAAAACAGCTTATTTTTCAGGTCGACGGTGCTAATATATCGCAAGTTTTAGGGTCATCGACAAAATGGAAACCGTATGAGCATACCTCAGTCTTTGCTTGAACAATCAATTCAAATCAATATTCAACAAGCATTACAAGAAGATATTGGGGACGGCGACATTACCGCTATGCTCACACCTGAAGAGGAGCAAGCCACTGCAACCATTATTAGCCGTGAAGATATGGTTTTAGCTGGTCAACCTTGGGTAAATGCACTCATCTCAGCTTATGACAATACTATTCAGGTGACTTGGTTAAAACAAGAAGGTGAGCGTGTTGCGGCAAACGAAGCGTTTTTAAAACTTGCAGGTTCTGCACGTAGTTTACTTACTGTAGAGCGCCCTGCTTTAAACTTTATTCAAACTTTATCTGCTGTTGCGACAAAAACTGCTGAATACGTTAAGCATCTTGAAGGCTTAAATACAAAACTTCTCGATACGCGTAAAACCTTACCAGGCTTACGTATTGCACAAAAATATGCCGTAGCTGTCGGTGGCGGACAAAATCACCGTCTCGGTTTATTTGATGCATTCTTAATTAAAGAAAATCATATTATGGCAGCAGGTGGTATTACCCAAGCAATTGCAAAAGCACATCAAATTGCGCCAGGCAAACCTGTTGAAGTCGAAGTCGAAACTTGGGATGAACTAAACCAAGCGCTTGAAGCTGGGGCGGACATTGTCATGCTAGACAATTTTAGCCAACAGCAAATGATTGATGCCGTAAAACATGTGGCAGGTCGCTGTAAACTCGAAGCATCTGGCAATATCACTATTGAGAACTTACGCGAAGTGGCGACTACTGGCGTTGATTACATTTCTATGGGTGTCTTAACTAAAGACGTTAGAGCTGTTGATTTATCAATGCGTTTTAATGCTTAAGTAAAATCCACATCGTTATTCATATTTTTTTGCGACTTGGTCATGTCTGCCGCTTGTGTTTTTTGCCACGCTGACTGAGTCGCTTGTGCC
This sequence comes from Acinetobacter sp. P1(2023), assembly GCF_028367635.1. Classification (NCBI taxonomy): domain Bacteria; kingdom Pseudomonadati; phylum Pseudomonadota; class Gammaproteobacteria; order Moraxellales; family Moraxellaceae; genus Acinetobacter; species Acinetobacter sp. P1(2023). Next base: position 139,803 of record NZ_JAQNDD010000008.1, read on the forward strand.
CCACTATCACGTGGATCGGCAGCCATTAAAACAAATGTAACTACTGCTAATAATACAATAAAACCTTGTAGCATAAATTTTCCCCATTACTTTAAAAAATCAGGGTTTCAAGATAAAAGATAAATATGACCACGCTTAGGAGATTCTGTTACAAAAGGTAAGTCTTTATTTTTATTATTCATCTAAACGATAAGTTATTACCTCTCTTCATTTATATTTCCCAACATTAGATTGTGCGAGATGTCATCTACAACCTACCCCAAATTTATAAATATATTGTTTTTGCAATAAATCAGATATATGCAGAAAGAGAACAGGTTTTGTAGATGACAAATGCATTTGGTTACTTTGGGCGAAACCAAAGTAACGAATTAGCTACTTCCACTGGATGAATAAACGATAAGACTCCGTCGTGCTAACTAATTTAAAATAATTATTAACTAAGACTTCAGCTTAACATTCATGCATTACAGCAACTTAAGACTCTAAATAACCCATATAAGGATCAGAAATTGAATCTTCTTGAGTTTCTATACGACCTGCAAAACGACGACTAAACGTCGCATCATCAGATAAAGTCACAGTAAAGTCATACCAACCTCCAAATTCAGACATATCCCAAACCAGTTCTTTTTCAGAACGATTTGTTTCTATCGTCCATGTCTTGTTTGGCAGATAAGCATTTGCTTTGACTGTGAGCTTGACTGACTTATTACCATCGTGACGAATTTTTAAATACAAATTCGCATCACACTCTTCCACACAGACTCTAATTTCTGGTAGTGCTTGCGTCTGGTTCGCTTGGCTCAAATCTCCCTTAAACGCACGGTGGAAACCATTTGGTCCAAGTACCCACAAGTCATATTGACCAGTTGGAGCATTCCACACATCATCAAGCTGTTTACCCGCCTCAACCATATAGCGACGAGGAGCTACCGTAAGATCTAATCGGTTATACACATGAAAAACGGCTGCTTGTTTGCCCGTGTTTGAGAACATCAGCTTTACATTTTTTTGAGTAGCATCGACTTTGGCACTGGTATGTAAAATATAAGGTAAAGCACGTGATGGTCTAATTCCCATTTCCTGCTGAGGAAATTGTTGCTGGCTTGGAACAGGAACTTGTGGCAATAAAGCCTGAGCAACACGAATCGCATCAGCTTCGGCTTTAGTTTTCTTCCCATCTAGTTCAGCAACAGGCAGAAGGTTCGGTGTTTTAAAATTAAATGCTGTTGTTAAATCACCACATACGGCACGGCGGTATGGACTAATGTTAGGCTCTTGCACACCAAAGCGTTTTTCCAAGAATTGTAAAATAGAAGTGTGGTCGAAGACCTGTGAGTTCACCCAGCCACCACGGCTCCACGGTGAAATTACATACATTGGAACGCGTACACCCGGCCCATACACTCTCCCGTCTGGTTTAGGTTGAGATTTTGAAGTCGCTACTGCTGGATGGTTAAAGTATTCATAAGATACTTGCTGATCACTTAAAGTCGTTTTTCCATATACAACACCATTTGCATCTTTAGACGGTGCACTTGGTGAAGGAACATGGTCAAAGAAACCGTCATTTTCATCGAAGTTTACCAATAAAACGGTTTGACTCCACAGCTCAGGGTTTTCAGTTAATGCATTTAATACTTCCTGAATATACCAAGCGCCCTGTACAGGACTAGATGGCCCTGGATGTTCACTGTAAGTTGCTGGAGCAACCAACCAACTCACCTGCGGTAATTTACCTTGCCCAATATCAGCTTTAAAAGTTCCTAAAAAACCACCGTCCGGCATGGTATTGGCAATACCTTTGTAAAGTGGTTGAGTCGTATCGATTTTTTCATCATACGCTGGGCAAATGAGTGAATCATGGCTAACTGGTTGCCCTGACTGTTCATTTGCACGGCGATACTGTTTGAAACCAGCTAATGGGTTATCGGTAAAGTTATCCGGCATGTTTTGATAAACTTTCCATGTTACGCCGGCCTGCTGTAAGCGCTCAGGATAAGTCGTCCATTCATAACCTTCAGTTGATGGTCCAATTCCATCAAATTCATTTACCACACTGGCGACACCTGCACCCGTAGGGCCATTGGTTCCCGTCCAGATAAACTTACGATTTGGGTTAGTCCCCGCATGCATAGCGCAGTGGTAGGCATCACAAATGGTAAATGCATCGGCTAAGGCAAACTGATATTCGACTTCTTGTTTTTTATAGTAACCCATCGATTGTGGTTTTTTAGATGCCACCCAATCACTCATTCGCCCATTGTCCCAAGCTGCTTGGCCATCAGCCCATGAGTGAGGTGTACCTGAAACGCGTTGTGCGTTTCCTAAACGGCTATCTAAATGGTAAGGCAATACTTTCTTTTTATTCGCATCGTATTGCTCCCAAACCTTTCGGCCTTCTGTCATTGGAATAGTAAAGCGGTCACCAAAACCACGTACGCCTTTTAGTGTGCCGAAATAATTATCGAAAGAACGGTTTTCCTGAGTCAAAATCACGATGTATTTAACATCTTGAATAGTTCCACTTTCAACTTTGGCATCAATAGCCAGCGCTTTTTGAATACTCAGCGGGAAACTCGCTAAAGCGGCTGTTCCAAACATGATTTTTGTAGAATTTAAAAGAAATTCGCGACGATTCATTAGTTCTATCCTAAGTTCTTATTATGGTGCACAGTGCATTTTGCAATTACTGGTGGGCGGTGTTGTTGGCGATGAATTATCTGAGTCGTTATCATCGTTACAAGCACTGAGCATGAGTGCTAAAGATGTAATTAATAAAAGTGAAAGTTTTCGCATTAGTTTTTCCAAACGTTTTAAATGCGAACTACTAATAAAGCGTAAAAGTGACAGGCAAGTGATGTTTTTATGTCGATTTGATGAAGGCATAAAAAAACGCATCCGAAGATGCGTTTTTTAGAAAGATTAAAATTACCAGCCTAAAGCTTCTTGTTGCTTTTTAATGAGCTCGGCAATTCCTTTTTCAGCCATTTCTAACATGGCATTACTTTGTGCGCGAGTAAACGGTTTGTCTTCTGCTGTACCTTGAATTTCAATAAACTCACCAGCTTGTGTCATTACTACGTTTAAGTCAGTTTGACAGTTCGAGTCTTCTTCATAACAAAGATCAAGCAGTACTTCGTCTTGATACATACCTACAGAAATTGCAGCAACTAATCCTTTAAGCGGATCATGCTTAATTTTCTTTTGCGATAACAAAACATTCATTGCATCAACTAATGCTACAGCCGCACCAGTGATCGAAGCAGTACGTGTACCACCATCAGCCTGAATTACATCGCAATCGATCGTAATCGTGTTTTCACCAAGCTTTTTCAAATCAACCATAGCACGTAAGCTACGACCAATGAGGCGCTGGATTTCCTGAGTACGACCAGTTTGCTTACCACGAGCCGCTTCACGGTCACAACGTGAATGTGTTGAGCGCGGTAACATGCCATATTCTGCTGTTACCCAGCCTTGACCTTGACCTTTTAAAAAGCGTGGCACTGAGTTATCAATGCTTGCAGTACAAAGGACTTTGGTGTGACCAAATTCGACCAGCACAGAACCTTCAGCATAACGGGTGTAGTTTCGTGTAATTTTCACTTCACGTAATTGGTCTAATGCACGTTGGTCAATACGCATAATCCTTCCTAACTTCTCTTAAATACAAACTTGGGCATAGTATAGCAAAGGATTTTGACAGGTTGAGTTTATTCCCTACTTTCAAATGTAAGTCTGCAACTTTCATGACTTGAAAAATAAAAATAGCCCCTAAAAAGGAGCTATTTTGAAAACTTTTAAATTACGCAAATTTGAATTTTGCTTTTAACTTTTCCAATGTCTGCATAACTTTTCCAGTGGTATGGTTTGGCAGTGAACATTTCGCCAAACGTACCCATACACTCCAGAACTGGCGCATAAAGTTCGCTTCGTTGTAGTTAATGCCATATTCTGCACAAAGTGCCTTAATTTTCGGTGCTACTTCTTTATAGCGATTAGCTGGCATATCTGGAAATAAATGGTGTTCAATTTGATGGCTTAAGTTACCACTCATAAAGTGCATCCATTCTGTACCACTAAAATTACTTGAACCACGAATTTGACGTAAGTACCACTCTGCCTTGGTTTCAGTGTCGGTATTATCAGGCTCAAACGTTTCTGCATCTTCTGTAAAGTGGCCGTTAAAAATCACGGCAGATGACCACAAGTTACGAATAATATTGGCAACTACATTTCCTGCAAAAACCGGTAAAAACATAGGACCAGAGATCACAGGGAAAAACACATAGTCTTTTAAAACTTGACGAGTGGCTTTTTTACGTACTTTAGATGAATCTTTCCAAACTTGTTTCCAGCTCTTGGTTTTATAAACTAATGCATCTTCAAGATGTAAGTTTTGTACACCCACATACCATTCAAAGAAAAACATTAACTGTAGACCAAGTGGAATATTAAATAGGTGACGAGGTTCCCACTTCTGTTGATCACTTACTCGCAAAATACCATAACCGACATCATGGTCTTTACCAACAATATTGGTATAAGTGTGGTGCACATAGTTATGTGTTTCACGCCAATCATCACCCGATGCAATGGTATCCCAATCGTAAGTATTACCGTTCAGACTTGGTTCATTTAACCAGTCAAACTGACCATGCATCACGTTATGACCAAGTTCCATGTTTTCTACAATTTTAGAAATACCTAATAAACCTGTGCCTAGTAGCCAAACAGGCGGAATCCAACCACCAAACATCAACATACTACGTGAAGCGATTTCGGTGTAGCGAACAAAATTACGTACTTTGTAGATATATTTTGCATCTTGCTCACCAAGACTTTGCATCACGTCTTGACGAATCTGCTCAACACGGCGACCAAACTCTTCTGTCTGTTCTGGGGTTAAATGAGCAGATTTAGAAACGGTAGAAAATTCTAATGCCATATTCATAAGGTTAATCCTCTTTAATTCTTTTTATAGATCAATCGTGACTGGGCTTAATGCCTGGCTCACGCATAGTTTAATTGGACGGTTAGGTTGGTCTTCAATTTCACCTGTTAACAGGTTTTGAGTAACACCGCTGACTTTGGTACAGCTACATTTATTGCAAACACCCATACGGCAACCATGTTGCGGACGTAAACCTGCTTGCTCTGCACTGCTCAGTAAATTTGTTTCAGCTAAAAACTCATGCTGGGCACGGCGGAAAATAATACGCTGTGCTGCATGTGTACCAGTCACTTGAAGTGGCTGAAAATATTCTTGATAAAGTTGCGACTGAGCACCCTTTTGGGCATAAATTTCATTTGCCTGCTGCATCATGCCGTGATGACCACACACATACGTTGCAGTCTGCGCGTAATCAGGAACCAACTTTTGCAGTAATTTTTCAGTTAAATGCTGCTTTTGCTCGGAGGTATTAAAGAAATGATATTGAAGCTGTGGGTGCTGCTCTGCCAAAGCTTTTAATTCAGCATGAAAAATTTCAGCACGATTAAAATAAATAACGTGAATTTGTTCAAGCTGCTGTTTCAACGCTTGCTGCAAAAGTGAATAAATTGCAGTAATGCCACTACCTGACGCGATTAAAATCGCAGGATGCTGGCCTTGGTGCAAAGTAAAATCACCTTGTGGCTGTGAAATCTCAATGCACTCTCCAACATGTAATCGTTGGGCTGCACTTGACACCAAGCCTTGTACTTTAATACCTAAAGCGATTTCACCCTGAGTAGTCACTTCAATAATTGAATAACTACGCTGTTGGTAAATGCCATCGATGAGCAAAGTCAGCAGAATACTTTGACCTGCGCGGACCTGATCGAAATTAAAATTACGATTCGGTTTAAGCTTGATAAGCACCATATCGGTATGAAGTGGCTGAACAGTAGTAACTTCTGCAAGTACCCTTTTCCAAGCCCAAGTCGCGTTAATTTTCTGTAAAACAAAATCAACAAAATCTTCTCGAACCCAATGTGGCTGATAGCTAAGTGTTGCGTTCATACGTTCCTCTTTTGTTTCTGGCTATTTATTTGAGTGAACACATGTTCGTATAGTGAACATATGTACACTATATTTATAACTGTTCACTCAGTCAACACTTGTTCACTATTTTTTTTATGAAAGTTTGCTCTTTTTTGTTAGACTTTGGCTCACGGTTTAAATAGGTTCTTTTAATGTCGATACGGGATGAACGAAAACAGCAAAGTCGTCAGGCACTCCTTGATGCAGCCTTGCATCTGAGCACGTCTGGGCGTTCGTTCAGTAGTATCAGTTTGCGTGAAGTTGCACGTGAAGTAGGTTTGGTACCAACAGCGTTCTACCGTCATTTTCAAGACATGGACGAACTCGGCAAGGAACTGGTCGATCAAGTTGCCTTACATTTAAAAAGTGTCTTACATCAGTTAGGACAAAGTTATTTACAACATAAATCTGCTAAGACCCAAACCAGTATTGAGCTATTTGTGCAAGCAGTAAATCATAGCCCTAAACAGTGGCAATTTATGATTTCGGAGCGTTGGGGAGGCTCAGAAACAGTTCGTGCAGCTATTGCACGAGAAATCGAATTTTTGATCGAAGATCTCACAACTGATCTTACTAAACTCGAAAATTTTAAACATATTCAAGAGCCTCAAGACTTAAATGTCTTATCTACCATTTTGACCAATATGTCATTTACATGGGCAATGACGTGGCTCAACCTATCAAAACAATATCAAGGTGAACAGCTCAAGCTGCAACAAACTGCCTTTATTGAAAATGCTTCTACACAAGTTCGCCTACTCTTTAGAGGGATTGCAAACTGGGAACGGTAAAAGCGGCAAATGACAAAAAACAGGTTATGTGGTAATACGTAAAGAGAGAAAGAAAAAGGCTAAAAATTTCGAGAAAAGTCTTTTTCTTTTTACAGGAAGTAAATTATTAGTTAGGCCAAACTGGTGTGGGAATACCTATGAATCTTGATCGTCATACACAGTTTTTGATGCGTAAAGAAAAAATTCTGAGCGTGGCAGAAAAGTTGTTACTAGAAAACAATCAGGAAATTACTCTAGATGAGTTAGTGGCCGAGCTAGATATTGCTAAAGGCACACTTTATAAGCATTTTAGAAGTAAAAATGAGCTTCTACTCGAGCTTATTATTCAAAATGAAAAGCAAATTTTAGAAATTTCTAAAAAATATAATACAGATTTCAAAGAGTATGCTCCTCATTACATGCTTCACCATTTGCTTACGCCAGGCAAAACCATTTTATTGCATCAACTTGAAGAAAATCTGACAATGACAGAATCTAAGTTGAAGCATCTTTTCGAAGAGCTTTATGAAATCCGCCAACAACGTATTTTAGCAATTAAAGATATTACCGAAAGTTATTTAAAATCATTGAACTATGATATGTCGATTCGTGACTATTTGTCTTATATCTGGTCACTGACTTACGGCGCATCCCTACTTTTAAACTCTACCTATTACCAACGTTCGATTGGTTCTCGTCAGAAATTAATTAATTTATATATTAATCAGGCATTATCACTACCGACTCAAACAGCTAATTTTGATGTTTTAAATTTTCAAATTGAAGATGAAAATCAGCAAAATTAATTGAAATATTTCGTGATAATTAACGATAAATTAAATATAAAAATGGGCTTCATATGAAGCCCATTTTTGAAGTAAAGCCTAAACAACTTATTTTGCTTTACGTTCTTTCTCAATTAAATAATTAAGAACTTGGGTAACTTTACCATCTTCACCCTGCACCACGTATTTACCATTAACGACAACTGCAGGAACACCTGTTAATTGGTACTGTTGAGCAAGTTTATTTGACTCGGCAACTTTTGCAGTCACAGCAAACGAGTTGTAAGTGCTATTAAATTTCTGTTCAGGCACGCCATAACGAGTAAAGAACTTCGCAGCAGAAGCTTGATCAAAAATTTGTTGACCGTTCACTTGAATCGCATGGAATAGTGGTAAATGCGTGCGTTTACGTACACCTAATGCCTCAGATGTATAATATGTACGCGCCCCTTGTTCCCACATTTTATTCATTGCAGCTGGTGTACGCACAAAACGTACATCTTTAGGAATCTGCTTTAACCACGTTTGCATATGCGGTTCAAGTTTAAAACAGTGTGGACATCCATACCAAAAGAACTCTCGAACTTCGATTTTCCCCGGAACTTCCACTTTGCTTGGATTGGCAATCACGGTGTAGTCTTTACCAGCAACAAAATCTGCTGCCATTGCACTACCCGATACGGCCATAATTGCTGCACTCAAACCACCCAAAACCAATTTTTTCATTGTTACAGCTTTTCCTCTAAGTTGTTATGCATTAGCTTATGCTCTAAATATAAAACAAATATGCTAAATTCGTTTTGCTTCTGTGAAGTTTTTTATTGGGTTTATCGCTTTTTTCCCAATAATCGCTACACTAACGGCGAACTACATCCAAAAAGATAACTCAAGTTTAGAGGTAGCACCATGTCGCAATTGAATGTTGATTTACAAGAAATCGCAAAGTTTGAAGCACTTGCTGCCAAATGGTGGGATCAACATTCTGAATTTCGCCCACTTCATCAAATTAATCCACTACGTCTAAATTGGATTGATGAACGTGCAGGCGGTCTAGCTGGTAAAAAAGTACTTGATGTCGGCTGTGGCGGCGGTATTTTGGCCGAAAGCATGGCACGTCGTGGTGCAGATGTACTAGGCATCGATATGGGTGAAGCACCTCTAGCCGTTGGCCGATTGCATGCCCAACAAGAGAATGTTCAAAATATTGAATACCGCCAAATTCCTGTAGAAGAATTAGCACAAGAACAAGCAGGCCAATACGACGTGGTGACTTGCATGGAAATGATGGAACATGTTCCAGATCCGGCATCTATTGTAAAAGCTTGTCAGGCTTTGGTTAAACCGGGCGGCCATGTGTTCTTCTCGACCATTAACCGTAACCCAAAATCTTATTTATTTGCCATTATTGGTGCAGAGTACGTACTACGTATGTTGCCAAAAGGCACGCATGATTATCATAAATTTATTCGACCATCTGAAATGGCACATGATATTCGTAATGCTGGCCTTACCTTAAAAGAAATGACTGGACTGCATTACAACCCTCTGACCAAGCATTATTGGTTAGCGCCAAATGTCGACGTTAACTATATGGTTCATACGATGAATACAGGTGCATGATGAAAGCTGTTTTATTTGATTTAGACGGTACGCTTATCGATACAGCTGCGGATTTCATTCGTATTATTCAGCAAATGTGCCGTGATGAAAGACGTCCTGTGGTTGATGCAGACCTCATTCGCACTCAAGTTTCTGAAGGTGCGCGTGCGATGGTGAAATTGGTCTATCCAGAGCTAGATATTGCCAATCCAATTTTCTTGGCACATCGTCAAAACTTTTTAGATATTTACGGCAATAATATTGTGGTTGATACAGATCTGTTTGAAGGTATGTATCCACTTCTAGAAGAGTTAGAGGCTGCGCAAATCCCGTGGGGTATTGTGACCAATAAACCACGCGGTTTAAGTGAATCTCTTTTAGAAAAGTTAAATCTGACAGAACGCTGTGCGGTTTTGGTGTGTCCTGAAGATGTCAGTAAAACAAAACCAGACCCTGAACCCATGTATTTAGCTGCTAAACAGTTAAATATCCTAGCAGATGAAATTATTTATGTAGGTGACCACCCACGTGATATTGATGCTGGTCGCAATGCCAATATGTACACTATTTTAGCCGCATACGGCTATCTACCTATTGAGCACCGTGATGATCTCGCTGCTTGGCAGGCTGATTCGATTGTAAATACGGTGACAGAATTACACGATATGTTACGTCAAAAGCTTCCTGCTCTACAGGAAAATCAGCGTATGATAAGTTAACATCAGAGTTTTATAGACTTTTTTAACGGTTACTCGTTTTATCAATATAAAAAGAAGGAGGTTTACCAATGAAATATTCAGAATATCAACCTCGTCCGGATCTACTCAAAGATCGTGTTATTTTAATCACCGGTGCTGGTGATGGAATTGGGCGAGCTGCGGCTCTAAGTTATGCCCTACATGGTGCAACCGTTGTTCTGCATGGTAGAACCTTAAATAAACTTGAAGTGATTTATGATGAAATTGAAAGTCTCGGTGCACCGCAACCCGCGATTTTACCGCTACAACTTTCAAGTGCCTCTGACCGGGATTACGACTTTTTAGTCGATACACTCGAAAAGCAGTTTGGACGTTTAGACGGTATTTTGCATAATGCGGGTATTTTAGGTGAGCGGGTAGAGCTGGCACATTATCCTACAGAAGTATGGGATGACGTGATGGCAGTTAACTTACGTGCTCCGTTTGCCCTCACTCAAGCCTTATTACCACTTTTGCAAAAATCAGAAAACGCCTCTGTCGTATTTACCAGTTCTGGTGTAGGCCGTGAAGCGCGTGCTTTATGGGGTGCCTATTCTGTCTCCAAAATTGCAATTGAAGCAGTGAGCAAAATTTTTGCAGCGGAGAATACTTATCCAAATATCCGCTTTAACTGTATTAATCCAGGCGCAACACGTACTGCAATGCGTGCTAAAGCCTACCCACAAGAAGATCCGAAGACATTACCTACACCTGAGTCAATCTTGCCTGCCTACCTCTATTTAATGGGTGAAGACAGCTTGGCGCTCAATGGGCAAAGTATTGATGCACAGGATTAAAAAGTTAAAGATGAAAAGCTAAATTAAATTACGGCCAATCATCAAATCTGGCTTGCCTATACCTGAAAAGATATATACAAGCCTTTTTTACGATTGATAAAAACTCTTGATCTATCCGTAATTTTAATTGAACCATTAAATGATCTTCACAGTTTCTCTGCATTTTGCGCGTAGAGTATTCAACATGAGAGACATCAGATGTAAACGAGGATGCATCATGAAAAAGTTGTTCACCATCTTAGCCCTATGCATAACCGTACTGACCATCAGTATGGCAAGCTTTGCTGATCCCCCTTTTGACCGAGGCCATGGCCCTAAAGGTCCTAAAGGCGGAGGACCACGCGGTGAGTGGAATGATCGTGGGCCAGGATTTGGACGTGATCATGATGAAGATCGTATCCGTGACGAACGCCGTATGCGCGAAGAACGTGGCTTTGAACGGTTGAAACAGCATCGCTGGCAGCCGGGTTATGTGATGCCACAGCACTATCGTGGCAATGGTTATAAAGTCGACTATAAAGACAGCAACCTACCTAAACCGGGCCGTAATCAGCAATGGTACAAAATCAATAATGACTATATTTTAGTCGATACAGATTCTAATAGTATTGTCAGTATTCGTGGTTTTTAAAGCGATAGAGCCTCGCTATCGCTGAATAAAAAGGATAAAGCCTTCGGGTTTTATCCTTTTTTTATGTCTTATCTAGTTTAAAAATAAAAACTTTTTATATTTTCATATTAAGTATTTTCTTAATTTCTTCTTATTTCATATTGGGTTTTCACATTTATTCTTCTTTGTCTCCACGATTTATCTGCAATTATTCACTAATCTTTAGTTATTGAAATTTAGCTCATGATTCGAGGTTCATAATGAAAAAATTAACAACAGCAATTGTTCTTTCACTTACTGGTTTAGTTGCAACAACAGCAATGGCAGCGCCTAATGATCATAATCACCATGGCAACTATCAAAACCATGAAGTAAAAACAGTTAAAGTGATTAAAAAAGATGACCATCGTAATGCTTGGCGAGTGGGTCAAGTTGTACCTCATGAATACCAACACTCACGTTACGTGATTGACTATCGCCAACATCAAAAATTAAGTAAACCGGGTCGCTACCAAAAATGGTACAAAGTGAACGGAAATTATGTACTGGTGAATGAACAGAGCCATAAAATCATTAGAGTTGTTCACTAATTTAAAACTTTTTAAACACCCAAACTTAGATTTGGGTGTTTTTTTATCTAAAACATGCGGCTTTAATCTTTTTTGTTTAGAATCATCTTTATATCTTTTTGCTGTTGATTCGAGATCGGTATGTCAAGTAAGCCTGTAAGTAAGTCGCATAATAACACCCAGCATTATGTACACTGGTTTCGACACTCAGCACCCTACATTAATGCGCATCGCGATAAAACGTTTGTCTTGATGTTTGGTGGCGAAGCAGTTCGCCATCCTAATTTCCAGCATATTATTCATGATATTGCACTATTACATTCTCTTGGTATCCGATTAATTCTCGTACACGGCGCACGTCCGCAAATTAATCACAACCTTAAAGAAAAAGGAATAGAAACTCCTTTTTATGACAACAGCCGAATTACCACACGTGAATCTTTAGGGTGTGTCATGAATGCTGTAGGTTCTATTCGCCTAGAAATTGAAGCATTACTTTCTATGGGTTTAGCGAACTCACCCATGTATGGCGCTCGCATAGACGTGATATCAGGTAACTTTGTGACTGCGAAGCCTTATGGTATTCGTGATGGGATGGATTTCCAGCTCACAGGTGAAGTCCGTTCTATTGATACCGATGCAATTGATCGACACCTCGATAATCATAATATTGTGTTATTGGGGCCAACAGGTTATTCCACTACAGGCGAAGTATTTAACTTACGAGCAGAAGAAGTTGCAACCAAAACTGCAACTTACTTAAAAGCAGATAAACTCATTTTTCTAGGTGAGCAACAAGGCCTGCTGAATGAAGATGAGCAAATATTACGTGAATTAAGCCCCCATCAACTGGACTACTACATTCAACAATACCAAACCATCAGTCCAACACTCACTTTGCATTTGCAACAAGCAAAAAAAGCATCTTTATCAGGCGTACACCGCGTTCATCTTATTTCTTACGCTTATGATGGTGCACTAATTGAAGAGCTATTCACACGTGATGGTGTTGGTACCATGATTACCGATGCGCATTATGAAGAAGTTCGCATGGCCAACATTCAAGATGTGGGCGGTTTAATGAATTTATTACGTCCGCTAGAAGAAGAAGGCATCTTGGTTTATCGTTCGCGTGAACGTTTAGAGCAAGAAATTAGCCAGTTCGCTGTCATTGAACGTGATGGTACAATTCTAGCATGTGCTGCACTTTATCCAATTCCGACCGAATTTAACGAGACTCGTTCCGCAGAAATTGCCTGTGTTGCAGTACATCCAAGTTATCGTAAATCAAATCGCGGTAGTCAAATTCTGCAATTCCTTGAAGAAAAGGCAAAAGAACAAGGTATTCGTCAATTATTTGTTTTAACAACGCGTACTGCTCATTGGTTTTTAGAACATGGTTTTCATCAGGTGAGTGTTGATGACTTACCAAATGCTCGTCAGGCGCTCTATAACTATCAAAGGAATTCTTTAGTCTTTAAGAAACTGCTTCCTTAGCCTTTGCTATTTTTAAGATATTCTTATTTCAGATAAGCTTAGTTTAAAAAGTACAACCATAAATACGATTAATTTATGGTTGTACTTTTTTTAAATCTTCAAATTTTATTATTTTAATAATTTTTATTTTATTTATATAAACTTAAATAACTTTTTATAAAGATCATCTTATTTAATAAATCATTTTTTTGCATAAGTTTATCGCCGAAAGTTTTTAGCTTTTTTTTACATAAATAAAGTCCGAATACTTATTTTTTCTGAAATAAAAATCCCTTTAGGGTATCTGCTCATCCAATTATTTTTTCTTTTTCTCTTTCGGGGAGCACGAAATCTCATGGCACTTTTCAACACCACTTCATGGGCAAAATATTCAGTCATCGCGGCCAGCCTTGCAGGAGTGATGATGTTAAGTGGTTGTGCCAAAAAAGAGGAACAGGCCACCACAACTTTAAATATTGGTTATCAAAAATATGGCATCCTTCCTATTTTAAAGGCTCGTGGTGACTTAGAAAAAGCACTAAAAGAACAAGGTGTACAAGTAAAATGGGTTGAGTTTCCTGCTGGACCTCAATTACTTGAAGGTTTAAACGTAGGAAGTGTTTCACTCGGTGAAGCAGGCGAAGCACCTCCAATCTTTGCGCAAGCTGCCAATCCAAATTTAGTTTATGTCGCAAACCAACCTGCTGCGCCAAAAGCCGAAGCATTATTGGTAAAAAAAGATTCTCCCATTCACTCTATTAAAGACTTAAAAGGAAAACGTGTCGCACTGAATAAAGGTTCGAATGTTCACTACCTTTTATTAAAAGTCTTAGAAGCCAACAACTTAAGCTTAAGTGACATTCAACCAGTTTATTTACCGCCGTCAGACGCTCGTGCTGCCTTTGAAAAAGGTGCAGTAGATGCATGGGTGATTTGGGACCCGTTCTTTGCTGCAGCTGAACATCAAATTCAGGCACGAGTTTTAGCAACAGGTGAAAATTTAGTAAGCAATCATCAGTTCTATCTAGCTGACCGTAAATTTGCAGAAAATAATCCGAAAGTACTCAATACAGTTGTGCAAACCCTTAACCAGACAACCCAATGGGTGAGCTCACATCAGGATGAAGCAGCCAAGCTACTCGAAAAACCTACAGCACTTGAGTTTGATGTACTCAAAACTTCCATTTCACGTATGGGTTTTGGAGTTCAGCCAATATCTGACAAAGTGGCACAAGAACAACAACAAGTAGCTGATGCCTTTTATACGCAAAAGCTCATTCCAAACAAACTCACCATTCAAGATGCCATTTTAAAACTGAAATAAACCCAGCTTGGGCACGGCAAATAACCATATAAATGCTGTGCCTTGCCTCAAGGGGAACAAGGATATCAATATGCAACATCAATCATTATTCAATAAGAATCAGTGGACCCAGTTAATTAAACGCATCAGTGCAGTCACTGTATTAGGTTTAACAATTGCTGCACCCGCTTGGGCGATTGACCCAACTGTAAAAGAACTTCGTATTGGTTTTCAAAAAAGTTCGATCAACTTTGCGATTGCCAAACAGCAAAAATTATTTGAACAAGAATTTCCTAATGCCAAAGTTACTTGGAATGAGTTCCCTGCTGGTCCACAAATTTTAGAAGCTTTAGCTGTCGGTTCACTTGATGTAGGCGTTACTGGGGACACACCTCCTGTCTACGCACAAGCAGCCGGCAAGCCTTTGTATTACATTGCCTATGAAGCGGCTAAACCACTAGCATCGGCAATCTTGGTTCCTAAAAACTCGCAGCTCAAACAGCTGAAAGACCTTAAAGGCAAACGAATTGCACTGCAAAAAGGTTCGAGCTCACATTACTTACTTGTACAAGCCGTACGTAAAGCAGGCCTAAACTGGAGCGATATTACGCCAATCTGGCTTACTCCAGCCGATGCTCGCGCAGCATTTCAAAAAGGTGCCGTAGATGCATGGGCAATTTGGGATCCTTACTTCGCCTCAGCACAACTAGAAGATCAAGCTCGTGTTCTTGCGTCGGGTAAAGGTTTAAGCCCGAACTATACCTTTTATTTAGCTGCTCCAAGCTTTGTTAAACAACATCCGAAAGCTGTTTCAGGGCTCATCAAACAAATCAATCAAGCCGATAAATGGGTTCAAAGCCACCAAGCAGAAACGGCAGGTGCGATTGGGCAAAGCACAGGTCTTAAACCTGCGACCAGTGATTTATTCATTAAACGTCGTCCACGCCCTTCATCGGCAGCTCCTCTTAACAGCAAAGTGATTGCTGAGCAGCAGCAACTCGCAGACATCTTTACTCAACAAGGCATCATTCCAAAACCAATCAGCATCAAACAAGCTGTTTGGATTGCTAAGTAATTTCAATAGACATATAGGTAATGCACATGAAAATTTTCTGGTTTATTCCTACCCACGGTGATAGTCGCTATTTAGGTACAAGTAAAGGCGCTCGTCAGGTTGACCATGCCTATATGAAGCAAATTGCTGTGGCAGTAGATAACTTAGGTTATGAAGGTGTACTTATTCCAACGGGCCGTTCATGTGAAGATCCATGGATTACGGCGGCTAGCCTGATCGATGCAACTCAGCACCTTAAGTTTTTAGTTGCATTACGTCCTGGTGTCACAACACCAGCTTTGGCTGCTCGTATGGCTGCAACATTTGACCGCTTATCAAATGGTCGCGTGTTACTCAACTTAGTGACTGGTGGTGATGAAGCTGAACTACGCGGTGATGGTTTATATGAAGACCACTCAACGCGTTATCAAACAGCCAATGAATACGTAAAAATCTGGCGTGAAATTTTAACACGCTCGCATACGGGTGAAGCGTTTACATTCCACGGTGAACGCTTACAAGTAGATGATGCAAAACTACTTTACCCACCTGTTCAAAAGCCTTATCCACCACTTTGGTTTGGTGGGTCTTCAGACGTCGCAGTCGATTTAGCTGCCGAACAAGTGGATACCTACCTTACTTGGGGTGAACCACCAGCAGCAGTCAAACAAAAGATCGAACATGTTCGCGCCAAAGCTGAGGCTAAAGGCCGTAAATTAACTTATGGCATTCGCTTACATGTCATTGTTCGTGAAACTAACGAACAAGCTTGGGCAGCGGCAAATGAGCTGATTCAATATCTAGATGATGCAACTATTGCTGCTGCACAGAAGAAATTTGCGCAAATGGACTCGGTAGGCCAACAACGTATGGCAGCTCTCCACGGCGGTAACCGAGACAAGCTTGAAGTATCTCCAAACCTTTGGGCAGGAATTGGTTTAGTCCGTGGTGGTGCTGGTACAGCACTTGTCGGCGATCCTGAAACCGTTGCTGCACGTATTCAAGAATATGCGGATTTAGGTATCGATACCTTTATTTTCTCAGGCTATCCACATCTTGAAGAATCAATCCGTTTTGCAGAGTTAGTATTCCCATTATTACCAATTGAAACCCGAGCTAAACTTGCTCAGCCAAATTTGACCGGTCCGTTCGGTGAAATTATTGCCAATAACTATGTTCCAGACGAGAAGAAACAAAATAGTTCCGTCAAGGAGCCTGCATGAACAAAGCTGAAAGTATTGTTTCACGTGGAACCAAGCAAATCGGGCAGCGTTTGCTGCCTTGGATTTTCCCGATTGTTCTATTGGTGGTTTGGCAAATTGCCTCAAGTTCGGGACTTTTAGAAAATCGTATTTTGCCTGCTCCGACTGCCGTGGTTTCCGCTTTTTGGCATCTACTCATTAGCGGTGAGCTTTGGCAACATGTCAAAGTCAGTGCTGGACGTGCTTTACTTGGATTGTTGATTGGTGGCGGCTTAGGTCTGCTATTAGGTCTACTTAATGGATCTTCCCGTTTCGCCTCAACTCTGCTTGATACGACCCTGCAAATGATTCGTAACATCCCAGCATTAGCTCTGATTCCACTCGTCATCTTGTGGTTTGGTATTGATGAGACAGCGAAATTATTCTTGGTCGCAGTAGGTGTTTTCTTTCCGATTTATATCAACACCTATCACGGTATACGTTCAGTTGACCCACAATTGATTGAAATGGGCAAAAGCTATGGACTTTCACGTTGGCAGCTCTACAAAGAAATTATTCTACCGGGCGCGATGCCTTCTATTTTAGTCGGTTTACGCTTTGCTTTAGGTTTGGTGTGGGTATTGCTCATTGTCGCTGAAACCATTTCAGCTCAAGCAGGTATTGGTTATATGACCATGAATGCACGTGAGTTTTTACAAACTGATGTCGTTCTGGTGGGTATTCTTCTGTACGCCTTACTAGGCAAACTAGCAGATGTTTTAGCACAACTTTTGGAACGTTATTTACTACGCTGGCATGCCGGTTATCAAAAATAAAGGAGCTTAAAATATGACAAATCTGAATTTAAATATTAATCAGAATGACGTAGAGCTCATTCCAGAAAACCATCCAGAGTTACAAGAACCTGTGTTAGGCGCAGAGATTCTGATTGAACAGCTTTATAAGTTTTATGGTGAAGTTAAAGTTCTTGAAGATCTTAACCTTCATATTCAACCGGGCGAATTTTTAGCTATTGTTGGACGTAGTGGTTGCGGTAAAAGTACTTTATTGCGCTTAATTGCCCAACTTGAAAAAGCCAGTTTTGGAGAAATAAAATTTAAATCTGCCCGACATTTGCGTGAAGGTATTACTAACGATGATATTCGGGTTATGTTTCAAGACCCACGCCTACTCCCTTGGAGGAATATTCTTCAAAATGTGCAACTGGGTTTACCTAAAGCGCAACATGCTTTAGCAGAAGAATTACTGGAAAAAGTTGGTTTAAAAGAAAAAGCGGGACAATGGCCTTCACAGCTCTCAGGTGGTCAACGACAACGTACTGCCCTAGCCCGTGCGTTATCTCATACTCCCCGTATTTTGCTGTTAGATGAGCCATTAGGGGCTTTAGATGCGTTAACTCGTCTTGAGATGCAAAGCTTGATTGAGCGCTTGTGGAAAGAGCAAGGCTTCACTGCAATTTTAGTCACCCACGATGTAAGTGAAGCAGTGCAATTGGCTGACCGTATTATCTTATTAGATAAGGGCCAGATTGCTCAAAGCTTCCAAGTTAATTTGCCGCGTCCCCGTAAAAAGAGTATTTCTTTTGCTCAGCTTGAACAGCAAGTACTCGATGCGGTTTTAGCGACCTAAGGTTGCGATGAGTAATGAGAATCGCTCAGCCGAAAAATGCACAATTTACGAGCAATAAAATTGCTGTTTTATTGCTCTTTTTTAGGGCGAAATTTAAAAAATATTTTTAAGAATAACAATAAACTAGTGAATCTCTCTATTTTTTGCACAATAGTATATCTATTACGCAAATAACTAGCCGTTTTTTGATTAAAAAAGCAAGACACCTGTGCACAAATCAAACAATTTCCCTTACAATGGGAATATTATTTTTTTAATTATGCAGCAGATGGAACAAAAAAAGAGTACCCAAAAGCGCAATCAGCTCCTTGCTGCCGCCCTTGACGTATTTTCAGTCTATGGGTTCAGTGGTGCAAGTCTGGATGAAATTGCCCAACTCGCCGACATGCATAAGTCGAATATTTTCTATTACTATGAAAATAAAGAGTCTTTATATGTAGAAGTGCTCACAACTGTTTTACAAAAATGGTTGGCTCCCTTACAAACTTTAGAAGCTGAATTAGAACCAGCCGAAGCCTTATCGCACTATTTAATTCAAAAAATCGAACTGTCTCGTAGCCAACCGAAAGCCTCTAGATTGTTTGCATTAGAAATCATTCAAGGTGCTCCGCATATTTTACCTATACTGAAAGGGCCTTTGAAAAAGTTATTCAAGCGCAAAGCTAAAGTCATTCAGACGTGGCAAGAAGAAGGGAAAATTTCCCCAGATATCGACCCGGAATTATTAATCTTAAATATTTGGGGCCTTACGCAAAACTATGCAGATTTTGCAACCCAAATGGAAATGGTAACTGGAAAAACTCTGCGTAACCGCAGTATGTTCCAGCGTTCAATTGAGCATACAGTCCACTTAATGCTCTACGGCGTATTGCCTCGTTAAAACAAAAAAAGATCGGCAAATTTGCCGATCTTTTTTTAGAAATGATTTTGATAAAGTGCTAAAAGCTTTTGTGCACCTAATAATAAGTTTTCTTCCCAATCTAGATGAGCTGTGTCATCTGCCCCATCAGTAATATACTTTACCGAAATTAGACGTACGCCTAATTTATGGCAGACTTTGGCTAAAGCATACCCTTCCATATCCACTACATCACAAGCTACTTTTGGCTGACCCGTTTCAAATGAATCTCCAGTTCCGCAAATTGCTTTTGGCAAATCAGCAAAATGTGATTGAAGATGAATTTCAGCTGGCAAGTGATCATCTAACGGCGTTACACCTACTTCAAACCCTAGGGGTGAAACATCCATATCACGTTGTACAAAAGTCTTCACCTCGACTAAATCATGTCGATTAAATGCAGAGCTTCCAGCTGTACCTAGATTAATTAAAGTTTTACAGCCAGTTTTTTGAATAACCTCAAACGCTTTAAAGGCAGCATTAATCTTGCCAATACCACTGTAATGAACTTCAACACCAGCTTGTTCAAATAAACCTTTAGATTCATTAGGAAGTGCCATAATTAAAGCAATATCAGTGTTCATTCAAAAAGCTCAAATCAAAATTAAATAAATTAGAAAATAAGTATAAATCAGGTGCAAAAGCTTTTTGCACCCTTTCATCATTACTGCATTTTTTGTTGTAAGGCGATTAAACACGGAGAAAAGAACAGTTGGCCGCTATATGCGCCTGCTAGCGTTTTCTTCATTACCACACCCCACATTGTCAATAATAAAAGGCTCAGTGCAACAGCAACGTATTGTAAAAATACAATTTCAACCTGATGCCCTAAATTAAACAGTGCAAGAATAAATACACCTAATGGAAAGGTTAAGCCCCACCAACCCAAATTGAATGGAATACCTGTCTTTGCGTGACGAAGCGTTGTTAAAATTGCAAGACCAAGCCACCATAACCCGAAGCCTAAAAGCACAAGACTGCCTACAACTCCTAAAGCTTGAAAGACATTCGCAAATTGGTGAAATCCTACATTTGGCGCTACTCTTTGGGCCTGCTCTCCTAGCAATAAGAGACCTAAAGCACCAGTCCCGATAGGACCTAAAGAAAGCCAGCTAGAAATTGCAACTTCTTTTTCCGGTAACTGATGCAAAGCCATACGTAACATTAAAATTGTTAAAATAGCGAATGCGGGTAAAACAGAAATCCCCCACAGCACGTAGCCTGCTAGCAATAAATGAAAGCTATGTAAATCAGCTGGTAAATGCGCTACTAGCACTCCCGCAGAACTTGCTGCGACTTCACAGGCAACCACTGGTAATAGCCAGATTGCAGTCATGGTATGTAGCTGATGGTTCTGACGGCTAAACATACAAAAAGGTATGATCCATGCAATGGCTAGTGCTAAAAAGACATCGATGTACCATAAAGCTTGAGCAATATGTATCGCAACTTCACCGTAAAGCCCGACTCCGAAGCTTAAAAAGCCATTCAATATTGTAGCGAGCCCCATCGGAATAGCGCCTAAAAACAAGCTCATATTGGGATGGTTAAATATTTGCTTCGCTTCATGAGGGAAAAGAAACCACCGCAATAAATAAAGACCTGAAAAAACGCTGAATAAAATAATATTAAATTGCCATAACAAAGTTGCTAGCGTGAATAAAAATGATTGAGCAAATGGGAGCTGAATTAAAATCATACTTACCACGCCAGTACCCATAGTCGCTGTAAACCAATTTGGAGTAAAATGTCGTATAACATCTTTGCTATGATTTAATTGGTAAAAGGGTTTTTTCATCTTAGTTCTCTAATCAAAGAGTGGATAAAGATATAGTAGAGCAAACCATTAATAAGAAAAATTGATTTATTTTTATTTAATTCATCAATATTTTAGATATGAAAATATTCATGTTGAAAAATAACTGAGTAAAAACACAACAACAAGACGAATCTGTGAGATTATGGCAATATATAGCCCTTGCAAAAATAGCCATATTTTAAGTTCATGAAACTGCTTCGTCTTAATGCGTTATCGCCCAATTTTCAGTTACCTCAAACAGCGGTAACTATTGGTAATTTTGATGGTGTCCATTTAGGTCACCAAGCGATGATTGCTCAACTCAAAAAAATTGCTGCAGCACAAGGCTTAAAAACATTGGTTATGATTTTTGAGCCACAGCCTCTTGAATTCTTTAAAGGCTACGATGCCCCTCCTCGTATTAATTCACTACGAGAAAAAGTTGAATACCTAGCTGAGCTTGGGGTTGATTACATTGCAGTTGCTAAATTTGATCAGCATTTCCGTAGTATGAGCGCGTCTGCCTTTGCAGACTTATTAAAAGATAAATTAAACGCGCAGTCTTTGGTTTTAGGAGATGACTTTCATTTCGGTAAGGACCGTCAAGGCAACAGCGAATTTTTAAAAGATTACGGATTTGGGGTCACAAATTTACATACGATTGAACTTGAAGGTGAACGCGTAAGTTCAACTCGTATTCGCCAAGTGCTTCAGGTAGGAAATCTTGCCTTAGCTGCTAAATTATTAGGTCGTCCTTACAGTATTACTGGACGAGTTCAATATGGCGATCAAATTGGCCGAACTCTGGATTTTCCAACGATTAACGTTCGCCTCAACCGCCACAAGCCGTGTTTAAATGGTATTTATGGTGTTGAAGTCATTTGTGAAACAACCTCACTTACTCAAAAAGTGCGTCAAGATACACCCGAAAAACCGGGAATTGCCGGATATCATGAAAACAGCCTCTATGGCGCAGGACATGTCGGTACACGTCCAGCCATTCAGCAAGAACATCCAGAGTGGAGATTAGAAGTACATTTCCCTGATGTTTCTGCTAATCTGTATGGCTTATTTATGCGGGTGACTTTCCTTCACTATCTTCATGGTGAATTGAACTACCCTTCGCTTGAGGCACTTAAGGCAGGAATTGATAATGACGTGCAGCAGTTACGACAATATCGTAACGACACGACACAATTTCCTTTTTAATTCGAATTTTGATTGTAAAACATGTCAGCTCCCAAGCTGATTAAAACTGGAAGAAAACTTGCATGAGCGATAAGCAAACTCCTGAGAATGCAGTGGACTACAAAGCCACGCTAAACCTGCCGGATACTCAATTTGCAATGAAAGCAAATTTGGCAGTACGTGAAGTGAAATGGTTAGAAGAGTGGTATACCGACAACATTTATCAGCAGATTCGTGCATCGCGTATTGGCAAGAAAAAATATATTTTGCATGATGGCCCTCCATATGCAAACGGTACAATTCACTTAGGCCATGCGGTCAATAAAGTACTTAAAGACGTTATTGTAAAAAGTCGTACTTTGTCAGGTTTCGATGCACCTTATGTTCCGGGTTGGGACTGTCACGGTTTACCAATCGAACTAAAAGTCGAAGAAAAAGTGGGTAAAGTAGGCGAAAAAGTTGACGCTGCGACTTTCCGTAAACTTTGCCGTGAATACGCGCTAAAACAAATTGATTTACAACGTACTGACTTTAAACGTCTTGGTATTTTAGGTGACTGGGATAATCCTTATCTCACCATGAACTACAAACAAGAAGCTGATATTGTTCGTGCTTTAGGTTTGATTCAGAAAAATGGTCATATTCAGCCGGGCTTAAAGCCAGTGAACTGGTGTATGGACTGTGGTTCTGCACTTGCTGAAGCTGAAGTTGAATACGAAGATAAAAAATCTGACGCAATCGACGTTGGTTTTGGCGTTGTTGATCTTAAAGATTTAAGTGCCCGTTTAAACGTAGAAGTTCAAGATCCAACTGATATCGTGATCTGGACGACTACACCGTGGACATTGCCTGCAAACCAAGCGGTTGCGTTGCATGCCGAAATTGAATATCAATTGGTACAAGTGACGACTGAGCACGGTAAGCAAAACTTCATTCTTGCTAAAGACTTAGTTGCTTCAGCAATTGAACGCTATAAACTTGAAAACCCAGTTGTTTTAGCAGATTTTACCGGTTCGGCTCTTGAAAAGCTTACTTTACAGCACCCTTTACTTACTGATCGCCAAGTTCCGGTTATTTTGGGTGAACACGTTATCGCAACAAGCGGTACAGGTGCCGTACATACAGCGCCTGGCCACGGTGCAGATGACTATAAAGTAGGTCTTCAATACAACCTTAAAGTAGATAACCCAGTCGGTGGTAACGGAGTTTATCTCCCAACTGCCCCAATCTATGCTGGTGAACACATCTATAAAGCCAATCCAAAGATTATCGAAGCTTTGGGTGCTGTAGGCCGTTTATGGGCTCATCAGCCAATTAAACACAGCTACCCACACTGCTGGCGTCATAAGACTCCTATTATTTTCCGTGCTACACCACAATGGTTCATTAGCATGGATCAAAAAGGTTTACGTGATGGCGCACTGAATGCTATTGAAAATGATATCGAGTTTGTCCCGAACTGGGGTAAAAACCGTATTGAATCAATGATCGAAGGCCGTCCGGACTGGTGTATTTCACGTCAACGCACGTGGGGTGTTCCAATTCCTTTCTTCGTTCATAAAGACACGAACGAATTACACCCGCGTACACCTGAGCTTATCGAAGAAGTCGCTCAACTGATCGAACAAGAAGGTATCGAAGCATGGTTCAAACGTGAAGCAAAAGACTTCATTGGTGAAGATGCTGAACAATACAACGCCGTTCGCGATACACTCGATGTATGGTTCGACTCTGGTACAACACATTATGCTGTACTTGAGCAACGTGAAGAATTAGAAAGCCCTGCTGACTTATATTTAGAAGGTTCAGACCAACACCGTGGCTGGTTCCAATCTTCTTTATTAACGTCTATGGCAATTCACAATCGTGCACCATATAAAGCCCTGTTAACACATGGTTTTACGGTAGATGAAAATGGTCGTAAGTTATCAAAATCATTAGGTAACTACATTCCGCTTGAAGAAATCATCAAACAACTTGGTGCTGATGGTTTACGTCTATATGTAGCTTCTAGCGACTATCGCTATGAAATTGCGGCGTCTAAAGAAATCTTTAACCGTGTAAGTGATAGCTACCGCCGTATTCGTAATACCCTGCGCTTCTTACTTGCTAACCTCAATGGTTTCAAACCAAGTACTGATGCTTTAGCAGTAGATGACCTTATCGCTCTTGATCAATATATTTTGCAGCGTGCGAATGAAGTACAACAAACCATTATCACTGCTTATGAAGAAATGAACTTCCATGTGGTGTGTAGTACGTTAACAAGTTTCTGTATTAATGATTTAGGTGGTTTCTATCTAGACATTATCAAAGACCGCCAATATACGACTAAGGCTGACTCACAAGCACGCCGTTCTGCACAAACAGCGCTTTACCATATTGTCCAAGCATTTATCCGTTGGATGAGCCCGATCTTAAGCTTTACCGCTCAAGAAGCTTGGCCACTGATTCCAGAACAAACTGAAAAGTATGTATTTACGTCAGAATGGTATGACTTGCCTGTTTCATCAAAAGCAAACTTGCTTTCTGAGGAAGATTGGCAAACATTGATTAGCGTAAAATCTGCAGTAAATAAACAGATTGAAGCAGCACGTAACGCTAAAATTGTTGGCAGTAATCTTTCAGCCAAAGTTGAACTTTGGGCAAATGAATCATTACAAACAGTTTTAAACCAACTGGCTGATGAACTCCGTTTTGTTCTTATTACTTCGCAAGTAGTAGTACATCCATTTGCTGAGCAAGGTGAAGCAACTGAAATGGAAGGCTTACGTGTACAAATATCTGCAGCTGAAGGTGAAAAATGTGCACGTTGCTGGCACGTCCTTCCAGATGTAAATACACATGCCGATCATCCTGGTTTATGTGGTCGTTGTATTGTGAACGTCACTGGTCGTGGCGAAGTGAGAAAATATGCCTAATTCACAAGCTAAAAAAGGCTTATTCCAGTTTTATCCACACAACCTGATTTGGCTTGGACTTTCTGTCCTTGCCATTGTATTGGATCAATGGACAAAATGGATTGCAAGTACACATCTCAACTATGCAGATCCTGTACCCGTACTTCCATTTTTAAACTGGACACTATTACATAACTATGGTGCAGCTTTTAGCTTTTTATCTGATGCAGGAGGATGGCAGCGCTATTTCTTCACATCTTTGGCGGGCTTAGTTTCAGTACTTTTTGTATTTTGGTTAATGCGTATGCCTAAAAAAATGGTGGTGCTACCTGTAGCCATCGCTTTAATTTTAGGTGGAGCTTTAGGCAATTTAATTGACCGTATTACCCTAGGTTATGTGGTCGATTTCATTCATGTTTATTACCAAAATCATCACTTTCCAGCTTTTAATATTGCGGACAGTGCCATCACTCTAGGTACGATTTTGCTACTCATTGATACATTCTTCCTTGAGAAGCAACGTAACCAAAATTCGGATGCATAATATGACCGAAATTATTCAACCTAACGAAGAAATTCGTATTACTGACGGTTCTAAAGTCGACCTACACTTTTCTGTATCTATCGAAAATGGTGTAGAAATTGACAATACACGTAGCCGTGAAGAACCAGTTAGTCTGACTATTGGTGACGGAAACCTTTTACCAGGTTTCGAAAAAGCATTATTCGGTTTACGTGCAGGTGACCGCCGTACAGTACACCTTCCACCAGAAGATGCTTTTGGTCCGTGGAATCCAGAAAATGTTCAAACTTTCGATACAGTTAAGTTTGAGCAACGCCCTATTCCTGGCCACATGATCGAATTTGAAGATAAGGCAAAAACCACTTTATTCGGCGTAGTTAAATCAGTTAATGATGACATTACAGAAATTGATTTTAATCACCCGTTAGCTGGGAAAAATATTACCTTTGAAGTAGAAATATTCAAGGTAACCCCCGAAGGCCAACAAGGCATTAAGCTAATGTAAATAAAAAAGCCCTCTCAATGAGGGCTTTTTTATGATTCAATTTTTATTAGTGACATAAGAATCCTTACAAATTCTATATTCTCTCCTACCTATATAATGAATTAAGTTATAAAGATAAAAATTCTTAGGACAAATACATGCTGGTCTATATTATCGTAGGAAGTGTTCGTGAAGGACGTACAGCAATTAAAATTGCCAATTGGCTACACTCAACAATTCCATCATTTAATTTAAAAGATTTTCAAACAGAAGTAATTGATTTAAAAGAATGGAATTTACCGTTATTTTCAGGCTCTCACCCACCGGCTACTGGGATTTATGATCAGCCTCAACAACAAGAATGGGCGGACAAAATCGCACAAGCAGATGCATTTATCTTTATTAGCCCAGAATACAATCATGGTTATAGCCCAGCTTTAAAAAATGCACTCGACTATGTAGGTAAAGAATGGAGTGGCAAACCTGCTGCATTTATAGGATATGGTTCAACGAATGGTTCTCGTTCTATTAGCCAAATACGTCAAGTCACCTCAAGTTTAAGTATCATTGATCCCAATGCTGTCATAGAGATTCGGGATATCTTTAAACGCAATAAAGATGAAAGATTCGAAGCTAATGAGTTTGAAGTAAAAGGACTTCAATCAATTATTAAGAAACTACAGAAATATCATTTATCTTAAATTGGAAAAAAGCCTCTCTTTTAAATAAGAAGAGGCTTTTTAATACTATAAACTTCTTAAATAATTTACTATCTCAATATTACCTGTCATTTCTGCTAGCTCTAGTGCCGTGTATTCGCTTTTATAAGCGACATGAGCACCTTTTTCAACTAAGAGTTGAACTACCTCTAAATGATCATTTTCAGCAGCTGCTTGCAGAGCACTGTAACCCTCATCATCTGTCTGGTTAGGATCTTCTCCATCTATTAGTAATTCTTTTACGTGATCGATATCACCTAAAGATGCCCAATAAATCAATGCAGGAAGAGAGAGTTCGTTATCATCTTCAGGTATAGGAGAGAAAGAATTAATTTTCATAGAGGTGACCAAAAATAAGAAATTCCATCATTATATTCATAGAATACAGCCAATATACAAATCTGAAATTGAGCCTAGATTTTATTAAAAATCAAATTCTCTTATATTTCCCACATATAAAAAAACACCCCCACTAATTGTGGGGGTGTTTAGAATAATGAGCTGGCGATGACTTACTCTCACATGG
>NZ_JAQNDD010000009.1:0-167295 GCF_028367635.1 Acinetobacter sp. P1(2023)
GTCCCTACGGGGATTCGAACCCCGGTTACCGCCGTGAAAGGGCGATGTCCTAGGCCTCTAGACGATAGGGACGTTTCAGAGGTGGGCGTATATTAGGTCGATTTAATAAAAGTGTCAAATAGTTTTCTGAAGAAATATTAAAAAAAACAGTCAAGCGATTAAAAATAACTCAAATTGTAGAAAATATATACATTTAGCCTTCATTTTTCTGAAAAGGCTCAATAATTGCCTTTATAACCGAGGGGTGTTGTAGATACCCTAAAATCTCATGCGGCTGGTTAGCGAAAGTATAAATTTTCTGATTAATAATAGGCGGCTCAAAATTAAATGGAGCCTCGCATAGTGGAAATGCGGTTAAAAAATCATCTTGTGAGTAAAAATTAAACCAATCACCATGGATACAGGGTGGTCTAGAAATTGGACTGGCAAGCTTGCTTTGAATCACGCGAAAAGATAAAGGAGAAGCTAGCGTTATAAATCGTTTAATCGAAAACTGATAAGTAGGGTCCGAAAGAAGGTTAAAAGCAATAACCGAGCCGAGAGAATGAGCAACGATAATATAATCTTCGTCTTCTCGCATTTTTTTTAAAATCCGTTCATTCACTTCCTGCATAAACTCAGGATTAGACAAATACATATATGTTTCAATCAGAAACTGCTGAATTAAACTTTCATGCAATTTAGGGAAGTTATTTAAAAGTACAACTAACTCTTTGAGTACGCGGTCTTTTACAAGCTGAGAAGTGAGATAAAGTCGTTCCGAAAAGCTTTTTTCCGCTGGGTCTGTTGCTGGATGTAATAAGGGAACAAATGGGGTGTGTTCCTTAGCTGGGGGATTGTTGTGATGGAAGTGAATGGGCAAATAATTATTTAAAAATGATTTAGGTAATAACGTATTAAGGTCTAATTGATTGCTTAATTGATATTTAGTCATTAGGTCGCCATAAAACGGCATATGAATATGAAGATCGCGGACATTAATTTTGCAAGGCATTTGTTTTAGGCCGAGCTTAAATACTTTTAACCAATGCTCTTTCAAGCGATGTGCTGTGTAGTTTTGTTGATTCATCCCGTGGATAAATATAATTTTCATTCTATACAAGATTTTGTTTTTAATATGAATTTCAATCTACAACGGTATCTTGTTGAAAACCAGTATGTAGGCAAAAAAAAGTGTAGCTTTTTGCTACACTTTTTGTTCACAACAATAAGTTTAGGCCTTATTGCGGTAAAAAATAAAATAACTGAGATAACATAAAGCTGTGAAAATTAGACAGCCTACAAAACCGGCACGCATTTCAGGGTCTGCGCCATACTTAAACAAGTAATAAAACAGAAAACGAAACCTAAAATTGGCACAATAGGGAATAGAGGGGCAGCATATTGTAAGTCTTTAACCGTATGGCCTGATCGATACCATTGGCGACGGAAATTGAACTGACTTAAACAAATACTCATCCATACAATGACCATGGTAAAAGCCGCGACACCAAGCAGATTTTTAAAAATAGTCTCTGGTGCAAATTGCTCTGATAACAAACCTGGAATTGCACCGAACATCGTTACCACTAGAGCTACAATCGGTGTTCCACTTTTTGATAGAGTGGCAAATACGCTAGGCAGTAATTTTTGTTCCGACAGCGACCACATCATACGTGAAGCAGCATAAAGTCCAGAGTTTGCTGCCGAAAGCAGAGCTGTAATAATTACAAACCTAATAATATCATCCGCATATGGAATGCCAATATAATTAAATACAGTAACGAAAGGGCTGCTACTTACGCCGTCACCGCCTAAGCCAGCAAGTTGGAAAGGAAGTAAGGCACTAATAACAATGATGGTACCTACAAAGAAAATAAGTAGACGCCAGATTGCAGCATTAATTGCTTTTGGAACATTTTGAGCCGGATCTTTTGTTTCACCTGCTGCTACCCCAATTAATTCGGTTCCTGAGAAAGCAAAATTAACAATTAACATGGTTGTAAAAATAGGAATTAAACCATGAGGGAACCAGCCTTGAGCTGTCAGATTGCTAAATAGGGGAGCAGTTTGGGAACCATGGAATGGAATTAAACCAAAAATTGCTAATAAGCCAAGCACAATAAAGGCAATGACGGTAACGACTTTAACAAGGGCCAGCCAGAATTCAGACTCAGCAAAAATACGAGTTGAACTAATATTTAAGCCAAAAATAGTAACCGCAAAAATAATTGTCCAAATCCACATTGAAATATGCGGGAACCATTCTTGCATGAGTAGAGCAGCGGCTGTGAATTCGGTTCCAAGCGTTGCCGTCCAAGTTAGCCAGTACATCCAAGAAATCATGTAGCCCGTACTTGGACTAATATATTTTTTGGCATATGCACCGAAAGAACCTGAAACAGGCATGTGTACAGCGAGTTCTCCTAGGCAGAGCATAACCATGTAAGCGATCGCGCCACCAAGAATATAGGCAATAATTGCGCCAATAGCTCCAGTTTGTGAAATGACTTCCCCTGAACCTAAAAATAGACCAGTTCCGATCGCTCCGCCCAGTGATAACATCACAAGATGGCGAGTACTCATGGCTCTTTTTAAAGGTGCAGTACTGTTCTGATGCTGATGAGCATCTAGTTGATTGTCAGATGGCTGCATATTACACATTGAGAGAATTAAGAAAGACGCTATTTTAGATAAAATAGACAAATGTGCAATCTAGAAAGAGATAAAGAATAAACAGTAAGGTGACGATAGAGTCTTTTAATAATTATTAAAGCAGAATATGGCGTCCCTACGGGGATTCGAACCCCGGTTACCGCCGTGAAAGGGCGATGTCCTAGGCCTCTAGACGATAGGGACTTGATGAGGCAAACACAAAGGAGCGTGGTGGAGTCAAGCGGGATCGAACCGCTGACCTCTACAATGCCATTGTAGCGCTCTACCAACTGAGCTATGACCCCAGTTTGTGTGAGCGCAATCTTAGGGTGAATGCGCTCACACGTCAACAAAAAAATGAATTAAACTTCGCTAGTTGCGTCATTTTTCGGCAATTTTAAGCTCTCGTTGAGTTTTTCCCAATTTTTAACTTCTTTCTTGCTTGGCGCACCCACAATTTCTAGGGCATGACGTAAGCGAGCGAAAGTTAAATCAGGTCCAAGCGTAACCATTGACTGCATAACTGGTGTTGAGCTCGTTGAACCGGCAATTGCAATAAAGAACGCTGGCATAAAATCACGTAATTTAATGCCCATCTGATTTGCAAGATCCATTAGGGTTTGACTAACGGTGTCATTATTCCAAGTAAATTGACCTTCAAGACGCCAAATTGCAAATTGCAAACTTTGACGAACTTGTTCTTGAGTCAATTTTTTACTTTCGAACATTTCTGCTGTGATTTGTGGCATATGGTTAAAATAGAAACCAGCCCAATTCACAGCTTCTGAAAGTAAATTAATACGTGGTTGAATAGCGGCAGCAATATCTTCTAAAGTGCTGCGATCACTTTTCCATGTTAATAAGCGGTCTAATAATTGACCTGGAGTTAACCCTTTGATCCATTGACCGTTAAGCCAGTTCAATTTTTCAACGTCAAAAATTGGTCCGCCTAGTGATACACGTTGAATGTCAAAGTTATTCATCATGTCTTGTAATGTGAAAACTTCTCTTTCATCTGGCATTGACCAACCCATACGGCCTAAATAATTCAACAAGGCTTCTGGTAATACACCGATATCGCGGTAGTAGTTAATTGATGTTGGGTTTTTACGTTTAGATAGTTTTGATTTATCTGGGTTGCGCAACAATGGCATGTGGCAAAGTGTTGGCATTTCCCAACCAAAATATTGGTAAAGCAATTGATGCTTCGGTGCAGATGGAAGCCATTCTTCGCCACGCAATACATGAGTGATTTCCATTAAATGGTCATCAACAACGTTAGCTAAATGGTAAGTTGGTAAGCCATCTGTTTTAAGAAGAACTTGCATATCGACTTGTGCCCAAGGAATTTCAACCTCTCCACGGAGCAAGTCATTAAATTTACAAACACCATCTTCAGGCACTTTCATACGAATGACATGAGGTTCACCCGCTTCAAGACGGCGAGTCACTTCTTCTTGAGAAAGCTTTAAGCCGCGACCATCATATTTTGGTGTTTCGCCACGTGCTTGTTGTTCCGCACGCATCTGGTCGAGTTCTTCTGCTGTTGCAAAACAGTAAAAAGCATGACCTTTTTCAACAAGTTCTAATGCGTATTGCTTATAAATTCCCATACGTTCAGATTGACGATATGGTGCATGCGGACCACCTACATCTGGACCTTCAGACCAATTCAAACCTAACCAACGTAATGAATCCAAAATCATTTTTTCAGATTCTGGTGTAGAACGAAGTTGGTCTGTATCTTCAATCCTTAAAATAAATTCTCCACCATGTTGTTTTGCAAAACACATGTTAAATAAAGCAATGTAGGCTGTGCCGACATGAGGAAAACCAGTAGGGGAAGGTGCAATACGAGTACGAACTTTCATAGATAAAGGATCAGAATAAAAATTGAAACTATTATAACGAAAAAGCCCAGTATTCTGACGTTTTATTTAACGTCAGTCTGGGCTAAAACTGAACGTAGAGGGGGTGTTTCAGATTTTAAGAAGCATGCGGCTGAAAGATTGCCTGAACAAAACGTGAAAAACGTTCATGTTGTGCAGCTAGAAAATTTTGAGTTGGTGTAACGCGAATCGTATTTAGAACTTTAAGTTCATCATTTGTAGACGGTAACACAATAGGGTTGCGTTTTTGTTGATCTAAAGCTTTTTCAATAAGCGAAGTTTGCTTATCTGAACTAGTTTTAATTGGAGTATCTTTAAGTACTGCTGCTGCAGAGAACTGTGATGCCAAGCCCAGCACCAAACTTAAGCTTAACGCTTTTCCATAATGAATTTTCATTGTTAATCATCCCCTCTGTTCATTACATTTCATCTATTTTTTGAGTTTAACAAAATGTAAAATTACGGTAATGCTACGATTTAAACATAAATCTTAATAAAAAAGTTGAACTGTGTCACAATTTTTACAAAATTCACCTATATTTTAATCTGGCCGACTTAAATGTAAACCATATGTATCCTTTGCACTTCATTATTTATCAAATTAATGTGTAGATAAAGTGAAGGCCCTAAATAAGTTGTAAGAATAATTACAAAATTTTTCAAAAATGAATAACTCAGACATTCTGAAGTATATCTTTAAAAAAGATTAGTAATAAAGATATAAATATAAGTAATTGATTGTAAAAAATAAAATTAAAAATATAGTAAAACTAAAATGAATGATGGATTTTGTAAATGAAAAAAATATCAATAATGGCTGTCGCTTTGTATATGGGAATGGCGGTAACAGCAGCTCAAGCAGCTACTTCTTTTTTAAATGTCTCTTATGACCCGACGCGGGAGTTTTATCAAGAATATAATCAGGCTTTTGGTAAGTTTTGGAAACAGCGTACAGGGCAGGAAGTTGAATTTAAACAATCACATGGGGGATCTGGTAAACAGGCTCGTGCAGTAGCAACAGGGCTTGAGGCTGATGTAGTAACGTTAGCACTTGCGAATGACATTGACGAGATTGTGAAAGCTGGTTTTATTCAGCCAAATTGGCAAAAAGAATTTCCGAATAATTCTGCCCCCTATACTTCAACTGTCGTATTTCTAGTACGAAAGGGTAATCCAAAAAATATACGCGACTGGAATGATTTAACAAAACCGGGAATAGAAATTATTACACCTAACCCTAAAACAGGTGGCGCACCGCGTTGGATTTATCTCTCTGCGTGGGGGTATGCTTTAAAACAGCCGGGTGGAAATGATGCTAAAGCACGAGAGCTCGTTAAAAAGCTTTATCACCATGTGAAAGTGCTTGATTCAGGAGCACGTGGTTCACTTACAACATTTGCTGAACGTGGCATTGGTGATGTTTTATTGTCTTGGGAAAATGAAGCATTATTGGCAACAAAAGGACTAGATAAAGATAAATATGAAATTATTTATCCATCAATTTCAATTTTAGCTGAACCATCTGTTGCGATTGTAGATAAAACAGTAGATAAAGATGGAAATCGAACCTTGGCAAAAGGTTATCTGAACTTTTTATATTCACCTTTAGGCCAAGAATTGGCTGCTAAACATTATTTCCGACCACGTAATGCTCAAGTGGCTGCGAAATATGCAGCGCAATTCCCAAAAATTAAATTATTTACCATTAATGATGTATTCGGTGGCTGGGCTAAAGCACAGAAAACTCACTTTGCAAATGGCGCTATTTTTGACCAAATTTATGGTGGCAAACAGTAAATAGAATGTTTAAAAAACAGTAGTCCAAAAGAAAAGTTAAAAGCTAAATATTCATAAAGAAAGTAAGCAAACTTAAAAAAGTGGGCTTGCTTTCTTTTTTTGCTTAAAAAATGCTAATAAAACGGTTTTATCTATGAAAAATTAATATTTTCCTACAAAAAGCCGTTTGGTGTTGGACATAAACAAGGTGATAATGTGCAGTTACATTTTTACGCAATGATTTAACACCTATGTCGCATATTTCTGTCTTACTTTTTGAGACCGTTGAGAGCTTATTGGCAGATCGCACAACAGGGGTGTATATCGATGCAACCTTCGGACGAGGTGGGCATACACGTTTATTGCTCTCGAAACTTGATGAAAATGCACGAGTGTATGCATTTGATAAAGACCCTCAAGCTTTGGAAGTTGCGGCTGCTTTGGCACAAGAAGATCCAAGATTTACCATTATTCATGCCAGTTTTGCTGATATTAAAGAAAAAATGCAGGAAATTGGTGTGATGAGTGTTGATGGCATTATGGCCGACTTAGGGGTGTCATCTCCTCAACTCGACCAAGCTGAGCGTGGTTTCAGTTTTATGCAAGATGGTCCATTAGACATGCGTATGGATAACTCTAAAGGATTAACTGCGGCTGAGTGGTTGCTTGAAATTGAAGAAGAACAATTGGCAAATATTATTTATCAATATGGCGAAGAACGTTATAGTCGACGTATTGCAAAAGCTATTAAACAGGCTGGAAGACTCGACACGACAGCACAGTTGGCAGAACTTGTTAAAACAGCTCATCCTAAATGGGAAAAACATAAGCATCCGGCCACACGTACATTTCAGGCAATTCGTATTGCTATTAATAAAGAACTAGATGATATTGAAGTATTTTTACCACAAGCTATAGACTTGCTAAAACCAAAAGGACGTTTGTCTGTGATTAGCTTTCATTCTCTTGAAGATCGCTTGATCAAACAATTTATTCAAAAAGAATCGACTTTGGCAGAAGATTTTGGCTGGGGGATGCCACAGCAACAGGTAGATACAAGAAGGTTAAAGAAAATTTCACGGGTTCGTGCGAGTGAAGAAGAAGTAAAAGCGAATCCTCGTTCACGTAGTGCATGGCTTCGGGTTGCTGAACGCTTGGAACAAAAAGGCGCGTAATGAAAAGCAGTGATGAAATTGAAACCACCGAAAATAAAGTGGTGAAAAAAGTTGTGGTATATACCGTACTAGTGGCACTTGTTTTTATCAGTGCCATGATGGTGGTATTTCAAGTATTTGAATATCGTCATGATTATAGAGAGCTTAGCTCTTATATGCGTGAGCGTGATGATCTCAATGCTGAATGGGGGCGTTTGCTTATTGAGCAACAAACCTTCGGTGCAACAGCACAGATTGGTACGCGTGCTGTAACCCAACTACGGATGTTTTCGCCACCTGCTGCAGAAACGGTGGTAATTTCTTTACCGATGACCTCAGAGCAAAATAAGTAAGGCCTTGCTGTATGGTAGATAAGCGAACAAAGCAAACACGGAAAAAACAGCAGTCTATTTCGGAAAAACCAACTCTTGCCTTTGATATGTGGCGGTTTTATCTGCTCTGGGCAACAGTACTGCTCTGTTTTGTTGTATTAATTGCACGTGCATTTTATGTGCAAGTCATTAATAAAGACTTTTTACAAAACAAGGCCAATGCCAATATTTTGCGTACGGAACGTATTGAGGCAATGCGTGGGGTGATTAGCGATCGCCATGGCGTGCCTTTAGCGATCAGCACTCCGATCATGAAAATCGTAATGGATCCGCGTGATTATTTTGATACTAAGCATTTATATGACGAAATTACGGCAGAATTAAAGAAAGATCCGAATAATCGTAAGTTAAAACGCCAATTACCAGATAAAAACCTGAATCTTGATGAATTGGCTGATGTGGTTGGCTTAGACCGTGCTGATCTTAAGAAACAGATGAATGCACGTCCACGTTCTCGTTATTTAGTTTTGAAAAAAGAAGTGCCACCGCAACAGGCAGATCTGATTACAAAGGGTAACTTCCAAGGCGTTTATGCCGAGAAAACGTATAAACGTTATTATCCTCAACCGCAGCCAAATGCTCAGATTATTGGTCTAACAAATAGTGAAGGCCAAGGGATTGAAGGCTTGGAAATGCAGTTGAATAAACAACTGTCAGGTGTGGATGGTGAGCAAAAAATTATTCGTGATAAACGTGGTAACCGCTTAAAAGTTTCAGAGGTTATTCGTGAAGGTGAGCCAGGCGAAAACATCACTTTAAGTATCGACTCTCGTTTGCAATATATTATGTATCGTGAGTTGACTGCTGCTGGCGTTGCAAATAATGCCCGTTCGGCAACAGCAATTGCTGTAGATGTTAAAACAGGTGAAATTCTGGCAATGACCAGTTGGCCATCTTATAACCCGAATGATAAAAACGGTTTATCTAATAAAGATGCTATGCGTAACCGAGGTGCGATTGATATGTTCGAACCGGGTTCTACCATGAAGCCTTTTACGATTTCTGCTGCGCTCGAAACTGGAAAATACACACCAAATACGATTGTCAACACTTCACCTGGTTCAATGCGTTTAGGTTGGCATACCATTCGCGATACACATAACTATGGTGCTTTGACGGTTAGTGGCGTAATTATCAAGTCATCAAACGTAGGTTCGGCAAAAATTGCGTTATCACTTCCTAAGGAAACATTACCGAGCTTCTTTAATCGTGCTGGCTTTGGTAAACGTTCTGCTGTGAAGTTCCCTGGCGAAAGCTCTGGTTTAGTGCTTCCCGTAAGTAAATTAAACTCTTCTCAAATCGGTACTATGGCTTATGGTTATGGTCTAAACGCAACTATTCTCCAGTTGGCGCAAGGCTATGCAATGCTTGCAAACCATGGGGTGAAAATGCCTTTAAGCCTACATAAGCTCGATCAAGCACCTAAAGGTGAGCAAGTTCTTGCTCCAAAAATTGCTGATCAGGTTTTGCTTATGCTCGAGCAAGTAACTATGCCAGGAGGTACTGCAAAGCAAGCTAATATTCCGGGTTATCGTGTTGGCGGTAAAACAGGTACGGCTCATAAACTTCGTGCAGACCGTAAAGGTTATTCAAATAATGAATACCGTGCTTTATTTGCAGGTGTAGCTCCAATTAGCGACCCTCGTTTAGCAGTTATTGTCGTTGTTGAAAATCCACAAGGTCGTTATTACGGTGGTTTGGTTGCGGCCCCTGTTTTTGCACGTATTATGCAAGAATCATTGCGTTTAATGAATGTGCCGCTTGATAAGCCCCTTGATACTTCAGTAAATCCTATTCGCAGGTAAGCTATGTCTGTTTCTTTTCAAGAAATTAATCCAGTCGAGATTGATGCACACTGGTCTAAGCAGCCTTTTCATGGTTTTAGTTTAGACAGCCGTAAGGTTGAGTCAGGCCAGATCTTTATCGCTTTGACCAGTTATAGCCAACCTGAAAAAACGCGTACCTTTGCTGAGTCGGCTTTAGCGAATGGTGCGCTTGCCATCATTAGTGAGACTGAGCTGGGTGTGGCAAATGAGTGGGTATGTCCTGATGTGCGTCAACGTATTGGCGAATGGCAAGAGCGTTATTTACAGCGTATAGATCCTGTGACGCCAGCACGTATTATTGCCGTGACTGGTACAAATGGTAA
This sequence comes from Acinetobacter sp. P1(2023), assembly GCF_028367635.1. NCBI lineage: Bacteria > Pseudomonadati > Pseudomonadota > Gammaproteobacteria > Moraxellales > Moraxellaceae > Acinetobacter > Acinetobacter sp. P1(2023). The sequence goes on from NZ_JAQNDD010000009.1 coordinate 9,995, forward strand.
AACCACAATTTCGCGTCTAGTGGCTGAATTAATTAGCTCACAACAACAGCGTTGTGCCGTGATGGGTACTACAGGTAATGGTATTTTGCCAGACTTAACGCCATCAACTCATACTACGCTTGATGCTTTACATCTACAAAATGCATTGCATGATTATGCTAAACAAGGTGCGACTTTTGCTTCTTTAGAGGCAAGTTCACATGGTTTAGAGCAAGGACGTTTAAATGGCTGTGCTATTGAGATTGCCGTTTATAGTAATTTGAGTCGTGATCATCTGGATTATCATGGAACTTTAGAAGCTTATGCAGAAGCAAAGGCTCTTTTATTCCGTTTCAATTCTTTAAAAGTAGCTGTTATTAATTTAGATGATGAGCATGCTGCTCTCATGATAAATGCAGCAAAGCAAAATCCTGCTCAACCAAAAATTTTAACGTATTCACTTACTCAGAATATTGCCGATTATTATATTACTGACCTAAGTTACAGTTTAGCTGGGGCAACATTTAATTTAGTGAGTCCGCATGGTTCTTTTGCGGTACAAAGTCCGTTATTGGGGCATTTTAATGTCGAAAACTTGGTTGCAGCACTCATCGCTGCTGAACAAGCGGGTTTTGATTTAAAAGCACTAGTCGCTTTCGTTCCTCAACTGATTGGTGCGCCAGGCAGAATGCAGGTCATTCGCGATGGTGATCGCTTATTTGTTGTTGATTATGCGCACACACCAGATGCATTAATTCAAGTACTTAAAACATTAAAACGCCATGTTTCGAATCAACTTTGGGCAGTATTTGGATGTGGTGGAGACCGTGATCGCGGTAAGCGTCCACTTATGACTCAAGCAGCTTTAGATGGCGCAAACCCGATTATTTTGACTTCTGATAATCCACGAACAGAAGACCCTGAACAGATTTTTGCAGACATGAAACAAGAAATCGATTTTTCAGGGCACCGTATGCATGAAATTCATGACCGCCGTGAAGCAATCAAATTTGTTGCACAACAGGCTCAGCCTGGCGACATCGTTGTGATTGCTGGTAAAGGACATGAAAATTATCAAGAAATTAATGGCGTACGTCATTGGTTTGATGATGTTGTCGAAGTGCAATCAGCGATTGCTGCGCAATATCATACTGTAGACGCTGCTTACCCTGCACAATAGGACAAATTATGCATACTTCAACCACCAGTACCGTGCCTTTGGAACCGTGGACAGCTCAACAATTACAACAGGCAACACAGGGCTACTGGCATAAAGACCAGATCCCTCAAACTGAAATTAAACGTATTTTGACGGACTCGCGTCATGCGGAAACTGGGGATGCCTTTTTAGCGCTAAAAGGTGAGCGTTTCGATGCGCATGATTTCGTTGCGCAAGTTGCTGAAAATGGCTGTCAAATCGCCATTGTTGAACGTCCGCTAGATGTCGATATTGCTCAACTCGTTGTTACCGACACCCGTTTAGCTTTAGGACAACTTAGCGCTTATCGCCGTGAGCAAAACCCACAATTAAAGGTAATTGCCTTGACGGGCAGTAGTGGTAAAACGACGACCAAAGAAATGTTGGGAAGTATATTGTCGCGCTTAGCACCGACATTAATTACCCGAGGCAATTTAAATAATGACCTTGGTGTCCCGATGATGTTGCTAGAGCTTCGCAAGGAACATCAATATGCGGTGATGGAGTTGGGTGCAAACCATCAAGGCGAGATTGATTACACCTCAAAAATTGTTCAGCCCCATGTTGCAGGCATTTTAAATATTGGTACAGCTCATCTGGGTGAATTTGGTGGGCGGGAAGGTATTTGCCGCGCTAAATCGGAAATTTATCACCATATTTTACCGAATGGCGTTGCAATCGTGCCGCAACAAGATGACTTTACTGCCGAAATTCTTGAAGCTGCAAAGGCGCATCGCATTTCTACATTTGGTGTAGGAGGCGATGTCTATGCAACAGATATTGATTTATTGCCTCAGTCAACGAATTTTAACCTTCATACGCCGCAAGGTAGTAGTGTTGTTAAGCTTCCTTTTGCCGGCGAGCATAATGTTCAAAATGCGACCGCAGCCGTAGCTTTTGCTTTGGCACTTGGTATTGGACTAGAAGATATTGTTCAAGGTTTAGAGCAAGCCGAGGGTGCGAAAGGCCGTCTTAACTTTATTCAAAAGTCACCTTACTTATTTATTGATGATACCTATAATGCCAATCCGACTTCTATGCGCGCTGCTGCACAAGTGTTGTTGCAGCAACAAGGCGTAAAAGTGATGGTCATCGGGGATATTGGTGAGTTAGGTGATAGCAGTTGGCAAGAGCATCATGATTTAGGGCGTGATCTCGCCGAGCTTCCTTTAGACCATATTATTGCGGTTGGGCAGTTTGCTCCAGCTGCTCTCGAGGGTGCAGGCTCTCATTCTAATAAAATGAAAGCATTTCAGACACAAGCTGAGGCGCTTCCATTTTTAATTAATCTAATCCAAACACATCAACCCCAGTCCATGAGTTTCCTGTTTAAAGGTTCTCGCTTTACTCATATGGAAACGTTGATGGCTGATTTGATGGAGAAACTTTAAATGCTGTTATGGTTGTTTGAACAACTTGCGGGCTATCATAGCTCGTTTCAGGTCGTTCGTTATTTAACATTACGTTCTTTACTCAGTGTATTAACTTCACTGACCATTGGTCTGGTCCTTGGACCGATCATGATTCGTAAATTACAAGCGTTAAAATACGGTCAGGCAGTAAGTTCGTTTGCTCCTGAAAATCATGCTAAAAAAATGGGTACACCAACTATGGGCGGGATTTTAATTCTGCTTTCAATTGGTATTAGTACCTTGCTATGGGCTGATTTATCTAACCCTTATGTCTGGATTGTGCTTGGTGTAATGGTTGTGTTCGGTGCTGTAGGCTGGGCAGATGACTGGATTAAAATTCGCTATAAAGACAATGCGGGTTTACCTGCACGTAAGAAGTTTTTCTGGACTTCTGTTGCGTCTCTTGGGGCAGGTATTGCGTTATATTTAATCGCAACTCAACAGTCCAATGCAGAACATACCGCAAACATGCTGGATTTATTGATTCCATTCTTTAAGAATCTTTCAATTCCACTCTCAATTGTTCCGTTAGGTTTAGCATTTATTGTGTTTACCTATCTGGTAATTAATGGTGCTTCTAACGCAGTTAACTTAACAGATGGTTTAGATGGCTTGGCAATCATGCCGGTTGTCATGGTAGCTACGGGCTTGGGCGTATTTGCTTACTTGTCTGGTGACATCCGTTTCGCTAACTACTTACATATTCCATATGTGAAATATACCTCTGAGCTTGTGGTGATCTGTTCTGCCATGATTGGTGCAGTTTAGCATTCCTTTGGTATAACGCGCATCCTGCTCAAGTATTTATGGGTGATGTTGGCGCTTTAGCTTTGGGTGCGATGCTTGGAACAATTGCAGTTATGGTGCGCCAAGAAATCGTATTTGCAATTATGGGCGGTGTATTTGTAATGGAGGCAGTATCTGTATTCTTACAAATCGGCTCGTTGCGTATGCGTAATAAACGTGTGTTCTTAATGGCGCCGCTGCATCATCATTATGAAAAGCAGGGCTGGAAAGAAACGCAAGTCGTGATTCGTTTTTGGATTATTACAATTATATTAGTAGTTTTAGGTCTAATGACTTTAAAATTGCGATAGATCTTATTTTAGTGTCAATATAAAGCCAGTTCTACTGGCTTTTTTTATTGGAGAGGTGAATGACAAAAGTTGCTGGTCTAGACCAATTATCTGTGATTAATCAAAAAGTAGTTGGAGAGGGCGAAGTATTACCTCAAGTTGTACTTAAAGATGGAAGTCAGGTTCAAACAGGAACTGTAGCGACAATGCTACACAATATTGAATTATATAATGCAGGGGAAAGAGGACAAATTGAGGAAGAATTGAAAATTGCAATTCCAACCTTGATCAAAGTAGGTCTGTTTGATTTATTTCAGGTAGATGAATGGATTAAGGGAACAAATGCAGGTCGCACCTTTGTTGGACTGCATGCAAAGGCTTATTTACAACAAAAAGAACAAGAGAATAATTAAAAGTGGCTAAGCAAATTTTAATGTGTCCTGTGTGTCGTCAGCCTCTAAATTTAACTGAAAGAACATGGCGATGTGAGCAAGGGCATAGTTACGATGTGGCTAAACAAGGCTATGTCAATTTACATGTTGTGCAACATAAACATAGTAAAAACCCAGGGGATACACCCGAGTCAGTAGATGCGCGCCGTGCTTTTTTACAAGGCGGTTACTATCAGCCATTACAGCAGGCTGTAGTCGATTTATTAAAGCAACTCGATGTAAAAGCGATACTCGATATTGGTTGTGGTGAGGGCTACTATACAAGTGCTATGCAGCAAGTCGTTGAGCATTGTGTTGGTGTTGATATTGCAAAAACTGCTGTACAGCGCGCGGCAAAGCTCAATCCTGAAGTAACTTGGGTTGTAGGAACAGGGGCGACTTTACCGGTGCTAGACCATAGCATGGATGCCTGCACCAGTTTATTTAGCCCGATTCCGCAAGCCGAAATTGCGCGTGTTTTAAAAGATGAGGGTTATTTAATAGTTGTTACGCCTGCCTCTGAACATTTGTACGCCATGCGTGAGGCTCTTTTTGAACAAGTGAACCCTCACACACCAGAAAAGTTTGTAGAGCAGTTGCAAGATTTGTTTGAGCTAAAACAAGAGCAAATTATTGATGCACCTTTTGTGCTTGAGCAGCAGGCTTTAAAAAATCTGATTGCTATGACGCCTTATGCTTACAAAGCTTCTCCTGAGCGCCGTTCACAGTTAGAGCAGCACTCACAATTAGAAGTAACAGCATCTTTTCAAATATATGTTTTTCAGAAGCGCAATAAAAAAGCCATCTGATGATCTATTTTTAAGAGCGCAAAAAAAGAAGCCATCTGATGATGGCTTCTTTTTTTGCTATTCAATCTGATTAATCAGATTTTCTAATTCATCTTTTTCACGCTTAGGCGCAGGCTCCTGTGAAGGTTTCATAGCAGGAGGCGTAGCCTTAGATGGAATAACAATTTCTTCGCCCGGTAAATCAGAGAAGTCATTGTCATTGCTCAGTTTCGGTTGCGGCGGTGCTGGACGGTAGAGCGGACGCGCTAATGGTGGAGCAGCACGATAAGTTTTCTTATCGCCTACCTCAGTAACGGTTTGTTGTTTGTCACGAGAAATAGGACCTTGCGCGTCTTTATCTAAACGAACCCAAGCTGCTGGCGTACCTTGCAATGCTTGACCCATAAAGTTAATCCAGATCGGTAATGCAGCAATACCACCATATTCACGGCGACCAAGCGTAGTCGGTTGGTCAAATCCAACCCATGCTACAGTCACTAACTTGCCGTTAAAGCCTGCAAACCATGCATCTTTTGCATCGTTCGTAGTACCTGTTTTACCACCTAAATCACTACGGCCAATTTTAAGCGCAGCACGACCTGTACCATGCTCAATTACGTCACGTAAGATATTCGCCATATCGTAAGCAGAGCTTGATTTTAAAATACGTTGAGCTTGACGATATTGACTGTTGTTTTTATCAGTCTGTTTAAGATTAAGCTGCTTAGCGGCCTTTTCCTTCTGCTCTATGTCTTTGTTCGTAACTTCGATGACTTCATCATCAGTCGTTGTAGGTTTTTGCTCATCACCTGTTGTGTCAGGTGCATTAATACATGGAATACATGCGTATTCCGGTTTGGCTTCATAAATAACTTTGCCGTAAGCATCTTCAATACGTTGAATGAAGTGCGGTTGTACACGATAGCCACCATTTGCAAACGCTGCATATCCAGTTGCCATTTGAATTGGTAATACTTGAGGCGTACCTAGTGCAATGGTGTAGTTACGTGGAATTTGATCTTCTTGTAAACCAAAATCCATAAATAATTGGCGAGTACGTTCAATTCCTACAGTTTGTAGAAGTCTCACTGATACGGTATTACGAGACAAATACAAAGCACGACGTAATGGAATCATACCTAGGTAACGTCCATCAGAGTTTCGTGGTGTCCATTTGCCGATCGTAATTGGACTATCATTCACCATACTATATGGTGTCATACCTCTTTCTAATGCTAAAGCATAGAGGAATGGCTTGATCGTAGAACCCGGTTGGCGCCAGCCTTGTAAGGCACGGTTAAATTTTGATTGGTAGAAGTTATAGCCACCTACAATTGCTTCAATTGAGCCATCATTCGGGTTAATTGCAATGAGTTGACCTTGAACTTTAGGAACCTGAACTAAAGACCATGCGGTTTTATTATCATTTGGGCGTAAACGAACAATATCTTTAACTTTTACAATTTGAGATGCACGCGAAGGAGCACCACCTACACTATTTGCATTACGATAGGGGCGTGCCCATGACATGCCTGACCACTGAACAGTAACGGTTGAGCCATCTTGCATTAATGCTTCAAAAGAGCTGCTATTTACCTTAGTAACTTGCGCAGGATAAGTGTTGGCATATGCTCTAAATTCATTTAATGGTTTGTCATGCGCTTCTGCACCACGCCAGCCATGACGACGGTCATAAGCTTCAAGACCATCTTGTACGGATTTTTCTGCAATCGCTTGGCGTTTAGCATTAATCGTTGTGTAGACTTTATAACCAGAATCAATCGCTTGTTCACCAAAGTGCTTTACAAGTTCTGAACGAACCATTTCGCCAGCGTACGGGTGAATATTATTTAAATCTCGATTGGGCATGTTCAGGTTAATCGGTTCTGCCACACCTTTTTGATATTCTGCTTGAGTGATATAACCTAGTTGTAACATACGACCCAAAATCCAGTTGCGTCGTTCGAGCGCACGTTCCGGATTAACCACTGGGTTGTATTTAGATGGTGCTTTTGGCAAACCGGCGATCATTGCCATTTGGGCAACGCTCAGTTCATTAATACTTTTGTTGTAATAAATCTTGGCTGCTGCGGCGATACCATACGCATTTTTGCCTAAGAAGATTTTATTCACATAGAGACTGAGAATTTCTTCTTTAGATAAATTCTGCTCAATTTTTCGAGCCAAAAAGATCTCGGTTATTTTACGCTTTAGGGTTCTTTCTGGACTCAAATAATAGTTCTTTGCAACTTGCATGGTGATCGTTGAACCACCAGTTTGCACATCTGAACCTGTTACACTTTCACTTAAAGCACGACCTAAGCCTTTAAAACTGATCCCGCTATGTTCAAAGAAAGAAGAGTCTTCTGCTGCTAAAAATGCATGGATAAAAGCAGGAGGAATTTGTTTGTATTCAACTGGAATAGAAAGCTTACCACCGTACTCGGCAATCAGTTGATTGTCTGAAGTATAGACCTGAAGCGGTTTTAAAAGCGGAGCTTTTTTTAGTGAACTCATTTCTGGAAGCGATGGGGCGATATAGAGATACATGCCATAAAAGCCCATCGGAAGTGAGACTAAGATAATAATAATGATCAAAAAAATTGGACGCACGAAGCCCAAACTGGATAGCTTTTTCATGATAAGTAAGCTTTAATAAGATCGAATACAAACTAATTGTGGTCAGTATAGCCTTTAGACATGCGGATTGTTAGATGAGATATTGTATCCGTGTAAAAATAAAGACCAAGATTATTGGTTTGTAATTTTTTTTGGGGATAAAAAAATAATAGGACAATAGTGTGCTCAGGTTATATCGTAAACCGAATAAGGGGTTAATGGGCGTCGATATTAGTTCGACTTCTGTTAAGTTGTTAGAGCTCTCTGTTAAGAACGGTAAATATTGGGTGGAAAGTTATGCTTTGACGCCTTTACCTGAGAACAGTGTAGTTGAAAAAAATATCTTAAATCCAGAAGCAGTTGCAGAAGCTTTGGAGCGGGCGATGAATTTAGCAAATCCCCAAACCAGTAACGCTGCAATTGCTGTTCCGACATCGACGGTCATACATAAGACCATCGAAATGGATGCAGATATGAACGATGATGAACGTGAAGTTCAGATTCGATTAGATGCGGAGCAATATATACCGTTCCCTTTGGATGAGGTGAGCCTTGATTTTGAGGTTTTACCAGATCGACTGCCAAATCCAAATCGTGTGAATGTACTTTTAGTCGCAACGCGCACAGAAAATGTTGAAACACGCGTAGAAGTACTGGAACTGGTAGATTTAACGCCTAAACTTGCTGATGTCGAGAGTTATGCTGTCGAACGTGCTTTTAGTGTGTTTGCTGATAGCTTACCCATGGGTGCAAATACCATTGGTATTTTAGACATTGGCCATACCATGACCACATTATCGGTTATGCAAAATGGCAAAATCGTTTATACCCGTGAACAAGTCTTCGGTGGTAAACAGCTTACTCTCGAAATTCAAAGCCGTTATGGTTTGTCATTAGAAGAGGCGGGACGGGCTAAAAAAGAACGTTCTTTACCAGATGATTATGACATCGAAATCTTAGAGCCATTTTTAGATGCTGTAGTACAGCAAGCGGCTAGATCGCTACAATTTTTCTTTTCTTCATCTCAATTCAATGAAATTGACCATATTTTGCTAGCAGGCGGGAATGCCAATATTCCAGGGCTAGCTAAATTGTTGCAACAAAAACTTGGTTACCGAGTCACTATTGCCAACCCGTTTTTACAAATGGGTTTTTCTCCTCAAGTCGACATTCAAAAAATTGAAAACGATGCCTCATCACTAATGGTGGCATGTGGCTTGGCTTTAAGGAGTTTTGATTAATGGCAACAATTAATTTACTTCCTTGGCGTGATGGGCTTAGGGAGCAGCGTAAAAAACAATTTATTATTTTATGTTTTGGGGTCGTTGTTTTGGGGATAACCACTGTATTTTCCGGGTGGTTTTATTTGAATCAAAAATTAGATGATCAAGAACAAGCGAATCAGCTCATCATCAGTACAAACCAAAATCTAGATCAACAACTTAAAACCTTAAATGGTTTGCAAGAACAGCGTGATGCCATTATTGAGCGTATGAAACTCATTCAGGGTTTGCAAAGTCAGCGTCCAGTCGTCGTGCGTTTGGTAGATGAATTGGTGCGCGTAACTCCGGCAGCCATGTATTTGACTAAATTCAGTCGAACTGGAGATAAATTTACCATTGAAGGTAAAGCAGAAAGTCCAAATACAGTTGCAGAGTTATTACGTAATCTTGAAGCATCCCCATGGTATCGCAATGCTTTTATGAACTCTTTCTTGGCGACTGAAGAGAAAAAAGATAAGGCTGTGAGTTCTTTGCTTCCCCGAGTGGAAGATAGCTACGGCAGTTTTGACGTTACTGTTGATTTAGGGGAAATGGGAGTGACAGCAACAGATGATACCGCCAACACGTCTGTAAGTACGGATAAGGAGGTAGCAAAATGAGTCTTGATGAACTTCATGAGCTGTCTTTAGAACAAGCTCCATCTAAGAAAAAAAAGATTACCTTAGAAAAATTTCTTCAGCAATTTAACACACTTGATATGAACAGTTATGGTAGCTGGCCATTATCTGTGAAAATTACGTGCTGGATTTTTATTTTCTTTGCTGTATTGGCCTTGGGGTACTTTGTTGCTATTCAGCCAAAGCTCCAAGCAATTGATAATGCTCAAGCACAAGAAAGTAATTTATTAAATGAGTTTCGAGAAAAAGATTCAAAATTACGTAACTTGCAGCAATATCAGCTTCAACTTCAAGAAATGCAAGCGAACTTTAATCAGCAGTTAGAACAATTGCCAAAGGAGACCGAAATTCCAAGTTTAGTTGAAGATATTAACTTAACAGGGGTGAATTCTGGTCTGAAGTTTAAAAATATCCGTTTAGAAGATGAAGTGAAGCAGGAAATTTTTATTGAACAGCCAATTACGATTGAGGCAACAGGCGATTATCACGCTTTTGGTGCTTTTGTCAGCAGTATTGCCGCATTACCGCGTATTGTAACCATGCACGATTTTGTCGTTGAAGCTGCTCCTGTTAAAGATAGTAAATCAGATATTCCTGTGCTTAATTACGCTATTAAAGCAAAAACTTATCGCTATATGGGCGCAAGTGAAAGCCAAAATAATAATGATTCACAAGGGATAAATGGTGAGAACCAAGCCAACACCTCCGATAGCCATAATGTAAATATTCCTTCTATCAAGAAGTCAAAGCGAAAGTAGGAGGATAATTAATGAAACTAAAGAAAATTTTACTTTCTCTGGGGATAGGCTTGGTTTTAGTTGGATGCGACTCAAGAATCGACGCCGTAAATCAGCAAATGGCCGATATACGTAATCAGCCACCGCAAGCTATAGAACCTGCACCTGTTTTTACACCTGTGCCCCAGTTTAATTATGCAGCCCATCAGTTAAAGAGTCCTTTTTTACCAAGCTCACTTGCGGCTGAACTCAAAATTATGGCTGGAAAACAGGTATATCCGAATTTCTCCCGCGCACCTCAGCCACTCGAAAGCTATGCATTAGAATCCTTAAATATGAAAGGAAGTATGCGTAACAACCGCGGGCAAGTCATGGCGCTTATCCAAACACCTGACCACCAAATTGAGCGTGTACAGGTGGGGAACTATATCGGAATGAATCAAGGCCGGATTACCCATATTGGTCCGACTCAGATTGATCTGGTGGAAATTGTTCCTGACGGACGAGAAGGCTATGTGGAGAGACCAAGAACCTTAGTGTTAATTGGACCTGCACCCTAAAATTTAGGGAATAACAAAGAAAAAGTATTTTTAAAGATTATTTAATTGGGGATGGTTAGACAATGAATCACGTATTCAGTCAGTTTTCTATGGGGGCTGTAGCGGTTGCAATTATGCAGGTTGCATCTGCACAGGTCAGCATGACCAACATAGTACCGAAGCAAATAGCGGGTCAGGGTACGGAAATTCGAGTGATGTTTAATGGTTTGCCGCCGCAACCACAAGCATATCAACTTGAAAATCCTTCACGCTTAATTTTAGATTTTAATAAAGCACAGCAGAATCTCACACAGACAAAAGTAGCGATTGGAACTAATGAGGCGAGCTCGGTCGATGTAAGCTCTGATGATCAGCGTTCACGTTTAACAGTAAATTTAAATGAGGCAGGTGCTTTTACTACTCGTATTGAAGGCAATACTTTTATTTTAAAAATTAATTCAGCTCAAGCTGTAGCGAAGCCCGTACCAACAAGTGTTGTGCAACCCCAAGGTGTTTCAAATATTGGTTTCCAGCGCGGTAGTCAAGGTGAAGGCCTTATTGTTATTGACTTGCTGGGAAGTAATACCCCTGTTGATGTTCAACAACAAGGGAGTAAGGTCGTGGTGAGAACGTTAGGCTCTAAAATTCCTACACACTTAGCTAAACGCCTAAATGTAAATGATTTTGCTACGCCTGTTTCGACAATTGAATCTTATAACGAAAAAGGCAATGGCGTTATTACGATTCAATCTACTGGTAGCTATGAATATATGGCTTATCAGGCAGAAAATAAATTGACCATCAGCCTAAAACGTCCGCAGGACAAAAATGTAACCTCTTTATATAAGACACCTAATTACTCTGGTAATAAGCTTTCTCTCGATTTTCAAGATATTGAAGTTCGTCGTGTTTTACAGTTACTGGCTGATTTTACTGGTATTAATATGGTTGCGGCTGACAGCGTTCAAGGTAATATTACTTTGCGTTTAAAAGATGTTCCATGGGATCAAGCACTTGATATTATTTTAAAAACTAAAAATTTAGATAAACGCAGAAATGGAAATGTAATTTGGATTGCTCCAGTTACAGAATTGATTAAGGCTGAAGAAGAAGAGGCAAAAGCTGTTGCACAGAGTGTGAAATTAGCGCCGTTACAAACTGAGTATATTCAACTGAAATATGCACGAGCTCAAGATATTATGAGCTTAGTTACCAAAGGCTCAAACAATAGTAATGGTTTGCAGAGTACATCTGGCGGGGGTACTTCAACCTCAACCAATTTAAATACTGGCGTTGATAGTTTAGGTAATAATGTAGGAAGTTTATTGAGTCCACGTGGAACAATTACCCAAGATGACCGTACCAATACCTTAATTATTAATGATACGGCTCAGTCGATTGATCAAATTCGTAAAATGATTGATCTTTTGGATGTACAAGTTAAACAGGTTATGGTTGAGGCACGTATTGTAAGAGCCTCTACTTCTTTTACTAAAGAACTCGGTGTTAAATGGGGCATATTATCGCAAGGGATTACCAATAATAATAATTTGTTAGTGGGTGGTAGTGAAACAACCTTGTGGAATTTACGAGAACCTAAAAAAGATGAAACCACAGGTGGTTATAAATATACGATTGAACGCCCAGACAATTTAAATGTCGATTTAGGGGTAACTAATCCAGCTGGAAGTATTGCCTTTGGTTTGATTAGTATGTCGGATTTTATGCTTGATCTCGAACTTTCTGCACTACAAGCTGATGGCTATGGTGAGGTGATTTCCACCCCTAAAGTGATGACCGCAGATAAACAACCTGCAAAAGTTGCAACAGGTCAACAGGTTCCATATCAAACCACGACGAATTCTGCTGCTGGAGCTACAGCAAGTACATCATTTAAAGATGCGCTTTTAAGCTTGGATGTTACTCCGAGCATTACGCCTGATGGCAAAATTCAAATGAAATTGGATATTTCAAAGGATTCTGTGGCTGGCGCGGCTCCTAATGGTGAGTTAATTCTAAATAAGAATCAGATTAATACTAATGTGCTCGTCAATAATGGTGAGACTGTTATTTTAGGGGGGGTATTTGAGCAGACAACTTCTAACTCACAAACCAAGGTTCCTTTCTTTGGAGACATTCCTGTCGTTGGACGTTTATTTAGAAAAGATGTGAAATCTGATGATAAGCAAGAGTTACTGATTTTCGTTACGCCACGAATTGTTAATGACACTTTGGTGAGAAATCATTAATATATTTTTTAATGAAAGCAATTGAAATAGGTGGCGCCTTGCCAAGCAAAGCGTTTGAAACCCTGCCAAATATTTATTTGGTAGGGCCCATGGGGGCAGGAAAAACAACCGTTGGACGTCATTTAGCCGAACTATTAGGGCGTGAATTTTTAGATAGTGATCATGAAATTGAACGCAAAACAGGCGCCACTATTCCCTGGATTTTTGAGAAAGAAGGGGAAATTGGATTTCGTACTCGTGAAACCGTAGTCATAAATGAGTTGACTTCCCGTAAGGCCTTGGTGTTAGCGACAGGAGGAGGGGCGATCACTCAAGCACCCAATCGCGAATTTCTAAAGCAACGTGGTATAGTTGTTTATCTGTACACCCCTGTAGAACTACAATTACAACGAACTTATCGCGATAAAAACAGACCGTTATTACAAGTTGAAAATCCTGAACAAAAATTACGAGATTTATTAAAAATACGTGACCCTTTATATCGTGAAGTTGCTCATTACACGATTGAAACCAATCAGGGCGCTGCTCGTGATCTTGCTCAAAAGATTCTGCAACTTATTTTGTCCAACCCGCTAAAATAGCCAAACTTACTTGTGGTTTTATAAACTCATGCAAACTTTACATGTTGAATTAGGCGAACGCCGTTATCCTATTTTTATTGGCAGTCAACTTGATCCTAAGCAGTTGCTTGAGCCTTATCTTCATGGTCAACAGGTTATGATCGTGAGTAATGAAACGGTTGCTCCTTTATATTTATCTCACTATCAAGAAGCTTTAAAAAGTTTGGGTAAAACTGTAGCGACTTGTATTTTGCCTGATGGTGAAAAATATAAAGATATTCAGCATTTAAATTTGATTTTTGATGCATTACTTGAAGCTGGCTTTAATCGTGATTGTACGGTTTTAGCTTTAGGCGGCGGTGTTATTGGTGATATGGCTGGCTTTGCATCGGCATGTTTCCAGCGCGGTGTTTATTTTGTTCAGGTTCCAACTACGCTCCTTTCACAAGTAGATTCAAGTGTAGGCGGTAAAACTGGTATTAACCACCCACTCGGTAAAAATATGCTAGGTGCATTTCAGCAACCTCAAGTCGTTTTGGCCGATATGGCACAACTCAATACTTTACCAGATAGAGAGTTATCGGCTGGATTATCGGAAGTCATTAAATATGCTTTATTAGGCGACGCTGATTTTCTCGTTTGGTTAGAGCAGAATATGGATGGGTTGATTGGACGGGATGCTGAGCTTTTAGCGGAAGCTGTTTATCGTTCATGTGCTCATAAAGCGCGTATTGTGGCTAATGATGAAAAAGAGCAAGGCGAACGAGCTTTACTCAACTTGGGGCATACTTTCGGTCATGCAATTGAATCTTACTTGGGTTATGGCACTTGGTTACATGGTGAAGCAGTAGCAACAGGTATGGTAATGGCCGCTGATTTATCACAACGCTTAGGTTGGATTTCAAGCGATGATGTAGAGCGTACAAAAAAAATTATTCAACGCGCTAATTTGCCGATATCATGTCCAAAAATTCCATTGGATGAATTCCTTGGATATATGGCTCATGATAAAAAAGTCCTCAATGGTCAATTACGCTTAGTGTTGTTAAAGCAACTTGGACAAGCAGTAATTACCAAAGACTTTGATGTCGAACTCATGAAACAAGCTATTTTGGCGAATCAACACGGATAATAAATTAAGGTAACGCATGACTGTATCACGTACACTTTGGCAGAATGTTCAACAATATATCTGGTTGGTGGGTGGTATCGTCTGCTTGTTTCTGGCCTTTATTTTCTGGGTCATGACCGATAGTAAGAAGCTAGTTGAAGTTGAAAAAGCAGCTGATGCAGATGCACCAGTGCAAATTCAGCCTGAAAAAGTAGCAACAACTGCTAATTTAGGGGCTTTAGCTGATGAAGTTAGGCCTCTTGATTTAACGACCCGTACGGTTGCTTCTGGTCAGCATGAGGCAGAGTTCCGCGGTACAAAATTTATTAATGAAAATAAGAAACAATGGACGCTTGAGCTTTTCCGTGCGTCTGATGAAGATATTATTAAAAACTTTTTAAAAAATCGTCCAGAGCGCAATAAATTTATCTACTTCCGTTTAAGTGGAGATAAGCAATCTGAACAATATGTAGTGACGTATGGCGTATTTAAACGTTCTGAAGATGCTATTCAACAATTAACTCAACTGAATCTTGATTTGCCTGAGTCAGTTAAACCTCATCCGCAACAATTCTCGACCTATGCACCATTGGTCAATGATTTAGGAGCGGATGAAATGAAAGGTGGAATGAGCCAAACTTATGAAGTGCGCTTACGTCCAGCTGCCTTGCCTAAAATTGATGAGTCATTACTCATAGGATCGGGCGTAGGTGGAACCGTGAATACCCAACCTAAAGTAGCTACTCCAGCAACAAACTCTACAACTCGAACAACAATTATTCGTCGAGATGCTGAGGGAAATGTAGTAGATGTGCATCAGTCTAATTCTGGTGCAGCTGATGCGGCTAAAAAGGATCAACAAAATCGCACAACTGAAGTTTCTACAAAAAATGCAACAAATGAGGGCGCACGAGGCAATTAATCATAAGGTTAAATTGCTCTATTGTGGTGCAAAAATAAAAAACGTATATATATTTTGATCGACAGTGGTGCATATTTGGTCATTTATTAAAATGATAACCTGAATAAAACCTATCTATTTTTAACAAATATAAACACTTAACCTCTAAAAATTATATTGGCATAGTTTTTGCTTTATTCTTGTGCTTATTAATGTGCTGCAAACTATTTTGGCGCTCTAAAGAGTGAATTCTATGCAGAGTCGTGGGGTCGAACTGCTTTAAAAGAGTGCGAAATAAGTCAAAACATTTTTCTAGCAAAAACCAGTGTACGTAAAAATGGAACAGCGTATATTGGCTTATCAGCCCAAAATTTTTTTTTGCGAAACATTGAGCTAACTATCGTCCATAGGCAATATCGCAGAAATAAGTTGTTTGTTTGACGCTCGAAAGAGCCTTATTGAAAGAAGGGTACGCTATGCACATGCCATCGCCTAATACTGTAGCTCCCGCTCAAGGTTTATATCAGCCTGATGAGTTTAAGGATAACTGTGGTTTTGGACTGATTGCCCATATGAAGGGTGAATCAAGTCATCATCTTGTGGAAACCGCGATTCACAGTTTAAGTTGCATGACGCACCGTGGTGGTATTGCCGCAGATGGCAAGACGGGAGATGGTTGCGGCTTACTATTGGCGATGCCAAAGCAATTTTTCCGTGATGAAGCAAAAAAACTAAGTGATATTACACTGAGTGAAATTTTTGCTGTGGGTACTGTATTTTTAAATACTGATCCAGCATTAGCGCAACATTCTAAAAATATTTTAACGAAAGAAATCGAGTCAGATGGCTTACGTGTACTGGCTTGGCGTGTTGTCCCTACAAATAACGATGCACTAGGTGAAATTGCACTTCAATCGCTCCCTGCTTTTGAACAGGTCATTGTGAACTGTCCAATGGGTGTGACTGAAGTTGAATTTAATCGTAAATTATTCTTGGCACGTCGTCGTGCAGAACAACAATTACAAAATGATCCATCATTTTATGTGACTACTCTTTGCTCAACAGTAATCAGCTATAAAGGCTTGATGATGCCGGCTGCAATTGCTGAGTTCTATACAGACTTAGCAGATGAGCGTTTAAAATCACATATCGTGGTATTCCACCAACGCTTCTCTACCAATACATTACCGCGTTGGCCTTTGGCTCAGCCATTCCGTTATCTTGCCCACAATGGTGAAATCAACACAATTACAGCAAACCGTAACTGGGCGTTGGCGCGTACTCCTAAATTTGAAAACCCATTATTACCAGGTCTCACTGAGCTTGACCCAATCGTTAACCGTACGGGTTCAGACTCATCAAGCTTAGATAATATGCTTGAGATCTTGGTGGGTGGTGGTATGGATTTATTCCGTGCCTTACGTATGCTCGTGCCACCAGCTTGGCAAAACGTAGAAACTCTAGATGCAGATTTACGTGCTTTCTATGAGTTCAACTCTAAGCATATGGAAGCTTGGGATGGTCCAGCTGGTCTTGTTATTCAAGATGGTCGTCATGCGATTTGTATGCTTGACCGTAATGGCTTACGTCCTGCACGTTGGGTGATTACCAAAAATGATTACATTACCTTGGCATCTGAAATTGGTGTTTGGGGTTATGAGCCTGAAGATGTTATTTCTAAAGGTCGTGTAGGCCCTGGCCAAATTTTAGTAGTTGATACCTTAACAGGTAAAGTACTTGATACCAAAGATGTTAGTACTCATTTGAAAAACATGCGCCCGTACCGTGAGTGGTTACGTGACCATGCGATTCGTTTAAAAGCAGCCCCGGAACTTGAAGAACAATTAGTCGATAAAGGTTTAACTGGCGATGCTTTAAAAGCGGCTCAAAAAATGTTTATGGTGACATTTGAAGAGCGCGATCAATTGTTGCGTCCAATTGCTGAAAGTGGACAAGAAGCTGTAGGTTCTATGGGTGATGATACGCCAATGGCTGTATTGTCTCGTCAAGTACGCCACGTGACAGATTATTTCCGTCAACAGTTTGCTCAAGTAACAAACCCGCCAATTGACCCACTTCGTGAGTCAATTGTAATGTCGCTCGAAACCTGTTTAGGTCGTGAGCAGAATGTATTTGAGCAAGGTCCTGAGCATGCTGATCGTATCATTATCTCTAGCCCTGTATTGTCAAATTCAAAAATGCAGCAAATCCGTAGCATTGAGCGTCCGGGTTATGAGGCAGTTGATATCAACTTAAACTATGCTGAAGAAGAAGGTTTGCAAGCTGCGATTACGCGTATCTGCGAAGAAGCGGCGCAAGCAGTTCGTGACGGCAAAACTTTAATTGTTTTAACAGATAAAAATATCCGCCAAGGTTTATTACCTGCAAACGCAGCGCTTGCAACAGGTGCGGTACATCATTACCTTATCAAAACTGGTTTACGTACTGATGCGAACATCATGGTTGAAACTGGTTTTGCACGTGATCCGCACCAATTTGCGGTATTACTTGGTTTTGGTGCAACCGCAGTTTACCCATACCTTGCATATGACGTGATCAATGATTTGATTGCTAAAGGTGAACTTTTAGGTGATCCAATTCATGCGCAAGCAAACTTCCGTAAAGGTATTGAGAAAGGCCTATTAAAAGTTCTTTCAAAAATGGGTATCTCTACTGTTGCGTCTTACCGCGGTGGTCAGCTTTTTGAAGCAGTAGGTTTGTCATCTGAAGTTGTTGATCAATGTTTCTTGGGCGTTCCAAGCCGTATTCAGGGCGCAACATTTGCTGACCTTGAAAAAGATCAGAAAAAATTAGCAGCAACAGCTTGGTCAAATCGTAAGCCAATTGATCAGGGTGGTTTGCTTAAATTCGTATTTGATAAAGAGTATCATGCGTTCAACCCAGATGTAATTAATGCATTACACAAAGCTGTTCGCTCTGGTAAATACGAAGACTTTAAAGAATATGCTGAGCTGGTGAATAACCGTCCAGTAGCGACAATCCGTGACTTATTTAAGCTAAAAACAACGAATTCAATTCCAGTTGAGCAAGTTGAATCAGTTGAAGATATCTTGCCTCGCTTTGACTCAGCAGGCATGTCTTTAGGCGCTCTTTCTCCAGAAGCACATGAAGCAATTGCAATCGCGATGAACACGATTGGTGGCCGTTCAAACTCTGGTGAAGGCGGTGAAGATCCTGTTCGCTACGGAACAATTCGTAACTCGAAAATCAAACAGATCGCATCTGGTCGTTTTGGTGTAACTCCTGCATACCTAACTTCTGCTGAAGTATTGCAAATTAAAGTTGCTCAAGGTGCAAAACCAGGTGAGGGTGGTCAGTTACCAGGTGGTAAAGTAAATGGCTTAATCGCGCGTTTACGTTACTCGGTACCGGGTGTAACTCTGATTTCACCACCGCCACACCATGACATTTACTCAATTGAAGATTTGTCTCAGTTAATTTTTGACTTGAAACAAGTTAACCCGAAAGCAATGGTATCTGTGAAATTGGTATCTGAACCGGGTGTAGGAACAATTGCAGCAGGTGTTGCTAAAGCTTATGCGGACTTCATTACCATTTCTGGTTATGACGGTGGTACGGCGGCATCTCCACTTTCTTCAATTCACCATGCGGGTTCTCCATGGGAATTGGGTCTTAGTGAGGCGCATCAAGCACTTCGTGTAAACGACTTGCGCGGAAAAGTACGTGTACAAACTGATGGTGGTTTAAAAACTGGTCTTGATGTGATCAAGGCAGCAATTTTAGGTGCGGAAAGTTTCGGCTTTGGTTCAACACCAATGATCGCTTTAGGTTGTAAATACCTCCGTATTTGTCATTTAAACAACTGTGCAACTGGTGTTGCAACTCAACAAGATCATTTACGTCAAGAACACTACATTGGCGAGCCAGAAATGCTCATCAACTTCTTCCACTTTATTGCGGAAGAAACGCGTGAATGGTTGGCTGCTTTAGGTGTTTCTTCGTTGAAAGACTTAATTGGTCGTGTTGATTTACTTGAAGTATTACCGGGCGAAACTGAAAAGCATGCTCACCTTGATTTAAGTGCGTTATTAACTTCACATCCTTCTGCTGAAGGTAAAGCGCAATACTGTCAAGTAGAAGGTAATGCACCATTTGATAAAGGCGTTTTAGCTGAGAAAATGGTTGCTGAAATACTTCCTGCAATTGAATCAAGTGCAGGTGGTCAGTTCAACTTCAAGGTCGTGAACTGTGACCGTTCGATCGGTGCTCGTGTATCAGGTGAAATTGCTCGTCGCTATGGCAACTTGGGTATGGAAGCACATCCGGTTGTAATGAACTTAACTGGTACGGCTGGTCAGTCTCTAGGGGTTTGGAATGCTGGTGGTTTACATATCCGTCTTGAGGGTGATGCAAACGACTACGTAGGTAAAGGTATGGCTGGTGGTCGTATTTCGATTTTCCCACCACAAGGTTCGCCTTTCCAAACACAAAATACGGCAATTATTGGTAATACCTGTTTGTATGGCGCAACTGGCGGTAAGCTTTTTGCAGCAGGTACAGCGGGTGAGCGTTTTGCAGTTCGTAACTCTGGTGCATTTGCTGTAATCGAAGGTGCTGGTGATCACTGTTGTGAATATATGACAGGTGGTGTTGTGACTGTACTTGGTAAAGTAGGCCATAACTTTGGTGCGGGCATGACTGGTGGTTTTGCTTATGTACTTGACCTTGATAATGACTTCGTAGATTACTACAACCACGAGTTGATTGATTTAAATCGTATTTCAACAGAATCTATGGAAGATCATAAAGAGTTCTTGTTGCGTATTATCGATGAGCACATTAAAGAAACTGGTAGTGCTTGGGCTTATAAGATCCGCAATGAGTTCGATTTCTACAGCCGTAAATTCTGGCTTGTGAAACCAAAAGCTGCTAATTTGCAAACGCTTTTGAAAACAACACAAGCTGATCCACAATAATTCCACGACTGCAAAGACATAGGCAGGTGCGGGCAACAAGGAAATCCGCGCCTACCCACGGAGAGAGACATGGCAGAACGCCTAAATAATGACTTTCAATTTCTGGATGTACCTCGTCAAGATCCAGAGAAAAAAGATATTACTGTCCGCAAAGCAGAATTTGTGGAAATTTATAAACCTTTTACATCGGAAACTGTCACTAATCAGACACACCGTTGTTTAGGCTGTGGTAACCCTTATTGTGAATGGAAATGTCCTGTACATAACTACATTCCAAACTGGTTAAAACTCATTGCTGAAGGCCAAATTTTCCAAGCTGCTGAGCTTTGTCATCAAACGAATACGCTACCTGAAGTATGTGGTCGCGTATGTCCACAAGACCGTTTATGTGAGGGTGCTTGTACCTTAAATGATGGTTTTGGCGCAGTGACGATTGGTAATGCTGAAAAATATATCAACGATACAGCCTTTGCTTTGGGCTGGCGTCCAGATATGTCAGGCGTAAAATGGACTGACAAAAAAGTTGCAATTATTGGTGCTGGTCCTGCTGGTTTAGGCTGTGCAGATATTCTAGCTCGCGGCGGTGTTAAACCAGTTGTATTCGATAAGCGTCCTGAAATTGGTGGCTTACTTACATTCGGTATTCCAGAATTTAAAATGGAAAAAGATGTAATGAAACGCCGTCGTGAAATTTTCACAGGTATGGGCATCGAATTCCGTTTAAATACGGAAATTGGTAAAGACATCACGATTGATGAATTACTTGCAGAATATGATGCTGTATTCATGGGTATGGGTACTTACACCTACATGAAGGGTGGTTTCCCAGGTGAAGATCTTGACGGTGTTTATGATGCACTTGATTTCTTAATTTCCAACGTGAACCGTTGCCAAGGTTGGGAAAAAGATCCAAGTGAATACATCAGTTTAGATGGTAAAAAAGTTATTGTTCTAGGTGGTGGTGATACCGCTATGGACTGTAACCGTACGTCTTTACGTCAAGGTGCTCACGATGTAACTTGTGCATACCGCCGTGATGAAAGCAACATGCCAGGCTCTGCACGTGAAGTAAAAAATGCCTATGAAGAGGGTGTAAAATTCCTATTCAATCGTCAACCGATCGAGATCGTTGGTGAAAATGGCAAAGTGACAGGCGTAAAAGTGGTAACGACACAAATGGGAGAACCAGATAGTCGTGGCCGTCGTAGCCCTGAGCCAATTCCTGGTTCTGAAGAAGTATTGCCAGCAGATGCAGTTTTACTTGCTTTCGGTTTCCGTCCAAGTCCAGCGGACTGGTTTGGTAATGCGAATATTAATCTTGATGGTTCAGGCCGTGTTGTGGCAGCTGAAAAGCAAGAGTTCAAATTCCAGACATCAAACCCGAAAATCTTTGCGGGTGGTGATATGGTACGTGGTTCAGACCTTGTCGTAACTGCGATCTGGGAAGGCCGCCAAGCTGCTGAAGGTATTTTGGACTACCTTGGTGTTTAATAACGCCATTTGTTAAAAGACTCAAAAAAGCCTACTTAAAAGTAGGCTTTTTTATTATCTACCATTAATCAGTTTGATGTTTTTGGCAAATACAATAAGCTTTTTCGCCCTTTTTAGCTTTTTAGACTCGCGACATACTTGAAACTTCCTTCTTCAATACAATAGGTGTTGAATATGAACATCGCAGGTATGACGGCAGAAAAATCATATTTAAATCGTCGAAAAGCGTTGGGTATTACAGTACGTCGTCTTGAGTTTAATCCGAAAGCGATTAAGCGACACTATTTTGCAAAATCGCCTCTCATGTCTCATTTTTTAACAGCACTCTCGTCAACGTTTCCCGTAGGAGAGCAGTTTTTCGTAAATAGCGTACGTAATGTGCGTGATAAAGTTTCAGATCCTCAACTACAAGCACAAATTGCGGCTTTTATTGGACAAGAGGCTATGCATTCCAAAGCACATGGCGAGTTTAATGAAGCTTGGCGACGTGATGATTATAATCTGGACAGTTTTCAAAATTGGCTAAATCAGCGCGATAAATATTTAAGAACAATTCCACCTAAGCTGCAATTGGCATTGACCTGTGCATTTGAGCATTTCACTGCTTTACTTGGGGGATATATATTGCAGCACCCAGAGCTATTAAGAACGCTAGATGAAGATGCGCTAAAACTTTGGGTATGGCATGCGATTGAAGAAATTGAACACCGTTCGGTCGCATTTGATGTCTATCAACATGTGTATGGTGATGATCGTATCCGACGTTTATTGATGCGTAGTGTCACTACAGGATTTGCGAGTCTCGCTTTTTATGGGACAACGCGTTTATTTTGGCAAGATAAATGGAACAGCTTGCCTAAAATTGGAGGTAATCTATTTGGATTGTATTTGCTACTGAAGATGCTTGTTCAGTTAATGCCAGAATACTTTGCATATTACAAAAAAGACTTTCATCCGAGTCAAAAAGATTATGGCAGGATGGTTAATTACTGGAAAAGCTCTTTAGCAGAAGAATATCAAATGGCAAGTTTTGAACAAGAAAAAGACCAGCGATTGAGCTAGTAGATAACCGGATCTAAAATCCGGTTTTTAAAATCAATAAAATAAAAGCAACACAATAATGCCAAAATCATCATACAATCAGGCAAAGAGGTTAAAAATATAAAGAAAAACTTGAGGATAATGTGACGATGAAAACATTGAAACAATTTGCGATTGCAACAACACTTGCCAGTACCTTGCTGTTTTCGGGATGTGGTTATAACACTCTACAAGTAAAAGATGAGGCTGTAACAGCAGCTTGGTCTGAAGTACAAAACCAATATCAACGTCGTTCAGATTTGGTACCAAACCTGGTTAATGTAGTGAAAGGCTATGCTAAACATGAAGAGCAAGTACTCACCGAAGTAACCCAAGCGCGTTCTAATGTTGCGGGTTTAAAAGTTGATAAAGAAGTTTTAGAAGACCCAGCTTTACTTGAAAAATATCAACAGGCTCAAAGTCAATTAACAGGGGCATTATCTCGACTCATTGCTGTTTCGGAAAATTACCCAGATTTGAAAGCGAATACCCAATTCCAAGAATTACAAGTTCAACTTGAGGGTACAGAAAACCGCATTGCAGTTGCACGTAATCGTTATATTACAACGGTACAAGATTATAACTCATATGTTCGTCAATTCCCGCAAGCAGTAACTGCAAAAGTAATTGGTATGCATCCAAAAGCCAATTTCTCTGCAGAAGCTTCTGCTCAACAGGCTCCAAAAGTTTCTTTTGATTAATTTTATAAATCAAAGGAGTGCCGGATGATAAATACTCTATTGCTTCAATCAAAGCAAATTAAGGTCTTTATTTCGACCTTAATTTTGCTCTGTTGTGGTGTTCTTTTTCAGAATACGGCATGGAGTGAAAGTAATATTGCAACTGCTACGGATGAGACTGATACAGTAGTTGCTGGCAAAATTATACAAAAGCAACAAGCTCAAGCTTCTTCAACTAAATTAGAGGGGCAAGCTGCTTTAAGCGCTGCCCCGCAAGTCCAAGTTGCTAACGATATGGCTGATGGTGAATCAATACGTGGTTTGCCAACTTTAAATCAGCCAGTAATTGATCAAGCTAACATTTTAAGTGAGGCTGAGAAACAGCAGCTCGATCAAAAAATTCTAAGTTTATATCAACAAGGCAAAGCACAGATTGGTATTGTGATTGTTTCTACTACTGGCCAAGAAGATATCTTTGATTATGCATTACGCATTGGTGAAAAGTGGCAATTGGGATCATCTAAACGTGACAATGGATTACTCATTGCAGTTGCTGTAAATGATCGCCGTATGCAAATTTTAACCGGCTATGGTTTAGAAGGTGTGTTACCTGACATTGTGGCAAGCCGGATTATTCGAAACCAAATTACACCTTATTTTAAACAAGCCCAATATGCGCAAGGTTTAAATGCAGGTCTGGATGAAATTGGTAGAATTTTAAATCTTGACCCAGAAGTAGCTCAGCAAGCTGCTCAAGATTTGAAAGAGCGCCAACATCAAGCTGCTGAAGAACAACAAGCCAAACAGACAACGCTGACAATGGCTTTATTTATTCTGGTTGCTGGAATTGTGGGGTCATTTATTGTCGGTCGTCCACTTAGTGCCTCTACAGCAGGTGTTGCTGCTGCGGTAGCAGGTTTCGTAAATGGGGCAGGGCTAGTGACCAGCTTATTACTTGGTTTTGGTATTTTCTTTTTACTCATTACTTCAATTGCCCAACTTATTTTACAGGCCATTTTAAGTGGTTTTGGTGGGGGCGGTCGCGGAGGTGGCTTCGGTGGAGGTGGTGGAGGCTATGGCGGCGGCGGAGGTCGTTTTGGCGGTGGAGGTGCTTCAGGCTCATGGTAACAACATCAGAAACAACACAAATTATTACTCAACCAAAAATTGAGGAATCAGTAGAACCTAGCCTAAAACGTTGGTTCAAGCACTTTTGTTACTTGCCAGCCAGCAGCCGATATTTCTCCAAACAAGATAAACAAGCTATTGCTGATGCGGTACAGCAGGCAGAACATGGGCATGTTGGAGAAATACAGGTTGTAATTGAAGGCCATATTCCATGTTCACAAGCGTATAGACAAAATACACGTTTAAGAGCACAGCAATTATTTGCAGAGTTAGGCGTTTGGGACACTGCATTAAATAGTGGTGTATTGTTATACCTAAATTTATGTGAACGGACAGTAGAAATCGTATTTGATCGTGGCATTCGAAATGCGACTAACGATCAAGTCTGGCAACAGATTTGTGAAGCAATAGTACAAAAGCTTAAGCAAAAAGAATATCAACAAGCTGTAGTGATGGGCGTACAACAAATTGGAGAGGTGATGTCACGGTTTTATGATGAAAACATGCCCGATCAATCCAATGAATTAGGCAATGCTCCGATTATTCTGAATTAAGCTGCCTTGTAACCTTCCTATATTAGCTAATTTTCTTATTTTTACTTTTAAAGGTGACTGACAAAAAATGTCACCTTTTTTTCTATTTTTAATGAGATTTTTATCACAATAAAGAATTAAAAAATTGAAATAAGTAATGAGCGATTTTTTATTAGTGACCTATTATTAATAAAGTTTGAGTGACAATTTTTGTCAATTATTTACAGCGGTTATAAGTCTAATAATAATTGAATTTAGTATAAGTATTTGTTTTTAAATATTAATAAAAGTTGGCATGGATGCTGCAATATAGTTGATAGCTGAAAAAGCTTATATAAAAACATACATACAATCTTTGGGGAAAAGGCTATGAATGCACAAAAAGGTTTTACATTAATTGAACTCATGATCGTAGTTGCCATTATTGGTATTTTGGCAGCAATTGCGATTCCGCAATATAGTAAATATCAAGCAAAGTCTAAATTAACAGCAAGTTTGTCAGAAATTTCAGCAGGTAAAACCGTAGCTGAAGAGCGAATTAATAATGGCGAGGCAGTTACTTTAGGTGATCTTGGTCTTCAGGCAAATACATCAAATTGTGATATTGCTGTAACTGGCTTTGCAGCAGGTAGCGGTGCGGGAACTATTGCATGTACTGTTAAAAATGCTCCTTCTCAAGTTACTGGTGCAGTAATGACTTGGACAAGAGTTGGTGCAACTGGCATTTGGACTTGTGCAACTACAGGTATTACAGATGCAGATAATAAAGTGCTTGCTCCTAAAGGATGTGCTGCATCTTAATTTTAAGATAAATAAAAAGAGAGGTTTTAACCTCTCTTTTTATTGAAGAAAATAAATATGTTAAAAAAAAATATACTATTCCTGCTAATAGGAATTTATCTTATTACAGCATTATTAGGTTATCAAATTGGCTGGTCTGTCTTTCAATATGATGAGCTTCGTCTATTACAATTCCCATTAGCACTATGTGCCTTATTCATTTTGATTTTTACAAAAAAAATAGAATATTCAATTTTCACTCAAATTATTTTTTTTCTGATTGGTATATTAACTACTATACAGGTAACAGCTTATAGCATCTTTCAGTTTCAAGAACTTTGGTCTGCGATAGCATTATTATTTATATTTTCTGCTTTAACCTATGAGTTAAAGAGTGTAAGAAATATTGAGCATGGCCTAGCATTAATCGTCGTTTCAGCATTTATTCCTAGTTTATTTATTTGTGTTTCTATCGCTAATTTTATTTTATATAAACAATGGTTCGATTGGCAATTTAACTCTGGCACGATCCGAATTTATGACAGTGTTATCGTGCCTATATTCTTTTTTCTAATTTTTTTGAAAAATAAAAAGTATCCATATATTCATTACTTTTATCCATTTGCTATTTTCTTTTTTGCTCTAGCATGGTTTTTTGACGGAGCTAGATCTGCCTTACTTGCTGTAGCGACAGGATTATTGATTATCTTTATATGCTCTCGAGAAAATCGAAAGCTTATTTTACAAAGCTGTATTTACATTTTTTTAGCTTTTTTTGTTTATAAAACTACGATTTATTTTGCTGATAAAAATACCATGACCGTAATGAGAGCTGGGACATCTATGCGTGCAGAGATGTGGAGTTTTGTTTTCGAGCAATGGAAAGAAAAACCATGGACTGGAGTGGGGGGAGGATATCTCTCAGAAACTCAGTATAAATATGGCCATCACATACATAACTTATACTTAAGATTAATTTTTGAATGGGGAATAGTTGGATGTATTTTTTTAGTTTGGATGATATATCAAGTTGTTAGGTTATTTCGAGATAAGAATACTTTGCCTATTGCAAAAGCTGGCCTAGCTGCAATTTTAGTTGATGCGATGTTCTCAGGAAGTATGGTTTATCCTGCTTCACAAATAGCCTGTACCTTATTTTTAGCATTTGCTTTTTCTCAGCGGCAACCCTCTAAAGAATATTTGAAATATCCTTATACACCGACGAAACTATTAATTGGTTTATGGGGTGCTTTATTTTTGTACATTACGATTACGTACTTAGGACAAGATTTAATGTGTTGGGGGTGTGGTAGCTATGTCGGAAGAATGGCACCAAATTTTTGGTTTTATGGTGGAGCGGAACATCTCATACCTGCTAATCAGATTCCCTAACGATAATACCGTGTAACTGCAAAAGAGTCATACATAGAGAATCTAAACGGTTCCTTAGTGTTCCATGTATAATTCTCTCAAGTTTTGGTCTCTAACCTCTCACTATGCAAGTATTCCTCCTATTCCTCGCTGCAATCCTGTTGGGCTTTGCATGGTTGTCGCCATTTCATTATAGCCCTTGGGTAATGTTTTCAAGTGAAGTAAGTACATTCGGGGCTGGGTTATGCGTATCAGCCGCCTTAATTCAACAAAATATTAAAATTCCTAGAGCACAGCTCTTATTACTGCCATTTACTTTTATTCCGCTAGTACAATGGGGCTTTGGTCTCATTTTTGATTTGAGTACGGCCTTACTAAGTTCATTTTACTTGCTAGGTTTTTGGTTTATGGTCTTGGCAGGTTACAACCTATCTTTAGATCAACAAAAGAGAGATCAAATTTTTTCTGGCTTTAGTTTATTAATAATTATTGTATCAATTGCGACCTGTTTTATTTCAATCTGCCAGTGGTTAAATATCGAGTCACATTTTGTCCATATGCTTCATCTGATTGGTAATCGTCCTTATGGAAATTTTGGTCAGCCCAATAATATGGCAACATTCCTAATTATTGGGTTATTAGGATGTTTATATTTATATGAAAAAAATAAAGTAACATTGTGGTTATTATTGCCTTCAGCACTGATTATTTTATTTACCATTGCATTGAGTCAGTCACGCACTTCATGGATCGTTTTTCCATTCTTATTCATCTACTGGGTAGTTAAACAATTTAAAAAGCAAAAAAGATTTGGGATTATTCAAGGTTTCTTGTGGTGTATTGGTTTTTTCATAATGGCTGGCATAGTTCTGCCGTTTGCTACTAGTTTAATTGAAGCATGGTCAAGTACTGATGTAACCCAAGCAAATAGTTTGGTTGAAAGAGCAAGCTCTGGGTATATGCGTTTTAATATCTGGTCACAAATGTTACTTGCTGTACAGCAGCACCCTTGGTTGGGTTATGGTTGGAATCAAACCAGTGTGGCACAAATGACGGTTTATCATGCTTTCCCAACTGGAGAGTGGACGACTAGTGCTCATAATGTGCTGCTCGATTTAATTATCTGGAATGGTATTCCACTGGGTACTGTAATCATTACTTACTTTGCTTGCTGGTTTATTTGGTTAAACCAACAAGCTAAAAATACCGTCTCAATTATTGCGATTATGATGGTATGTACAGTACTTATTCATGCCATGCTAGAGTTTCCACAGCGTTACGCTTATTTCTTACTTACTTGTGGATTCCTACTGGGTATTATACAAGCTCAGACTCCTGTGCTTAAAGGAATTGTCCTCAGTAAACGTTTGCTTCGTTTGTCATGTGTTGTAAGTTTGCTGCTTATTATTGCAATTCTACGTGATTACAATGTCTACGTTCTAAATAGTAATTTACTTTTTGATAATAAGCGTCCAAACGCTGAATTTATGGGAAGCGGTAAAATTTTTGTTTTAACGCAGTTTGAGCAGCGTTTAAAGTGGATTGAACTTAATCCCCAAAATGTTTTATCTGAAGCTGATTTGGTTGAGTGGGCAAATTTTGTAAAGAATAAGCCTACCCCATATAACTTACGTAAATACGCAAAATTGCTTGCTTATAATGGAAAAGTAGAGCAGGCACAGCAGCAGATATTTATTTTACAGCATCTCTATAGACAGAAAATAACGCTATCGGAATTACTAAAAGAAAAGTAATAAAAAAATCCCCTTAAGTATAAGGGGATTTTTTTATAAGAAATTACATTTGGCTCTGGATATAGTTTTCAATACCTACGCTACCAATAAGGTCAATTTGGGTATCTAACCAGTCCCAATATTCTTCTTCTTTTTCTAAAATTTCTTGAACAAGGTCACGAGTCACATAGTCTTGTTCTGTTTCAGCTAAAGCAACCGCTTTTTGAATTGCTTCTATATTTTCTTTTACTTTACGGATATCACACTGGAGAACTTCTTCTGTGTGTTGACCAATATAAAGTTTGCCTAAATGTTGAAGGTTAGGCAGACCTTCTAAAAATAAAATACGTTCAATGATTTTATCAGCATGTTTCATTTGACGAATTGATTCTTTATATTCAGCAGAACCAAGCTGCTCAATTCCCCAGTCATTAAACATACGTGAATGCAAAAAGTATTGATTAATTGCAGTTAAATGATGATACAGCACTTGATTGAGCTGATTAATGACATCACGATTGCCTTTCATTGTAGCTACTCCAAAACAATTTCTGCCTCAAACTTAATCAAGGCAATCTATAAATCCATTTTAGTGAACAATCATGGAGATGGCGAGTAATTTATGGAACAGCAAATGAAAATCGCAATCAAAAACAACACAATATTAGAAAGAAGGTTTTTATGCCAAAAAAAACCGCTTGAATGAGGAACTATGAACGTTCCGCAAAAAGCGGTGGAGGAGTCAATAAATTTTGTTAAATATTCATTTTTATTATGCAGCTACAGAAATGCGAGCAGCGATTTCTGCTAATTCTTCGCTAATGATAGCGCGAGCTTCTGGTGCACAGCGTCCACAGCATGTACCAAGATCAAGCAAGTCGCGAATTTCACGATAGCTTTCAGCGCCATTTTCAATAGCGTCTTTAATATCCTGATCGGTAATGCCACGACACAAGCAAACGTACATGGGAGTGATCCCCAAATATAAATGCGATAATTGATATTATTGATAATTATTATCGTTTGTCAATGAAATTCATTTAAAATCTCATTTATACTTATTGGGATTTTGAATAAAAAAAGACCACCTAAGCGGAAATCTAAAAATAATTTAGATTTTTATGCCAAGGTGGTTCATATTTTAAAAAGCTAAATAGTGAAATTTAGATATTTTAATTTTTTATATCTTATTGATTAATAATTACAATTCCGTCCATTTCTACTAGTGCACCTTTCGGTAAGCTTGCTACTCCAAGCGCTGCACGTGCAGGATAGGGTTGAGCAAAATATTCACCCATAATTTGGTTTACGAGTTGGAAATTTGATAGGTCAGTTAAAAAGATATTGAGCTTAGCAATATCTGCAAGTGATCCACCAGCAGCTTCACAAACTGCTTTTAAATTATCA
The DNA here is from genome assembly GCF_028367635.1 of Acinetobacter sp. P1(2023). Taxonomy (NCBI): domain Bacteria; kingdom Pseudomonadati; phylum Pseudomonadota; class Gammaproteobacteria; order Moraxellales; family Moraxellaceae; genus Acinetobacter; species Acinetobacter sp. P1(2023). The sequence continues at coordinate 40,656 of NZ_JAQNDD010000009.1, forward strand.
AATACACGGCGAATTTGAGCTTCAATACCTTCTACAAGTTCCATACTGTATGGGTCTAAACCAATTTGCCCTGAAAGATATAGCGTATTGTCTACTAAAATAGCTTGAGAATAGGTGCCGATAGCAGCAGGGGCATTTTCAGTATGAATGACTTGGCGGGACATTTGGTTCTCCTTGATTAAATCTATTTCCATCATAATCGATGATAGCTTTGGACAAAAGTACCATCGATTTAATTGATTAAGTGAATTTGGAAAGTTTGATTTTGTTAAGGAAACATAAATCTAGTCAATCATCTCTAGAGAAACTTAGCTTACTTTTGAAATTTCCATTTGTGGCGTAGGAGCATCTAAACGTTCAATACGTGGGAAACCATAGTGCATGCGTAAATCACGGATGACTTTTGCAATGTGCTTACGGTTATTCACTACAATATTCACAAAAGTTCTTTGCTCATTTGAGTGAACCATCTCTACCCCAGCATTGTTTTTACGGCATTGATAAATCAGATCTGATACCTGTTCATCATTCATTGCCATATAAATAGCAAGGTAAGCTGTAAAACGGACATCATCTACATCATCTGCTTTCCATTGAAGCGGCATAATATTTTCAGGGTGTAGATGTTGTTCATGTAGTAAGTTATGACAGCGAATCCGATGCACAATTAATCCACGACGTGTTAAGTGTCCTTGAATTGGATCGCCTAAAATTGGATTGCAGCAGTGTGCATATTTAACGTCGACACCTTCAGTGCTTTGAATAAGTCGATCTGAGTTTTCCACTTGTGGGTGTTTGTCATGGGCAAACAGATGATTTGCTACAAGTTGAGGTAATAAATCGCCTACTGCAATTTGTTCAAACAATGTATTTTTATTATCGATATGACGCCATTGCAACAGATCTAGCCAATCAGCGTCAGAAAGGTCATTGATTGAACGATTAAAGAGTTTCAGTGCACGAGAAAGGGCTTGCGCACCAACTAGACGTTGTTCTTCGATATCTTGATCTTTAAGCACATGCTGTAATGCACGACGAGCTTTCTGCGTATTAATAAAACTTAGCCAGTCTGGGTTTGGTGTTGCCAAAACATCCGTAATAATCTCGATAACCTGACCGCTAACTAATGGGGTAGAAAGTGGTTTAATCTCACCATCGACTTTTGCGCCAACGGCATGGTTACCTAAAAATAAACTTGCTGAATAAGCAAAATCAACTACGGTAGCGCCTTGTGGCAGCTCATGCAGTTGACCATGTGGCGTATATACCCAGATTTTTTCTTGGTGTAGGTAATCGAGTAAATCATTGAAAGTTGTTTTAGCACATTCGCCATCAATTAATGTATTTAAGTTCTGCATTGAAGCTTGAATGGCAGAGCGACAAGTTTGCGGCGCATTTTCGCCTAACACGACTCCAAAGCGGGCAGCTTTACGCATTAACTCGGTTTGAATTGTAAGAGATAGCGTCGTTTTTTCGCCTTTAAGCTTAATGAGTAAAGACTGGTTCCCGCCAGGTAATGGGCGACGAATATGGTCTTGATATTGGATAACCTGAAAGTTTTCTCTTAATGCTTCGACTAAGCGGTCACAGTCGGCAATAGACTGTAAAACAATTTCAAAAGCATGACTATGGGTAAGCTCTTGGAGATCCATCTCGTTTTTAACGAAATGGCGCAATAATTCGATATTGTTATTTTTCTTTTTAATACGGCCTTGAATATGATAATTATGCAGAAGTTCAGCGAGGTTTTGTTCCCAAATACTTTGATATTTACAACGTTCTGGCTTTGTTTGAAGCAGTGCATTTTGAACATTATCAAACATATCTAGATCAAGGTTTTGATAACAGAGATTCTCTAGATTATCGCCCATTTCATTCATGCCGACTAATCTTGCCATCGGTACAAATATATCAAAAGTTTCTTGAGCAATACGGGCACGTTTATCTGGACGTAGAGCACCTAGAGTTGTCATATTATGATAGCGATCTGCTAATTTAATAATGATGACACGTGGATCTTGTAAGGTCGCTTGCAAGATTTTTCGGAATGAAGCTGCCTTGTTATATTCTTTATCGCTTGATTGGCTAAGTTTGGTTACACCATCGACTAGCTCGGCAACGGTTAGGCCAAATTTCTCAATAATATCTTCTTTTGTATATTGAGTATCTTCAATAACATCATGCAAAAGTGCTGCCATTAAAGTTTCAGCATCTAAACGCATGTTTGCAAGAATGCAGCTTACCGCAATCGGATGCAAAATATAGGGTTCGCCACTTTTACGTGTAATGCCAGTGTGCGCTAGATCGGCAAAATCGCAGGCAGCAAGCACTTTTTCGACTTCGCTTACCGATAAGTAAGGGTCGATAATTAATTTGAGCTGTTGCTTGGCTTGGCTGACCTCTTCGCCTGGCATAAATCACCCTTTTTCCTATTGCTGAAAAACTAAATCTATCTGCTTCTTAATGAAAAGCATATTGCGGAACTTGTCAATTTTTTCATTTGAAAAAGTGTATTTTTTTTTCAATGAAAATAATTGCTTTTCCCAATATGTTTGAATATGGCGCAAAGCCAAATAAAAAACCATCGCAAAAAAACGATGGTTTTTTTATGAAACAGAGTGAATTAGAAAGAAAAACCTTCTAAATTCAAGCTGTTTGTAGAAAGGGCAAGATCAAGACTAGAAGTTTGGTAATCTTGCTCACGTTGTTTAAGAATTTCTTTCGTAACGTGCCCTGCCGCGATTTCGCGCAAAGAAACTACAGTCGGTTTGTCGTTATCCCATTCTACAGTTGGCTCCATGCCTTGACGTGCCAATTGACGAGCACGTTTACTTGCAACGAGCACAAGCTCAAAACGGTTGTCTACATGATCTAAACAATCTTCAACGGTGACGCGTGCCATAAAAGTTCTCGTTTTGGAATGGTGAATTTGAACAGACTAAATAGTATAAAAGGCTTTCGATCTAGACTCAAGTTATTCCTGTTTTGGTTGAGGAGTAATCAAGTCTCGGATTAATGTTTGATGACGTTTTGCTTGCTGAGATAGCACTAAACGGTTCGCTGTAATCACAGCTTCAAGCTCATGTAAGGCTTTATTAAAATCATCATTGATAATGATGTAGTCAAAGTTCGTGTAGTGCTGCATATCTTCTACTGCACAGCTTAAACGATGCTCAATGACTTCAACTGAGTCAGTGCCGCGATTAGATAAACGCTGACGCAGATCAAATTGAGTTGGGGGTAAAATAAATATTTGCTTTGATTCAGGGAAAAGTTTGCGGACTTGTTCTGCACCTTGCCAATCAATTTCAAGTAAGACATCGTGTCCTTGAGCTAACTGTTGTTTTACCGTAGCTTGAGAAGTGCCATAGTAGTTACCAAATACTTCAGCGTATTCGATAAAGCCGTCATGGTTGACTTGGTCTAGAAATTCATCTTTTGTAGTGAAGTGATAGTGAACACCATCTAACTCACCGGGACGTTGACCTCGGGTTGTATGCGAGACTGAAACATGTAAATTGCTCACACGGTCAAGCAGGGCTTTTACCAAAGATGTTTTGCCCGTTCCTGATGCAGCAGAAACGACAAACAATAGACCCGACATGATATTTTTCCTGATATGATAAAATATCTTCGCTATTGTAGTGTACCGTGCGTTTAAACTGAATAGTTTTAATTGCAAATATTCAAGAGAAATTCCCCTGTTTTATTAATTTTGAGGCTGTTATGGAAATTGTGTTAGCTAATCCGCGTGGTTTTTGTGCCGGTGTTGATCGAGCCATAGCAATCGTCAATCGGGCTTTGGAATGTTTTAATCCACCTATTTATGTACGTCATGAAGTTGTACACAATAAATTTGTGGTTGATGACTTACGTCAGAGAGGGGCCGTTTTTGTTGATGAACTAGATCAGGTTCCAGATGACTCAATTGTAATTTTTAGTGCGCACGGTGTTTCAAAAGCTGTTCAACAGGAAGCTGAACGCCGAGGTTTAAAAGTTTTCGATGCAACTTGTCCTTTAGTGACTAAAGTTCATATTGAAGTGACTAAATATGCGCGTGAAGGTACTGAAGCCATTTTAATTGGTCATGAAGGGCACCCGGAAGTCGAAGGCACAATGGGCCAATATGACAAATTAAAAGGCGGTGATATTTATTTGGTTGAAGATGAGGCTGATGTTGCTGCACTCACCGTACGACATCCTGAAAAGCTTGCATTTGTAACGCAAACAACGCTATCTATTGATGATACAGCTAAAGTTATTGATGCTTTGCGTGCTAAATTTCCGCATATTCAGGGTCCTCGTAAAGATGACATTTGCTATGCTACTCAAAACAGACAAGATGCTGTACGTGATTTAGCTGAGAAGTGTGATGTGGTATTAGTTGTAGGTTCACCTAACTCATCAAATTCAAATCGATTACGTGAGCTTGCAGAGCGTATGGGTAAAGCTGCTTACCTTGTAGATAATGCTGATCAGTTAGAGCAGTCATGGTTCAATGAGACTTGCAAGATCGGTGTGACCGCTGGTGCTTCTGCGCCAGAAATCTTGATTAAACAAGTCATTCAACGTTTACAAGATTGGGGTGCTCAAGCACCGAAAGAGTTAGAGGGGCGTGAAGAGAATATTACTTTTAGCCTTCCTAAAGAATTACGCATTCATGTGACTCAAGCGTAAAGTGTGACTTATTTAACATACTGATTTTAAAATAGTTAAACAGATAATTGTTGATATGACAGTTATCTGTTTTTTTATACCCTTCATCTGCTTTGTATTTGTTTTGTAAACATAAAGCGTAAAATTTAATTAATAAATAAAAAATTTTTAAGTTTATTTGGGGTTCTGGGGATGAGGGGAATTATTCCGCAAGATGGGTTCACCTTGGTTGAACTTATGGTGACGATTGCGGTCATGGCTATTATCGCGATGATGGCCGCGCCATCTATGTCGAATTTATTAGAAAGCAAACGACTAGATGAAAATCAACGAGACCTAATCAATACTTTGTCAGAATCAAAGAGCCAAGCAATACTTGGTCGCCAAGATGTATCCATTAATCTGAATTCAACAGCCTCAAATACACCGACTTCTTTTAATTGGAAAGCTGCTTCCAATAGCACTCTTGAGCTTAAAAATATCGCTGCTAATGGTACACAGAGCTCATCAACAGCGACGACTTTAACTTTTAATGCAAATGGAGTGGTAACCAATATTACTCAAGATACGCTTTTATCTATTTGTAATTCAAAAATAAATAAAAAGAAAATTATTATTTTAACGAAGCTTGGCACATTAATTTTTAAAGCTGAGGAGACATGTTAATGCGGGGCTCTAAGCAAAAAACTCAAGCTGGGGTTGGTTTATTAGAAGTATTGGTCGCCTTAATTTTACTTGCGATAGGAATTTTAGGATATGTCGCTTTGCAAATTCGGGCTATGGATGCTTCTTCAGAAGCATTAAGTAAATCTCAAGCCATTCTAGTGATGAGGGGATTAGCAGAAAATATTCGCGTAAATAATTCTCAAGCTAGTCAATATCCTGCATTTGTTCGTAGTTATAGCAATTATTCATCTACTACCGCAGCTCCGACTTCCTGTTTCAATGCCGCTTGTACGCCTTCTCAACTTGCTCAATTTGATGCATATCAAGCAGCAAGAAATGCCGATCAACTTGGCATGAAAATCACAATGACAAATTGTCCTGGAGTTACAACCACAATGGCCCAGCAGAGGCAGTGTTTGTTTGTTTTTTGGGGGAAAACTTCTCCGGTAATTACAACAAATGCGGGAGTCACTAGCGCGGATGTGTCGAGTTGTATGAGTACAGATGGTGTTTATGCCAATAATTCAAATTGTTTGATGATGGAGGCATATTAATGGCTCACTCATTTGTATCGTGGAAACAACGGGGCTTTACATTAATTGAGCTTATGGTTGCACTGGCTTTAGGCCTAATTTTAGTAGCTGCAGCAACTCAATTATTTATTGGTGGACTTTTATCAAGCCGTCTACAAAAAGCAAATGCTGAAATACAAGATAGCGGTATTTTTGGTTTGGAATATATTGCCCGTGATATACGCCTTCTAAATTATGGAAATGTAACCAACCCAATATTAACTGATATGACGCCTTGGGGCGGCGTTGTGCTAACTGGTTCAACAGCAACTAATAATAACACTGTTAATTTTGTCCCTAATGTCGGAGCAAATACTTATATTGCTGACACATTATTGAGCCGTGGTGCAGGCGATACGGTGAGTACAGTGAGTAATCACTGGAAAGGTTTTTCAAATATACAGAATAGTTCAAATACAGCTGTGCAAAGTGATCAATTGACGATTCAATTTATTGCGCCTACGAATATGACTAATTGTGAAGGTGTGAATGTTCTTGCAGGAGATTTAATTGTAGAGCGTTATTTTTTACGACTGGATAGCAATGGTACCTCCCAGCAAGATTATGCACTTGCATGTGATGCAAATACTCCCTCTAATGTCGCCACAGCTCAACCGACCACGATTGCCGGGTTGGGCGACGCTGGTCAAATTGTATTGCCGCGTATTGATCATTTTCATGTGCTGTTTGGTGCAAAAAATGCGGCTGGCAATTTTGCTTATTATACCATTCCCCAATATCGGACTGCTGCACAGGCTGCCCGAGATGCCACACCATCTGTGATGCCGCCACGAATTCTTTCAATACAAATATCTGTATTAGCGCGCTCTACTAATAATGCTCAAAACAAAGCAATAGATCCGGCGCAGTCTTTTTTTATGTTAGATCAGACCGTGCATGCTTCTGATAATACAACTCGATTCTTACGCCGTACTTATAACGTAACAATTGCTCTACGCAATGCGATGGGGGAAAGTCTATGACCCATTTAACTCATAAAGGTAGATCTAAAGAAAAAGGGGCAACCCTTATTGTTGTGCTTATTATTTTATTGCTTGTAATTTCTGTAGGTGTTTTAGCCATAAGAGTGGCTATTGTTTCTTTAAAAGTTGCTACCAATAGCCAAGTTAGCCAATTAAATTTTCAGTCATCTGACACGCCTTTAGAACTCATTGTGCAGATGAATCCTACCATTCTAACTAATATTACTAACGTGATTGGGGCGGCGCTCAAAGAGCATGAAAGTAACCCAGGTGCAGAATACAACTTTTGTTATAAACCAACCTCTACATCTATAAGTTTTGCTCAAACTCGGGAGGCTAGTTTGCTTCGGGCTGGGAGCGCTAATAATGCAGTCGTTGAAGATGGCGGCGTGGCGGGTTTCTGCGATTTAACAAGTGACTATGGGAGTAATCGCCAAGCAGTGGTTACCCAAGTTGCTGTAAGTATTCCAACAGATGCTGCAAGTGATATTCCAGGTTCAAATTTACCACGAGGAACAAACACCTCGGAAGGTACGCAACTACCTAAAAGCATGTTGTCTACGCAGCGTATTCGAGTGATTACAACAGCTTTTTTACCAGCCTATGCTTCCACTTCTATCGAAACTTTACAAAGAGATTGCTTAAGCACGAGTTCAGCAAAAATTAGCGACAATTTTGATATCGCTTTAACGGCTAAACAAACATTAGCGGAGTGTTTAGCAAATCATAACGTGCCTTTTAGTACTCAAGTTCAAGAATTTAACTATACCAATAAGCTCACTCAAATTACGGCACCGGGTTCATAATGGGGAATATCGTGAAACTAAAATTGAAGAATTTTAAGCCAAATAATTTATGGTATGCCATCTGTTCGAGTTCGGTTGCTTTTACATGGTTGATGACAAGCTCTGTGGTGCAGGCAAGTGATTTACAAATTTATGCTTCACCTATAGCGGGTAAAAAAACCATTGTGATGATGTTGGATACATCAGGAAGTATGACCAACAATAGTTATGGTGAAAACCGTCTGGCTATGCTTAAAAATGGTATGAATGCTTTTTTAGCCAGCAATAATCCTGTTTTAAATGATACTCGTGTGGGCTTGGGGAATTTCTCTGCCAATGGTGATAGCCGAAGTGGACAAATTTTGGTGGCTGCTGCTCCTTTAGGAGATGCGAGTACTTTAAATACGGTAGGTTCTCAGCGTTATAAATTAAAACAGGCCGTTGCAAATTTAACTGCTGGTGGGTCAACACCTTCAGCGCATGCTTATGCAGAAGCTGCTGCTTATTTGATGGGTACAACGACCTATTCAGAGGCGAATTATGCTATTCGAAAAGATAGCTATATAAAGCGTGTGCGAAAATCTGATAATAGAACGGAATATTCATATTGTACCAGTTATCGCGATTCACAAATTGATACGGCAAATCTATGGCAACCATGCCGCTCTAGTAACTATTGGAGTAACTGGTCAACCTCTAATCCGGGTGTGGATACGGCAACTGCTTATGATACTTCATCGGATTGGACCTATTCTTATACTTATTACTACACTACTTTTAACTATGCGATAGCAAATGCAGATAGTGGCATTCCAAAATCAAAAACAAATGATACGACGAGCAATCCAAATATTGTTGTAGATAGAAATGCTTCTAACTTAAATGCCATTTACCAATCTCCTTTGCCTGCGGTGGCCAATCGTCAAAGCTGTGATGGGCAGGGTATTTACTTTTTATCAGATGGTGAGCCGAACAATACAACAAATACACGTTCGGCAAGTGTCATGTCGACTGCTTTAGGTAGTACTTTTGGAGCTGATTTTAATTGTTCTGGAGGTTTATCTAACACTACAGCAGACTCTGGTTGGGCCTGTATGGGGGAGTTTGCAAAACGACTATTTGATAAAACAAAGAATCCTGCCAGAGTTTCTATTCAAACAGCATTTGTGGGTTTTGGTAGTGACTTTTCTAGTTTAAGTTCTTCTGATGTAAAAAATGCCTGTCGTTTGAGTTCGAGAACCCAATCTGATCGTAAAAGTGATGATAATTGTTCGCCGAATCAGACCACAAATGCGGTCGCTGCACCTGGTTATGGAAATGGAGGTTTTTACCCTACCCAAAGTGCGCAAGGTGTAACAGATAGCGTTATCGCATTTATTAATAACTTAGATAAAGTTCCTTTAGAACCCTTAACTACAGGTGCTATCTCAGTTCCTTATGATGCACTGAATCCTAAAAATTTACAGGAATATGGTTACTTACGTGCTTTTGAGCCAAATCCGGCTAACACCTACTTAACATGGCGAGGAAATTTAAAGAAATACCATGTTGTTTTATCGGGAACAAATGCTGGTGCTTTTGAAGCTAATACTGGTGGGTTGGTTTACAACGCAACTGGGGCTTTTAGAACGGGTACAAAAGATTATTGGAATAGCTCTACTTATAATGATGGAGGTAAAGTCTTTTTTGGTGGGGCTTATTCGAAGGTGCCTTTACCAATTGTTGGACAAAATGAAACACGTGATGAAGAAGGAAATATCACAAAATATTATTACGCAGTACAAACTAAAATCCGCAACTTATTTACTGATGTTTCCGCTGTTGCAGCGGATGGTAGCTTAACGAAGCTATCAACTTCTGGAACTAATTTGCTAAAAATTCCAGCTGCTCCACCAGAAGGAACTAATCCTTTTGATAGTGTGGCTAATACAGCAAGTTATGTTTTAGGAAAATTTAATGCATCAACTGGACAAGATATTTTAAAAGCTTTCCCGATTAGCTTGAAGTTAAAAATATTAAATTATCTAGGTTATTCAACTGATATTAGCGCTACGTCTTTACCTTCGTCATTAGTTACATCGAATGAACCATATTTATCGATGGGCGGTAGTATTCATTCTTTACCGGTACAGCTTACCTATAATGGAACATTAGATGAAAATGGGAATTTAACATCTGCGCGTGAACAATCCATTCTCTATGGAACGATGGAAGGTGGTCTGCATATTGTGGATGCTTCAACTGGTATAGAACAAATGGCTTTCGTTCCTGCCGATATTTTAAATGATCCAGTCGCTTCAAAAGCTTTAGTTGTTGGTCAAAGTGATGCTACAGCACCTGCACACGGTATGGATGGAGCTTGGGTATCCGACCCTGCATATAGTATTACTACAACGGGAGGTGGTAGCTCAGCAGTATCAAAAGTGATTGCAAAGCAAATGAATATTTATGGTGGCATGCGAATGGGGGGCAGCAGTTATTATGGCTTAAATGTCTTAAATCCTGCTTCACCTAAGCTCCTCTTTAGAGTAGGTGCAGACCAAACTGATTATAGTCGTATGGGGCAGAGTTGGTCTAAACCTGTACTTGCAAATATACGTTATAACGGGATGATTAAACGGGTCATGATTGTTGGTGGTGGCTACGACCAATGTTATGAAAACCCGAATATTACCTTGAGTAACTCTTGCTTTACGAATGGAAAAGCAAAAGGAAACGCTGTCTATATTATTGATGCTAAAACTGGGGAACGCTTATGGTGGACTAGTGATACAGGCTCTAGTGTAGATAACTCTAATATGAAGCACAGTATTGTGAGTCGTATTAGTACCTTAGATCGAGATGCTGATGGTTTAGTAGACCATTTATATTTTGGCGATTTAGGTGGACAAGTTTTCCGTATCGATCTTAATAATAACCAGACCAAAACAAATTCGACTTATAGCAGTTTCGGGGTTCGAGTTGTTCGATTAGCCAATTTGGCAACGAATGATGCTACTTATGATAGCTCGAACGACTATACAGCTGGGAATGCGCCGCGTTTTTATGAACCGCCAACAGTGACAATTCACGATTATGGAATCCGCACTTTTATTACTGTAGGTATTGCGTCAGGTGACCGTAGTACACCGTTAGATGTTTATCCACTTACAGGTCGTGAGGGGATGTCACCAAGCACAGCATTAAGCGGAAGACCTGTAAACAACATCTATGGAATTATCGACAAAGATTTTATTAAAAAGAATTTAATGTCTTTAACGGATAGCCAACTTGAAACGAAAGATATTACTCGATCAACGCTTCGAAAAAATCCACAAATTTTACGATCTGGAGAAACACGAGTAGCACAGATTTTCTTTCCCAATACGGGGACGGGACAAAACGGTTGGTATCGCTCGCTTTCTAGTATGAGCGATGGCACAGAGAAAGCTAATAATAGTTTCCGTATTAAAGGAGGTCTCAAAGCTTTTGAAGAGCCTATGGCAATTACAGGGACTTTAATTGTGCCTGTTTATGATCCACAGGGAACAGGTATTGTAGCGGCAGACCCATGTTTACCACGTGTAGTCGGTGAAACTGACCAGCAGACGTTCTGTTTACCATTTGGCGCCTGCCTTAATTCTGATGGAACAATTGATCAAAATAAAGAAAATCACAGTGGGTTTGAAACTGAAACTGGGAGTAACTGTCCAGTAGGAGTTTCTGAATGTAATGAAAATGTTATTGGCTCCGGTATTCGTGGCGTAACATTTGTACCAACGGAGGATAACCCACCTGCGACTAATAGTTGTGGGAAATTAAAGCTGTCTGGTAATGAGCAAGGGACTGGACAGTGGCAATGTACGAGTCATTTAGTTCCTACGCGTTGGTATGAGCGTTATCGTTAAGGGATGACTGATGAATAAATATTATATTCTGCGGTTTAATCAGGGTGTTACCTTGATTGAGCTCATGGTTGTCATCGTGATTGTCGCTATTTTTGCTTCGATTGCTATCCCTTCATATCAAAGTTATAGCCGTAGAGCGACGGCTTCTGCTGCTAAAGGTGAAATTCTAAAATTGGCAGAACAATTGGAACGGCATAAATCCAAGAACTTTACCTATAGAGGATTTACCACCACATCTGTAACGTTGCCACGGGGCGGTTATACGATTGAAATTAGTGATGATACGACGACAGGAAATTTATTGACGAATGGTGCGGCGAATGGGCAAACATGGGTCATTAAAGCGACAACTACAGATTCAAGAAACTTTAATTTTATTGCTAAAAATTCAGGTTTGCGTTGCCAAAGTTTAACAGCTACGGCTGTTGATAATGACTGTGGTGGAACAGTCACTTGCAATGTATGTGAAACAAATAGTGAGAATTGGCAATGAAGAATGGTTTTACCTTAATAGAGCTCATGATTGTAGTCGCAATAATTGCAATTTTAGCAGCTATAGCTACACCTTCGTATTTACAGTATTTACGCAAAGGACATCGTACAGCTGTTCAATCTGAAATGATGAATATTGCCCAAACATTAGAAGCAGAAAAAGTAGTTCACAATCGTTATCCATCGAATGCGACTATTACATCGATTTATGGTTCTAGTGTAAGTCCTCAACAAGGCCAAGCCTTATATAACTTGGCTTTTGCTAGTATAACTGATTCAAGTTGGGTGTTAACGGCTACGCCTATTGCTACTAGTTCACAAGCTGGTGATGGGATCATTTGTCTTAATGATCAAGGGCAAAAATTTTGGGCAAAAGGTGCAACTGATTGTGCGTTATCTGCTGCATCAAATTGGCTAGAGTAATTTTAAATTCAAAACTGCGGATAACTCAAAAAATAATCTTTCTTTCAGGGCGAAAATCACGTAGAATGTCGCCCTCTATGAAAGGGGTTTGAAGTGTTGCCGATGGTCGGCGCAGGGATAATCCGTAAGAATTATAAGGCTTTTATCATGGTTGTTATTCGTTTAGCACGTGGCGGCGCAAAAAAACGTCCATTCTATCAAATCGTTGTGACTGACAGCCGCAATGCACGTGATGGTCGTTTCATCGAGCGTATCGGTTTCTTTAACCCGACTGCACAAGGTCAAGCAGAAAAACTTCGTTTAGATGCAGACCGTTTTGCTCACTGGGTTTCTCAAGGTGCTCAACCTTCTGAACGTGTTGCTTCTTTAGCTGCTCAAGCTAAAAAAGCTACTGCATAATTTTTTGTAGTAGGTAGCCCATGACATCAACACAGAATGTTCCCGAAGATCGTATTCAGATTGGACAGTTACGTTCAGCTTATGGATTGAATGGGTGGCTCTGGGTGTATTCAAATACAGAACCCATGAGCAACATGTTTGACTACCTGCCTTGGTACATTGAGACCAAGGCCGGTTGGCAAACAATAGATGTAAAACGTTGGAAACCCCATGGCAAAGGCCTAGTTGTCGCGTTGAAAGGTGTGAGTGATCGCACTGGAGCGGAAAGCTTGGTTGGCGCTAATATCTGGATTGCTAAGTCTCAACTGCCAAAAGCAGATGTAGATGAGTACTACTGGTCGGATTTAAAGGGCTTAACAGTGTTAGGTCTTGATGAAGAAGAACAGGAAGTAAACTTAGGAAAAATTCATGAGTTGTTTGAAACTGGAGCCAATGATGTGATGGTGGTACACGCTACCCCAGACAGCATTGATTCAGAAGAACGCATGATTCCTTGGCACAAAGATGTAGTACAACGTGTTGATCTTGAAGCTGGTCGTATTTACGTCAATTGGGGCGTAGATTATTAATCCTTTTAGGATTAATACAGCAGGAAAATAGAGGAGTCTGTAATGTTTTTTGCAGTCATTACGCTTTTTCCTGAAATGTTTGAAGCGATTACAGCCTACGGCATCAGCGGACGTGCGGCAAAACGAGATATTGTACAAGTCACTTGTATTAATCCTCGTGATTTTGCTGAGGGAAACTACAGAAGAGTGGACGAACGTCCATTTGGTGGTGGTCCCGGTATGGTGATGATGGCTGAGCCTTTGGCGAAAGCAATTGCGCATGCCAAACAGCTGGCCTCACAAGCAGGACATGTTCATGTCCCTGTGGTGTATATGTCCCCACAAGGCAAAACCTTAAATGAAAAGGCAGTACAGCAGTTTGTCGATTATGACGGCTTAATCGTACTGTGTGGACGTTATGAGGGAGTAGATGAACGTTTGATCCAGCATTATGTTGATCAAGAATGGTCAATTGGTGATTATGTTTTATCTGGTGGTGAACTGCCCGCTATGGTGTTACTTGACAGTATTATTCGCCGTTTGCCGAATGTAATGTCAGATGAACAATCAGCAGTACAAGATTCTTTTGTTGATGGTCTTTTAGATTGTCCACAATATACAAAGCCTGATCATTTTGAAGGGCTGGATGTGCCAGAGGTATTAAAATCTGGACATCATGGCAATATTGAAAAATGGCGTTTTTTGCAGCGATATCAACGAACTCTAGAGCGCCGACCGGAGTTGGCTGAAAAGGTTGAGTTGACTAAGCAGCAAAAGAAATGGCTAAAAGATGAACGAGGGAATAGCAGTGATTAATTATCACTGCCCGAGTGCAAGGCAAAAGCTATGCTTTTGCAATGAGGATAAACATGTATGAATCATGTTTGTCTGAGTATGAAACGAGAAGCAATGCTTCGAGTTAAAGCATAATTCTATTTAATGAATAGTTTTATGTATATTTAAAGGCTCTTTATAGACATATTGTCGTAAAGGGAAAGATAAACGGGTTGATATGCGCTTTAGCCTCTATCCCCAGCGGAATCTCAGACCTCTTCTGACTCCGCACATATTGGAGATTCCCACAATGAGTGGTAAACATCCTTTAGTTCAAGCTGTTGAAAATGCACAGTTAAAATCTGATATCCCTGCTTTTGCTCCTGGTGACACTGTCATCGTTCAAGTAAAAGTAAAAGAGGGTGATCGTGAACGTCTTCAAGCATTTGAAGGTGTTGTAATCGCTAAGAAAAACCGTGGTTTGAACTCTGCGTTCACAGTACGTAAAATTTCTAGCGGTGTTGGTGTTGAGCGTGTATTCCAAACTCACTCACCAGTTGTTGCTAAAATCGAAGTGAAACGTCGTGGTGACGTTCGTCGTGCTAAACTTTACTACCTTCGTGACTTGTCTGGTAAAGCTGCACGTATTCGTGAAAAATTACCAGCTCGTAAAGCGTAAGCTTATAGCGAGTAAAAAAATGCGCCTTTTGGCGCATTTTTTGTTTAAAAACTATAATCCTTGAAGTTTCAAACGGTTGGCATGTTGACGGTAAACCGAGACAGGATCGGAAGCAAAAATAGAACGTACCCCAAGTACTTGGTTCACTTCATCTAAATGATTCCAGTTGTAATCATCACGAATTGTTTTACCAAATTTGGCACTGCATCGGGAAACAAGTCCATCATTATCACCGAATGGATCGACTACTAAACTACTGCCAGTTAGCGCAATATCAAATGGGTCTAATGGGTTGGTGAGAGCTTTATTTCCTGAGAAAGAATACATATAGATACCTTTCTCTTGATATGCTCCTTCACCACAAGAAGTGCTCGGTATACCCATTGGGAACTGAGCATTAAATTTTGCTGAACCTTGTGTAGATAAGCTATGAGCTCCAGCTAGAGAGTCGTGCGGATAGCTTGTCGGATCTAGGCCTCCTGCCCAAGTAATTGCTGCTGAAAACCAGTTTACTAACGTTGCCAGTCCAGATAGAGGAGTACCCTCGACATTCAGGATGACATCTGCCATTGGTGAGCCCTTATGAGGTGCACCAATTGTGGTGAGTGAGGCAACTTTTTCTGGCATGATACCGGCCACATAGCGAATTGTCGGGCCCCCATGGCTATGACCGATTAAGTTGACTTTAGGTTTACCGGTAATGGCAATAATTTCTTCTACTTGTTGGGCAAGTTGTTCTCCACGCACTTCTGTTGAGTTAAAAGGGGATACCCTTGTTGCCCAGACATTTCCTCCATTACGTGCCAGATCAGGAAGAATTTGGTACCAGTAATCGAGACCAAGAGTATCTGTTCCAACTCTGTTAAAACCTGCCATACCATGGTTAAAAACCAATGGATATTTGGTTTGTGCGTAAGATGAATAAACGAACGAGTTTTTAACTTGTTCAGCATTTGTGGCATGGGCCGCCGAAATACTCAGTCCTGAGAGTATTGCAGCGCAAAAAAATATTAACTTCCTTTTCATTTTTTACTCACTATTTTTATTTTGTATGAAAAGCAGCTTCTTACTGCTAGTGAATGTTTAGCCTATTCCTAAAAGAAAAGGCTTAATAATTAAATGGCAGTTCACCTCCCTGATCATGGACCGTCTCAAAAGTTCGAAGTCTTAATTGTTCTTGTGATGAGTTAAATTGTTGTTGGCGTAATTGTTGTATGGCTTGATTTTTAGCACTATCACTCATATTGCTTTTAATAATTTCATCTCGTCCACTCAAGTAACTTGTGACTCTCTGCTGCCAAGCACTACGCTGTGTATCTAAAGTTTCTAGCCTTTGAGTTGCTTCAGCTCCGACGAGTGCTGTACGCATTTGTCTAAGTTCTTCTGCTGAACCATGACGAGCTTTAATTTGTTTGGTCAGTGTATGTAAATCATCAAGTTTAGAGAGTTCTTGTAGGTTCTGTTGCCAGTCTTCTGGTAGTTGTTCAAAGCGTTCTTTGAGTTTTTGTGCCTTTTCAATTTCGCTTAAAGACGAGTCCTCAAGTATTTGCATACGGTCAAGCGTGTAGTTCTGATAGATATCTTCGGTTGAGAAAAGCCCTTCAATTTCTGTGACGGAGAAGAAACGTTTTCT
Source organism: Acinetobacter sp. P1(2023) (assembly GCF_028367635.1). Taxonomy (NCBI): domain Bacteria; kingdom Pseudomonadati; phylum Pseudomonadota; class Gammaproteobacteria; order Moraxellales; family Moraxellaceae; genus Acinetobacter; species Acinetobacter sp. P1(2023). The sequence goes on from NZ_JAQNDD010000009.1 coordinate 57,153, forward strand.
TAAATCTCGAATTGAATTAAAAATCTTTTGAAAATAATTTTTATCTTGTTGTTTTGATGGAGGCGTTTGAATTTGAGCCAGTTGTTCGCGATATTTTAAGTAACGGTCCCATAAATCTATAATCTGTGAGCGAGCGGGCTCAGAATATTGTCCTTGAATAAATTTCCCAAAGTGATTTTTGATTTGCTCTAAATTATTTTCTCCATATTGGGTAATAAAATACTCAAAGCAGTCGCGTGTTTGACTGTTAACAACCAAATGTTGGGAACTATCAATTTTTAACTGACAGTTCACTTCGGTATCTTGCTGACTTTTACTATGGTAAGCATCTGCATTTAACGTTGAATTTAAAGAGGTTTGAGGCGTAGATGCTAAGGTTTTAGCTTCATCCTGATTTAGTTGAGTTGATGTATTTTTTGAATCAGGACTTAACCAATATACACATGCAATGAGGCTCAAAATAAAAAATCCGAGCACGCACCACAATACCTTCTTCTGCATTCCTTGCATAAAGATATCTTCCTTAAGTTTTAATTTGTTGTTTTTTTACTCGATCATTAATGTGCCACAAAATAAGTGAAAAGGCACCTAAATATTGTGAAAATATCTTGCCGAATTTGCTAACATGTCGGCACTTTTTTCTAGCTTTGTGTTCCAGTAAAAATGACGACAAAAAATCAAAAAATTTCTCGTCGCCATATCAGTGGTGTATTTCTATTAAATAAACCATTAGGCTTAAGTTCAAATGCGGCTTTGCAAAAAGTGCGTTGGTTATATCGCGCCCAAAAAGCAGGTCATACTGGAGCTTTAGACCCGTTGGCAACAGGTTTGCTCCCGATTTGTTTGGGAGAAGCGACCAAGTTTTCACATTATTTGCTGGACTCCACAAAGCGCTATCAAACCACTGTTCGATTAGGGCAGACCACAACAACAGGTGATGTGGAAGGGGATATTTTACAAGAACGTTCTGTCCCTGTTCTTAACCAAGAGCTTATTGAACAAACCTTAGAGAAATTTAGAGGTGATATTCAACAAGTTCCGCCCATGTATTCGGCTTTGAAAAAAGAAGGCAGACCCTTATATGAGCTTGCCCGAAAAGGTATTGAGATTGAGCGTGAAGCTCGCCCAGTTACAATTTATGCTTTAGAGCTCTTAGAATTTACCGAAAATACGATTACTCTGGATGTAACCTGCTCTAAAGGGACATACATCCGTGTACTCGGTGAAGATATTGGTGAGGCTCTTGGCTGTGGTGGGCATTTAACGATGCTAAACCGGACTCAAACAGGACATTTTGAGCTTATTCCGAGTTATACCATTGAATATCTGGAAAGCTTAACAGAAGAGCAAAGAGAAGCTTTGCTACTTCCAGTTTATGCTCCAGTTGACCATTTCCTAAAAATTCAAGTTCCAGAAGGACGTGAAAAATATTTTTGCAACGGTTTGGAAAGCAATATTGAGCATTCTGCAGAAGCAGAAGTTTTGGTGTTTTCGGGTGAGCGCTGTTTAGGCTTAGCTGAGATTACCGATAAAAAACGGTTGGTACCTAAGCGTATCTTAAATTTGTAGTAGATGTAGAGTATAGAGCATGGGCATGGAATGGGATGTTATCCTTAGTTTGATCTTTTTTGCGTTTACTGCGGGAGCAATTGATGCTGCTGTAGGTGGCGGCGGACTCATCCAGATTCCCGGTATCATGAGTACTTTTCCGAACATGCAGACTGCAACGGTTATTGGTACAAATAAATTATCTTCAATCTTTGGTACTGCATCTGCAGCTTATACTTTTGCAAAAAGAGTAAAGTTGCAATGGAAGCTTTTAGCCGTTATTGCCATTTGTGCACTGATTAGTTCTTTTGCTGGTGCGGCCTGTTTGTCACTTATTCCCCAATCGGTATTACGTCCTTTCGTGTTTGTAATGTTGATTGTAATAGCTATTTATACCTTAATTAAAAAGAACTTTGGTCAAGTCCATACAGAGCAAAAAATTACCAACAAAATGTTAATTTTAGCTGCTATTGGTAGTTTGGCGATTGGTTTTTATGACGGTATTTTTGGGCCGGGTACCGGTAGCTTTTTTATCTTTTTCTTTATCCGTTTTTTACAAGTTGATTTTTTACATGCCTCAGCTTTGTCAAAAATTGGTAATTTTATGACGAACTTGGCTGCATTGAGTTTCTTCATTCCAACTGGTCACGCTATTTTGCATATTGGTTTGATGATGGCGGTAGCTAACGTGCTTGGTTCTATTGTTGGGGTGCGTACCGCGCTTAAATACGGTAGTGGTTTTGTCCGTATTATCTTTTTAATTTTAGTCAGTATTCTAATTTGCCGTTTGGGCTACCAAATGTTTGTTCCAGGCTAAATAAGATAAAAAAGTATGAGCTGATTTTAAGGAGCAGTTCATACTTTTTATGTATCCTTCCTCATTGAAAATATAAAAATCATTACAGAAACTTACTAGAAAGAAAACTGTGTAAAAAATAGTCTCATTTTAAGCTACTTAAATAATATAAATTTCAACGTATGATAAACCTTGAAATAAAAAAGATTTTTTAGCTAAAAATGAGGAAGAGAATGAATATTTTCGAAGCATTAAGAGAAAGCCATGAAAATCAACGAAACCTTTCTGAGCAATTAATCCAGACACATGGTTTAACCGAAGAACGAAAAGAATTATTTGATGCATTAAAAAATGAACTTTATGCCCATTCAGTTGCTGAAGACCGTTATCTCTATATTCCTTTAATGTTTGATGATGTGGGTTTGGATATTACGAGACATGCTTTATCCGAACATCATGAAATGGATGAGTTGGTTGAACAGCTTGAAAAAACCGATATGAGTAGCCCTAGCTGGTTAGCAACCGCAAAACAGTTGAGTGAAAAAGTCCATCACCATTTAAAAGAAGAAGAGCATAAGTTTTTCCAGCAAGCTGGAAAAATTCTGAAAGACAGTGAAAAAGAAACGCTGGGTAATAAATATTTAAAGGAATATAAAAAGTATAAAAAGCAGCAGTAGAGCAAACCTACGCAGCTTTTTTAGTACTTCTTAAAGTAACCCCAATCGAGGCCAGCATTACACAAGCCAAAGCCACCCATTGCAGCGTGCTGATTTCTTCGTGAAGTAATAAGAAACCCGTTAATGCTGCCAATGCTGGTGCTAAACTTGTTAGAGTACCGTAAGTCAATTTATTGAGTTGTTTGAGTGCCATTAAGTCGAGTGCATAGGGAATAGCAGTTGCTAAAACCGCAATAAGTAATGCTTTACCCCAGTACTGTGTCTCAAGTAATGCAGGAGCATTATGCCAGATCCCAATTGGTAGTAATGCAAGTGCAGATACGCCAATTCCAATTGTTAATGCGTGCATCCCTATATTTTGAGTCACAACTTTATGGCCAAAATAAATATAGAAGGCCCAGCAAAGGCCCGCTCCTAGGGCACAAGCTGCACCTACATACGAGAAATGATGTTGAACTGGGTTTTGCCAAGGTACCATGAGTGCAATACCTAACATGGCAAGCGCTACCCAAATGTAGTCACTCTTTTGTTTAATAGAAAGAAGCGCAAGGCCTAATGGACCAATAAACTCTAAGCCAACAGCAATACCTTGGGGTAATTTTCCGAGCGAAGTATAAAATAGGATATTCATTAACCCTAAAGATGCGCAGTACATCAACAAATCACGCCATTTTAAGTAGGGTAAGCGAGACCAGATTTTCCATGAACGAAACATGACGGCAACAATAACTGCTGCAAAACAGAGTCGTAAAATTGTGACAGTGAGCGGATCTAATGTGGCAATGAGCTGCTTGGCAAATGAAGCGCTGATTTGATAAGAAACCATCGACAAAATCATATACAGCACAGCAATAATTGGAAGATTTTGCATGGGAAAAACCTTAGCGCTTCATTTGATATTTAAAAAATAATAGGAGTCAATTATAACGAATACTGAGTTTTAACTAGCAAAGATCATTAAATTAACTTGCCGCTTTTTCACGTTCTTGGCGAGCTTTTTGGGTGGTTATGGTGCAACCAACAGAAGCAGTAATAATGGTTGCAAGTGCTAGCCATTGGTTCCATAACAGATATTCGCCTAAAAAGATAAAACCAGATAGCGCTGCAACTGCGGGTTCTAGGCTCATCAATGTTCCAAAGCTTAAAGGTGTCAAATTGCGCAGCGCCAACATTTCTAATGAGAACGGAAGTGCACTGGCTAAAATGGCTAAACCGATAAAATAAAAAAGATAGGGAAGTTCTATCACTTGCCCAATTGAGCCTGAGAACAGAGTAATGGGTAATAAGATACATGCACCCACACTCATTCCTAAACACACCGTGTGATTACCAGAAATACCTGAAGGTTTCTGCCCAGCAATAATATAAAGCGCCCAACAAGCGCCTGCGCTAACAGCAAATAAGACCCCAATCCAATCTAAACTATGGGCCTGATTGAAAGGGAAAAGTAAAATCAGCCCAATAATTGCGAAGCTCACCCAAACAAAATCATATTTTTGGCGTGCGTGGTATAACGCCACACTTAAAGGACCAATAAACTCAAAAGCAACCGCGATCCCAATTGGTAAGCGTTCGATCGACAGATAAAACAGTGCGTTCATTCCTGCCAGCGCAAATCCATAAGCCAAGATAGCTTTCCAGCGAACCTGACTAAAATTAATTCGCCAAATTTGGAAAATAATGGCAAGAATAATTGCACCTAGACATAAGCGCATTGCAGAGACAGTGAGCACAGGAAAGTTCTGAAACAGAATTTTTGCTAAAGATGCACTGCTTTGTACGCTTAACATAGCGAGAATGAGAAAGCCCAAAGCATGCAGCTGAGATTTCTGGTTCGAACTGGACATTTTATTATTTGATCGATTGGTATACTTTTCACATGATAATGTAAATGCCCATAAAAAAGCCACAGACAAAGCTGTGGCTTTTAAATTTACAGTTCGTATTAGAACAATACGCGCACGCGAATTGTACCTTCAACTTCATGCAACATATCTAAAGCTTCGTGAGAAGCAGAAGCGTCAACGTCCATGACGAGGTAACCGATGTCGCCTTTAGTCATAAGTGACTGACCAGAAATGTTGATACCTTGTTCAGCAAACAAGTTGTTGATTTTAGACAATACACCTGGCACGTTTTTGTGGATGTGCAATAAACGGTGTTGGCCAGCTGTCAATGGTAATGCGATTTCTGGGAAGTTAACCGCAGAAAGTGTCATACCTTTATCAGAGTAAGCAACAAATTTCTCTGCAACTTCTAAACCGATGTTTGCTTGCGCTTCCATGGTTGAACCACCAACGTGAGGAGTTAAAATCACGTTGTCTAAGCCGCGAAGTGGAGACTGGAATTCTTCACCGTTTGCTTTTGGCTCTTTCGGGAATACGTCAACTGCTGCACCAGCAATATGACCAGATTTGATTGCATCAGCTAAATCTTCAATCACTACACATGTACCACGTGCAGCATTTAAGAAAATCGCGCCTTCTTTCATTTTCGCAAATTGTTCTTTAGTGAAGAAGTTGCGTGTAGATGGAACATCTGGCACATGTAAAGTCACAACATCTGCAGTTGCTAAAAGCTCATCTAAAGAACCAACTTGGCGAGCATTACCCATTGGTAATTTAGTTACTGCATCATAATAAATGACATGCATACCCATACTTTCAGCAAGAACTGAAAGTTGAGAACCGATGGAACCGTAACCCACAATACCTAAAGTTTTGCCACGAGTTTCAAAAGAACCGACAGCAGACTTGTCCCAACCACCACGATGACAAGCTGCCGATTTTTCAGGAACACGGCGAAGAAGAAGAATCGTTTGGGCAAGTACAAGCTCTGCAACCGAACGCGTATTTGAATACGGTGCGTTAAATACAGGAATACCACGTGCCATTGCTGCTTTAAGATCAACTTGGTTTGTTCCGATACAGAAACAACCTACTGCGATCAATTTATTTGCAGCTTCGAAAACTTCTTCAGTCAATTGGGTACGCGAACGAATACCAATAAAGTGAGCATCTTTAATTGCTTCTTTAAGCGCTTCGCCTTCAAGAGCAGTTTTACGATAGTCAATATTGGTGTAACCCGCAGCGTTTAAAGTATCGACTGCGTTTTGGTGAACGCCTTCTAACAAAAGGAAACGGATTTTATCTTTAGGTAGTGAAAGATGTTGGCTCATTACGGCTCCGCTACAAAGGCCAAATTTGGTGGCGGTATAATAACATACTGGGCAGCGCTATAGATATTTCGTTTATACCATCGCCTTATGGCAATTTTATCTATGTCTAATCACTTCTGTTTATGGCTTGTCGCGCATTTAAAAATACGCTTTGTTTGTTATTTAAATGCGATTTTTCTCTGAAAGCCCCATAGAAAGTATTTATTTACGTTAAACATGTTTTGTAGTGACTGTATCTCTATTCTGAACTTTATCGCTTGCGCGGATACATGTAGAATATAGGAGTTCCTTGAACATTATGGCTTTGCTCAGGTGAAAACCTTGAGAAATATAAGGTCATAGTCCCACCACAGTTTACTTCTTGCTAGGTCTGCAAACGATGAATGCTCCAGTCGCTTTAACACCTGAGTTACTCACCCAATTAACAGCAATCGTCGGTGAAAACCGTATTAAAACCGATGCTGATAGTCTCGAAAACTGGGGTAAAGATCATACCAAGCATTTTAATCCAAACCCATCGGTCATCGTTTTTCCATCAACGACTGAACAAGTTCAGGCAGTTGTAAAGCTTGCGAACCAATTTAATATCGCGATTACACCGTCAGGTGGTCGTACTGGTCTCTCTGCTGGTGCGGTAGCAACCAATGGTGAAATTGTCATTAGCATGGATAAAATGAACCAAATTCTTGAGTTCTTCCCAGCAGATCGTATGGTTCGAGTGCAAGCTGGTGTTGTGACTGAGCAATTGCAGAATTATGCAGAAGAACAAGGCATGTATTATCCAGTGGACTTTGCGTCAGCAGGTTCTAGCCAGATTGGCGGTAATATCGGTACTAATGCCGGTGGTATTAAAGTTATTAAATATGGCATGACACGTAACTGGGTGCTTGGGTTAACCGTAGTGACTGGTAAAGGCGATATTTTACGTTTAAACAAAGGCATGGTCAAAAATGCAACTGGTTATGCATTACAGCATTTGTTTATTGGTGGGGAGGGTACTTTAGGTTTAGTGACTGAAGCAGAAATTAAACTTGAGCGTCAACCACAAAACTTACAAGTTTTAGTTTTAGGTGTTCCTGACTTTGATGCAGTAATGCCTGTACTACATGCATTCCAAAAAGATATCGATTTAACTGCATTTGAGTTCTTTGGTGAACTTGCAATGCAAAAAGTTTTAAATAATGGTCATGTACAACGTCCATTCGAAACTGAATGCCCGTTCTATGTATTGCTTGAGTTTGAAGCGCCATACGAGCCGATTATCGATAAAGCAATGGAGATTTTCGAGCATTGCATGGAGCAAGGTTGGGTACTTGATGGTGTAATGAGCCAGAGCCTTGACCAAGTAGAAAGTTTATGGCGTTTACGTGAAGATATTTCTGAATCTATCGCGCCGTTTATTCCATACAAAAATGATATTTCAGTGTTAATTACTCACGTGCCTGCATTTATTCGTGAGATTGATGCGATTGTTCAAGAAAACTACCCAGACTTTGAAATTTGCTGGTTTGGTCATATCGGTGACGGTAACTTGCACTTAAATATTTTAAAACCTGAAAACTTAACCAAAGATGAGTTCTTTGCGAAGTGTCAGGTTGTGAATAAATATGTGTTTGATACCGTGAAAAAATACGATGGTTCAATCTCTGCTGAACATGGTGTCGGTATGACGAAAAAGCCATATTTGGAATATTCACGTTCGCCTGAAGAAATTGAATATATGAAGGCATTGAAAAAAGTATTTGACCCAAATGGTTTGATGAACCCAGGTAAATTATTTGATCTTTAAGTTAGATCTATTTTGTAGAGCTACATAGTTTCTACAGAGTAACCGACAAAGCCATAGCATCATAAAGCTATGGCTTTTGTTTTTTGGTGATAAAAATGCAACGTTTATTTTTAATTTCAGCGCTTTGTGCGGGACTTTTTACTGGCTGTGCGACCACCAGTAAACTAATTCCTTTTGTGGCTTCTGAAACCCCAATGCAACAAGTACTTAAAGCTCAACCAGAGATCGTAAAAGAGCATAACAATACCTCAGTTCAGCAAGTATTTAACCGTGTAGAATCTCCAACAGTTTCCCGTATTACCGTGATTCAAACTGGTTTAATGGATGATTCTGTTTCTGCAATCCGAACAGAATATTCATTTAAATTGATTGATGAAAAGTGGCAATTACAAAATAAACAAAAGAGCTATCAATGCGCGAGAGGGAAAGGCTCTAGAGGCTTTCAAACGCAGCTTTGTTCTTAAAAATAAAAAAGACGATAAATATATCGTCTTTTTTTATGGTCTAAATAAATTATACGCCGCTTTCTAAAATTTTAATTTTGACATCAATAACATCATCTTTAACTGCTGCGTGATGTGCTTGCATATGCGGAGTAGCTAAATGTGCTTCAAGGTGAGCCACACTTTCCCATTTTTCCAACATGACAATTGTGTCAGGATCTTGAGTCTGAAAGCTCGCACTTGGCTTGTGATCAACTAAAGGTTCATAACCATGGCAACCATCTTCTGCTAAAACAGTGGGAATGATTTTTTGAAAGGCATCCAATACATTCTGGCGATGTTGTCCGCCTGATTGAGTACGAATTTCCGCAATAATGGTTAGCATGGATTTCTCCTTATTAGGCTGCTGCAAATACAGTATTTAAGTGTGCTTTATATTCTTCAATATAACTATCAACGTCAGGCATTTTAATCACGTCGTTTACAATAAAAGTAGGTAATGTAGTCATGCCTAAGAATTGATTGGCCTTATGAAATGGTAAATAAACGCCGTCTACCCCTATGCCATGGAAGAACTGATCTGCATCGTCAAATGCTTCCATCGGTGCATTCCAGGTGAGTGATAGCATATATTTTTTGTCATGAATTAAACCACCTGAACCATATTTTTTTGAGGCATCAGAACGGCTACGGCCATCACTTGCATAAAGGGAACCATGGCCTGTGGTAAACACATCATCAATATATTTTTTGACTGTCCAAGGTGCACCCATCCACCAGCCTGGCATTTGATAGATAACGACATCTGCCCACAAGTATTTTTCAACTTCACTTTCAGCATCATAATTGCTGTCTGCACGAGTGACTTGAACTTCGTGTCCGAGTTCCGTGAGATGTGTAGTTGCGAGGGTGGTTAATGTGTCATTTAATTCACCGTTTGAATGGGCAAATTGTTTAGCGCCATTAATCACTAAAATCTTACTCATGGAAGTTGCTCTCATTAAATTCCTGTATTTGAGACATACTCTATGGGATTTACTGTTGTAGAAAAATGCATGAATTGGAAAAATATTATTGATTAAAAATCAACAATTATTAAGATTTTTCTTTTTAAAAACTTCCTATCTCATTCATATCACTCATCTTATGGATGTTTACAAAGTTCAAAGGAAAAAACAGCTTATTCGTTTTAGCATTAATTTTGAGTAAATAGAGGGGAAGGATAATGAAAAAAAATTGTTTGTTGATTATTTTCAGCTTAAGCATATTAACGGCTTGTGCTCCGCCTCAAAATTCTTCGACTCAACTTGCTGATAGTCCGATACAGGCTGTATTACTTGATCAACCAGATCTTTTAAATGATGCAAGCAATTTAGATATTTCGCAGCAAATGAATGCTGCAGATGATCCTTCCAATGCGCAAGTTACTATTTTACAAACAGAGCCTAGTCCAGATGCTGTCTCGAAAACACGTACTGAATATTTATTAAAACGAGATCAGCAAGTTTGGAAAATTGTGAATAAAAAGCAAAGCTATCAATGTACAAAAGGGGAGGAAACCACAGACTTTCAAGTTAACCCTTGTCCTTAATGTTTAATTTTTTATCGAATATGTGGATAACTTTGATTTTGTACACAACAGAAGTTTTTAGTTTTTTAGGGCAAAAATTGAAATTTGAATTTCTTGAAATTGCATGATTGCTGATCAATTTAAAAAATGCTATTGTTGCGCTCGGCAATTGTGCCGATTGGTAAAAATTACCGAATCTCACGTCATACATTTTTTCTCGTTTTAGACACCCTGTGAATACGGTGTTTCACATTCTAAACATGCACTCTCACGGCATATAACAACTTAACTAAAGATTGATTGACCATACATGTCATCGTCATGACTACATCTTATTTTTTAGATAGTCATAGAGACATATGGCCGCTATTTTGAAGTGTAAAACTCATGAAAAATATTCAAACGACAACGTTGAACCGTACAACGTTGATGTTTCCTTTAGCTTTAGTGCTATTTGAATTTGCGGTTTATATTGGTAATGACTTGATTCAGCCAGCCATGTTGGCAATTACTGAAGATTTTGGGGTGAGTGCAACTTGGGCACCCTCTTCAATGTCATTTTATTTATTAGGTGGCGCCACAGTTGCATGGTTGCTGGGGCCTTTGTCGGACCGGCTCGGACGTAAAAAAGTACTATTAGCAGGAGTTTTATTTTTTGCTCTATGCTGTTTTTTAATTTTACTGACGACGCAAATCGAGCAATTTCTAGCTTTAAGATTTTTGCAGGGAATTGGCTTAACTGTAATTTCAGCTGTTGGTTATGCGGCCATTCAAGAGAGTTTTGCTGAGCGTGATGCGATTAAAGTCATGGCACTCATGGCGAATATCTCGTTACTTGCACCCTTGCTCGGACCTGTACTTGGTGCTTTCTTAATTGATTATGTGTCTTGGCATTGGGGTTTTGTCGCCATCGCTGTATTGGCATTACTCAGCTGGATCGGTTTGAAAAAACAGATGCCAAGTCAGCAAGCGAGTGTAACCAAGCAACCCTTTAGTTATCTTTTTGATGACTTTAAGAAGGTGTTTACCAACCGCCGTTTTTTAGGTCTAAGCCTTGCATTACCCTTAGTGGGCATGCCTTTAATGTTATGGATTGCTTTATCTCCAATCATTTTAGTAGATGAATTAAAACTTACCAGTGTGCAATATGGTTTAGCTCAATTCCCTGTATTTTTGGGTTTAATTGTAGGTAACATCGTCTTAATTAAAATTATTGACCGTTTGGCTTTAGGGAAAACGGTCATGATGGGTTTGCCTATTATGCTGTTGGGTACACTCATTTTAATCTTGGGTGTGATGTGGCAAACCTATCTCATACCTTGTTTGCTTACAGGTATGACTCTGATTTGTTTTGGTGAAGGGATTAGTTTCTCAGTCTTATATCGTTTTGCTCTCATGTCATCTGAAGTATCAAAAGGAACAGTTGCCGCAGCAGTTTCGATGTTGTTGATGATGAGTTTCTTTGCAATGATTGAGCTAGTACGTTACCTCTATACACAATTTCATTTATGGGCTTTTGCATTATCTGCATTTACCTTTATTGCTCTTTGGTTTAGCCAACCGCGAATTGCTCTAAAGCAGGAAATGCAAGAAAGAAAGCTCGAAGGAAATGATTAAATTAAAAATACCGGAATCAATATTCCGGTATTTTTTTTAGTTTTACATCATTTCTTGTTCTAAAAGCTTGCCTTTAAGTGTTAATAGTTCAGGCAAGGTTTCTAACAATAAAGTGATTTGTTTCAAGACTAATATATATTTTTCGGAAAGGTGTTCATGTGCAGTTATGCTTTGAATTTCTTGTAAGATTTGTTCAATAAGCTTCGGATTGGGAAGTGATTGCTCAAGAACACTCTGGCTTATCATTTGCTGGCAGCGTAACAATAATTGCAAAATCTGCTCATCATCAATTTTTTGACGCTGACTTCCTAACGCTGCTACGTAACTCAGTTGGCTGTGGCTATAGACCAGATAACGAAAAGCATAATGGATGAGTTGAGGGTTAGGGTTCGGTTCGGCACTTAAACTCGAGATCATATTTGATAGCTCGATTTGAGCATTATGCGCAGCACGACGAATTCGGCGGTACTCTATATCCTGCTTTTTTCCATATTGATATTGTTCAACAATCACATTGAAATAATCTAAGGTGGCTTTGCTACTTTTCTTAATATTGTTTGGAATATTACGGAAGTTCCAGTCGGGCCAAATAAAGTTTACGGCAAGCCATGCAATCAAACAGCCTAATAAGGTATCGATTAGGCGAGGTAAAATAATGCTGTAACCTGCGCCTTTTAAGTTAAAAATGAGCAATACCATTAAGGTTGCCATCAGTGTTGCTAGGGCATATTTCTTCTGGCGTAAGTAGAAAAAGCTAACTCCACAAATAATGGTAAGAATGAGCTGGCCTTCAATACTTGGAACAAAATATAAAATAGGTACGCCTAATAAAACGCCGAGCAAAGTACCAATAGTTCTTAGTTTAAGACGGCTTTTAGTCGCAAAATAAGTAATCTGACAGACAAATAAGCTAGTGAGCAAAATCCAATAACCATGCTGTGCAAAGGGTAATAATGAAATCGCATAACCTACCGCGAAAACGACAGCAATTCGTATAGCGTGTCTAAACAGGGCTGACTGCGGCGTAAGTTGCTGCCGAAGTTTTAAGATAAGATCTGAAAATCCTTGAATATCATCATCAAGTAAATTTAAGTGTTCTTGTCTTGTTTGAGTGTTATTTTCAGGAACAGGTTGGGCATATTGCAGTTGTTCAAACTGTTCATGCATTCCTTTTAAATTATCAAAAATAAGTTTTAAATTTTTAACTTCAAAATTTTGTGGATGTTGTTGTATCCAGTCTTTTAAAGAACTTTCCAAATGTCCTAATACGGTTTGACTTTCTTGCGAAGGCTGAAATGGCTGGTTATATAAAATACATTGAGCTAATTTTTGGCATGCTTGCGCTTGTAGTCGTAGGTTTTTTTGGAAACGGAAAATAAGATCACTGCGGCTAAAATTCTGTTGAATATGTTCGTAATGTAAATAATTTGAAGTCGCTTGCTCGTGAATATCACGGGCGAAAAAATACAGGTTTAGCCAATAGATACTTCTATTACTCACCCTCGAAGCTTTCAATCGAGTAAGCAAGGAGCTGCGGATTTGATTAAGACTTTGAGCAACTTGCGTATTTTGTAAGGATAGTTCATATAAAAGCTGTTCTACATTCTCTTTATTGTCAGGATCAAACAAACGTGCTTTAGCTTGCAGTAATGCAGAAATTTCTTGAAAGATTTGTGAGAGTTTGTCTTGTAAGGGAAGGGTAGGTTTAATAATAAAAAATAAAATAGAAGTTAAACCGTACCAGAGAGCACCATACACAAAATAGGTAGGTTGTTGATACCAATGTACATATTCACCTACCCCGAACATGCTATAAATGGAGAGCAAAATTGTGCCAAAAGAAATCGTGGCATAACGTTGCCCTAAGGCTCCTAGTAAAATAAAAAAAGCACTTGAGATTGAGAGATATAAAATAAAGAAAATTTTGTAGGGAGCTAAAAAGCCAAGGATACTGCTGACTGTAAAAAAGAGCAGGCAGACATAGGCCAAGTTACGTAATCGAATACTTAAACGATCATCAAAGTCCGTTAAAGCTGCTGCAATTGCTCCTAAAGTGACTGGAACAATTAGCTCGTTATGTCCTAACCAAAGCAAACCTAAAGTTGTGCCTGTGAGTACAATCAAAATTTGCAGGCAATAAATTAAAATAGAGTTTGTCTTAAAGCTATTAATTAATTGGGTCAGATAATTCACGGCTTTTGTTCTAACTTAGAGAATACGTGAGAAAGCAGTATGGAACTTTAAATTTTTATTACTTCAAAAATATTATTCTTTTTATCTACAAAAGTCAGTCAATTTTTAAGATTTTATTATGCTTAGACCAAGTTGTAATGATTAAAAAATTAGCAAAATTGTGGATATCTTTTTAGATACCCACAATTTAAAAAAGACATCAATTATTTAATCACGCCACACGCAATTCGTGCTCCGCCACCGCCAAGAGGTTGAGGTGAGTCTGAGTAATTGTCGCCACCCGCGTGGATCATAATAGCTCGACCTTGAATGTCAGCAAGTTTTAATCGAGGTGCGATCACAGCTGTTGTTGCAACACCTGTGTTATCGACCACCAAGGCAGGTAGATCACCGAGATGGCCTGTGGTTGGTGTACCATGATGAGGTGCTTGGTTCGGGTTATAGTGACTACCCGCAGCTAAAGCCGCACCAGGTTTTCCATCTTTTACAGCAGGTGCACAAGAACCATTTTCATGAATATGGAAACCACGAGTACCGCTTGGTAAGTCAGCAAGGGCTGGGGTAATAATTAAACCTTTATCGCTATCTTGGAAGCTAACCGTACCAATTTTTTTACCTATACCGTTAGCAGTTACTTCATTTACATCAACCACTTTTTTTGTATGCATTGTGGTTAATGCTTGAGCTGTATCAGAAACAGTTTTTGTTACCGAACTACAGCCAACCGTAAAAAGAGCCGTAAGCGCGCAGACCGCGCCAATTTTATTAAACATCTGCATAATTGGATGTCCTTATAAATATGTATGATCGTTTGATTCAAACAAACGCAGGTTTAACCTACAAGTTAATTTAAATAGTTAATTTGTATCTAGAAACATTTTTAAATTAAATAGCGATGTCACTCTTTATCAGTTGAAGATTCATGATCAGAATCATAAATCATAGTGGTTTTTGGCATAGGTTCTGGTTCAATCGTTTCATGTAACCATTCACGCCAAATTGCTAGCAAAATAGCCAAAATGACAGGACCAATAAATAGACCTACCAATCCAAAACTTGCAATACCACCTAATACACCGAACATAATTAATAAGAATGGAATTTTGGTAGCACCAGAAATCACCAGTGGACGAATAACATTATCTGAACTGCTGACAATCACTACACCCCACACAACCACGCCAATTGCTTCCATGGTTTGACCTTGAGAGAACAACCATAAGCCAACGCCTAAATAAGAAATTGGAGTACCAAATGGAATTAAAGCCAATAAGAAAGTAGCAATAGTGAGTACCATAGGGTTTGGTACACCTGCTACGAAGTAACTTAAACCAGCTAAAACAGCTTGAGCAATTGCAGTTAAACCCACGCCATACACGACTGCACGAGTTGTCTCGGAAATCGTATCAAGATAATGATGAATACGAGGGCCAATCACCATTTCTAAAGCTTTACTCACCTGAGATAAAATCAGTTGTCCATCACGATAGAAGAAAAATAGGCTAAATACCGCAAAGCCGAGTTTGACAACATTTTTACTAATTTCACCGAGCAACACACGACCATAACTTAAATGGCTTTGTACCCAAGCTGCGATATTTTGAATCGTGCTATTAGGATCATTATTTAATTCATTGAGTGTGCGAGAGATTTCTTTTCCTATAAAAGGAAGATTCCGGATAAAATCAGGAACACTTAAATGGCCTGAAAAAACCTGACGTTGTAAGTCAAAATATAAATTGCGTCCTTCATGCTGCAAAATAAAAATAGCGCATGTAAAAGGAACGCCCACAACCAAAATGACCAAGCTAATCATGAGTGTTGCATTTAAAGTATTACGGCTTTCTCCAAAAAAACGTTGAATTCTTAAATAAATAGGCCAAGTCATATAAGCAATGATGGCAGCCCAAAGTACAGGAACAATAAAGTATTTCAGGATATTAAATCCCAAAAAAATTAAAATAAAAAACAGCCCAAACAATAAAACGCGCTGTAAATTAGGAGCGTATGGATGCACGAACAATATTTCTCTAATTTTCTACATAGAATAAAGTCATCTTAACTGAAAAATAACCTGAGGCAAATTTTAGGATCCTAATGTAAAGAACCTTATACATTCAGTTTCAGTGCTAAAATTCCTTTAAAACCACTCAGCTTTATCTTCAATTAATTTATTTAGAACTGGTTGCCATTGATTTTGAATCGTAATAAAGTTTTTTTGTGGCTTATCGAAAATGCTTAAACCTTGCATTGCCAAGCTGCCATATGCAGTGCGTTCCGCAATCCAGGCAACAGGTTCTTGCTCAATTTTTTCAAAAAACTGTTGAATGTCTTTTGAACTAGCACTATTGGGTTTGACGCGATTTGCAAGCAGTAAAATCTGAACTTTGCCTTTACGAATACGTTTAATATCTTGTAAATGCTTTAAAAAGCGGCGAGTACTGTCTATATCAAAAAATGATGGCTGAAGTGGGGTAATAATGGCGTGAGCTTCACTAATAAGCTGTTCAGCATGCTCGCCTGAAAGAGCACCTGGTGCATCAATAATTAAATAATCCAGATTTTTTGGTGCGTCACCAATTGATTTTTCATGACGCCAGTCGAGGCTTTGAATTTTTGCGACACCATCGGGGCGCTGTTTTAACCACTGTAAAGCCGATTTTTGATTGTCAGAATCTGCTAATGCTACTTTATATCCTTTTTGTGCCAATGCTGTTGCCAACGTAATGGCCGTCATGGTTTTTCCGCATCCGCCCTTTTGATTTGCAATAAGTATCGTTTTCATAAATCCAATTATTTTCAGCAGCACATTTGTTTATGTTTTATACCTTAGCATCTTTTTATGTGAAGGAGATGACCACATTTGACAAAAGTTTAAGCTGTTTCGTTATTTTAGATATGATTAGATCTGTAATCTTAATTCGCACTTTTTAAGGAAAGTTTATGTCTGTATGGCTTGCCATGCTTATTGGTGCTGGAATTGGCATCATTATCACTACTCTTATTTTATCAAATACTCGCAATGGACGAATTAAGGCTGAATATGAGCAATATATTGCTGAACTTGAACTAGAGCATCAACAAGCCCTCACTCAAGCACAAAAGAGAAGTGTAAATACAAGCCGTGCAGTGTTGAAAGGAAAAATGGCAGAACAATTTGCCCCGGTTTTACCTGAATTTCAATATTTACCCAGTGATGCAAAATTCATGGGCGATCCAGTGGACTATATTATCTTTGATGGATATACCGATTTCCGCGATGGTGATGGGACAGCAGAAGACATCAATATTATTCTACTCGATGTAAAAAGCGGTGGGGCTAGACTGACGAAAGGTCAACAGGCGATTGCACAAGCGGTCCAACAAGGTAGAGTTCGTTTTGAAACTTTGCGAATAGATTTTGAAGACTAATAAGCTGTTTAATTCAGCACAAAAATAGACGAAATTGATCTGTATTGTTACTAAATTTCGATATTTTTTTCATCGCTTAAAGCTATTATAAATTGAAGATCTATTCACTTTGATCTAGCAATATTTGAGGTGTAACGCGATGAAAAAACAACGTTTGATGATGGGCTTTTTAGCTGCTATTGGCATGAGTTCAGCATTTGCATCGACCTCAAGTGAATATAATATTGCCAATGGTTTGAGTCCCATAGAAAAAGATCAATCTATTTCTGTATTACAACCTTTTCAAGGAAATTTCAGAATCTTGGGCTCAAAAGTTTATCAAAATGATGAACAAGCTAAATTTTCTCCTATCGACTATGCCGTAAGTTGGGGATTGTTTGCACAGCCTGAAATTGCACGTCATATTTCAGTGAAACAATATGACCGTTATTTAAACTGGAAAATTCCTAAATTACCTGTTCCAGCAGAGCAAGCTATGCAAATGGTGTCTAACATGCATATCATTCCTGCAAACCCGAAAATTGCAGAACAGATTAAACACGTTAAACGTGGTGATCTGGTCTATCTTAAAGGTGACCTTGTCGAAATTAAGGACAAAAATTTAGTCTGGAAATCGTCTCTTACGCCAACCGATACAGGCGATGGAGCATGTGAATTATTCCGCGTTCAGGCAATTCATTGGGTTGAAAAACAAAATATATAATTTTAAAAAAGCCTTCATATTCATGAAGGCTTTTTATAAGCAATTTAATATTTATTTCTGTTGCGATGCTTTCCAATATTTCAATTGATTTTGCGCTTGTAAATAGTCAGCAAGATCGTTGATCTGTTCATCTTTATTAGCCTGATTATCACTCAAATGTTTTTCTTGGTTTTCCCAATATTGATAAAATAAACCCTGAATGTAACGGCCTTGCTCAGTTTTTAAATCTAAATCTTTTAACATGGTCAGAGAAGAGCGGACATGATCAAGAGTACGTTGTTGCTCAAACTCTGTAGTCAGAGTTCCAGCTTCATGCATTTTTGCTAATTCGCTTTCCATCTCGTCACTCATTTCTGTAAAGCGACGGTCATAATCTTCTAATAGCGCAATATCGTGTGCGTCCTCAGCAGTGGCAGGGAATGTCTTAACTGGTCTTTCATTTAGTTTTTCTAAAACCTGATCGGTAGACGAGGTGGCAGAAGGTTGCTCCGTCTTAGCAGGCTCATCCGCTTTTTTACAGGCAGTAAGAAATAGGCCAGAGCAAAGCAAAGACATTAATATGATTTGAGGTGTTTTCTTCTTCATAACTTTCAACCAAACCTATTCACTAATTATTTAACGGCTAACGTACTTTTCTGAAAGTGATATGCATACGTAACATATGGAAAATGAATCTGATCTTGAGGACCTAATCCCGTAAAATCATAAACAATTTTTTCAAACTGTGCTTTGAGTTGTAACTGATCTTTTTCAGTCATTGCAGCAATAAAACTCGTAGAGAGTAAACGTTTACTTACGACTTGTTCGACAGGACCACATTGCGATTGTGTAAATGTTTGTAGACTATCAAACACGAATAAATCTTGTTGTTCAAACACACGTTTCCACTTTTCACTATGGTAACGCGGCGTGTCTCCTTCAAGTGAGAGTAAAAAATCAGCTAAGGCTTTTACCCAGTCCGTACGTTCGTCGCGTTGATTCCAAACGAGTCCTAAATGTCCTTGCGGTTTTAAGACCCTATACATTTCTGTTAAGGTATCAAGGTTATCAAACCAGTGAAAAGATTGCGCACAAATAATGGCATCAATTATATGGTCTGCTACAGGAATTGAATTGCTAAAAGCCTGTAATGTTTTGATATCAGAATAAACTTGTTGGAGCTGCTGTAACATCTCGCCAATTGGCTCAACTGCAATAACATCTGCATGTGTTTGTTTTAAGTAGGGTAAGAATTTGCCAGTACCCGATCCAAGGTCAATAACAGTAGAGTTTTCCTGTATTTGTAGGCAATTTTGCAGCCAACTTACTATTTCTGCGGGATAATTGGGTCTAACTTGCTGATATAGTTCAGCAGCTGAACTGAAGCCTTTTTGAGCGGCAGGATGTAAGGATTGTGTCATATTTTGCGCTTTTTAATCTGACTGGCATCTATAAAATAAGATACTCCGCAATCATAAATTGGCAAAACACCTATTTTGTTTCATTTTTGACGTTGTATGTGGGAGTAAATTTTCTTTCGGTGTGAGCATGGATAAGCAAATTATTTTTGAAGACGAACACATTAGAGCCATTTTTTTACCAGGCGATTCTAATACATTAGTTCTCTCTTTTGGCGATTTGATTACCCGAGCGAGTGGCTTATCTATCAATGCTGAAAAGTCCCTAATTAAATACCAATATAATGTTATTGGGGTAATGCCAAAACAAAAATCATGGTTTCCTCAAGCAAGCATGATTGAGCTGGCAAAAGCGATTTCGCCTATTTTAGAAGGCTTTAAAAATATTGTGGGTTATGGCGGTTCAATGGGCGGCTATGCAGCAATTAAATATTCTAATTTATTGAATATGAACCGTGTGATTGCATTTGTGCCTCAATATTCAATTGATCCTGAGCAGGTTGAAGATCGACGCTATGCTGAGTTTTTCGACGCTGTGGCAAATAAAGACATGCAAATCCAGCCGCAAGATGTGGATGCAGCGCGTGAATACGTGATTGTTTATGATCCATATTTCTCGGTTGACCGTGAACATTATTTAAAAATAAAAGAGCTGTTACCAAACTTACATACGATTCATTTGCCATTTACTGGTCATGAAGCATTGTCTGTATTGGCAAGTTCAAGCTTATTGCATGATTTTATTGAACATGACTTTGATGAAATCTATTTTTATAAGCAGGTTCGTAAGGTCAAAAAGCAAAGTAAATTTTATTTCCGTAATGTACTTGCGCATGTTCTTACCCATCATGACGAAATGTTGTTGAAAATATTGCGCCAGAACGATTTTCAGCTCGATGAACGTTATTTTGATAACCCACTTAAACAGGCTATTACGCGTAGCCTGATAAAGAGTAAGCAAGCAACTGAGCTAGACTTTCAAAAGTTGGGGATTAAAGTACAGCGAATTCAGGAAGCAGCAAATTATAAAGAAGGTTTGCAGACCAGCTTTGGTTCAATTCTGGTATTCAACCTCATTAATTCAAAGTTTGAAAGCTATGCGGTAGATACTCTGCTGGTGAATAAATCTTATTTGGTTCCAATTGTGGCTGAACACACAGGTGTAGTGCATATTGAATTAAATAATGAAATTTATTTGTTAGCTATGAATGATCGTAAGATTATTAAATTGTTCAAGAGTGAAGAGCCTTTAACGTCGGATATGAGCCCGTTTGTAGTCAAAAAATATTCTGACTCTTTTTCAATTAGCTATAAGCAACTAAATTTGTCTTGTGATGAACAAGGGTTGTGTGAATTTACAGAAGGTTCAATCCAGCCTACAGAACAATTGACTCCGATTAGCTATTAAAAATTTATAGCGCTTAAATAAAGCTCAAACCTGAAAGTTTGAGCTTTATTTTTTGCTTAAAAATAAATTTTTTTATAAATTTATTTGTATATTATTTTAAAACTCATTATTTAAATAAATAGTGGGTTTATTATGTACATATTCTCTGTATTAAAAGCAGCCATGACCAGCCATGTATATAAATATTATATTTAAAAATAAATGGGGTTTTAATATATATAAATTTTGGAAATAATATAAGGTTAATTAAAATACAGTTATAACTATAAAAAATATTAAATAATTGTTTTTAAATATTATTTGTTTTTAGTGCAAGAGACTTGGTTAAAATAAGTCCACTCCTTAAAGATAATTGCATATTTATTTTTTTCTCCTAAAATGATTTTTTACTAAATTGTCGTTACAGTTTTTTATATGCAATCATTAAATTATCGGAATAATGATGCATCGCAACATGGAAGTTCTGCACCTTTGAAACGAGCAATGAGTACTCGACATTTGGTGATGATCTCCCTTGGCGGTGCCATAGGTACAGGTCTTTTTTTAGGGTCTGGTGATGTAATTTCCCAAGCCGGCCCAATTGGCGCAATTATTTCTTATTTTTTGGGCGGTTTAATTGCCTATACCGTGATGTTATGTCTTGGTGAGCTGGCGGTCCATGTGCCTGAATCAGGTTCTTTTGGTGAATACGCCCGCCGTTATATTGGTCCAGGTACGGGCTATATGATTACTTGGCTCTATTGGTTAACTTGGACTGCAACTTTAGGAACTGAGTTTACCGCTGCGGCTTTACTGGTTCAGGAGTGGTTTCCTTCTACCTCAGTATGGGCTTGGACTCTTTTTTTTGGTGCCTTAGTTTTTTTCCTTAATATTAGTTCAACTCGATTATTTGCCGAGTCTGAATTTTGGTTAGCACTCGTCAAAGTTATCACTATCATCTGTTTCATTGGGCTTGGGTTACTGGCAATTTTTGGTTTTATTCCTTATCACGGACATGAAACGGCGCCATTGTTTAGCAACTTGACGGCTCATGGATGGTTTCCAAATGGTCTCTTCCCAATTTTTGCCACCATGCTTATTGTTAACTTTGCTTTTTCCGGTACAGAATTAATTGGGGTAGCCGCTGGGGAGGCGGAAAATCCAGCACAGACAGTTCCTAAAGCAATTAATGCAGCTATTTGGCGACTACTGATTTTCTTTGTGGGTACAATTGTGGTGATTAGTTCATTACTACCGTATCAACTTGCAGGTCTTAGCGCGAATGAAGTAAGTAATAGCCCTTTTGTGACAGTATTTAATTATATTGGGATCCCTTATGCAGAAGACATTATTCGCTTTGTAATTATTACGGCTTTACTATCTGCTGCAAATTCTGGTTTGTTTGCTGCTTCACGTATGATGTGGTCACTATCAGCAAAAAATCAATTACCAAAAATATTTTCTAAATTAACTCCTTCAGGAACACCTATTGTTGCCATTACTGTAACTATGTTTGGTGCAATTCCTGGATTACTTTCAGAACAATTTGCACCAGAAACAATTTTTAAGAATTTATTGGGTGTTGCGGCTTTTACAATGGTTGTGGTTTGGATTGCGATTTGTGTTTCACAATTTAACTTCCGTAGACAATGGTATAAGTCAGGTAAAACAGCAAAAGATTTACGTTTCGCCGCACCTCTTTTCCCTCTTACTCCAATTGTAGGTGGGCTATTCTGTATCGTTACCTGTATCAGTATGGTGTTTGATCCATCTATGCAAGTTGGTTTTATCTGTTGCATTATTTTTATGCTTCTATGTTATCTAAGTTATTTCATTTTTTATCGAAACAAAGATGAAGTGCAGAGCTAAACTTGTAAGCACACAGAAATGTAGTTTTAGGGGCCCCATATGGGGCCTTTTTTATGGCTGAGAAGAAACTTTAAAAGCAAAAAATATATATTTTTTTTTAAAATGTTTTTTTAATTTTAATCATAAAAACAAATATTGTTTTATAAAATTACCATTTATCGGATTCTTATTAATATTTATTTGTTATAACTCATTGATTAAGTCTATGTTTCATCTGATTATTTAATAATGAGGAATTTAGGGTTTTATAGAATATGTATTAGAAATGAACTTAATATAGATTTAATGTAGAGAATACATAATTTTTTGATGATTTTTTATAGATATCTAATTTTTAAGTTATTGTTATTTATGGTTTAAATTTGAAGTATTTTTTTTATTTATGGATATTTGTTTTCTATAAAAAATTTTTATCAAAGTTAAGGTTTTTTTAATATTTGTTGTTTTTTTATTATAAGAAGTAGTATGAATTGATTATTTTTTCTCTGCTTATTTATTTTAAAATGTTCTAAATGAGTGCGCTCTATGCTATATTTATTAGAAGATTTTATAGCTATGTTTCGGCTTAATTTTAAGCAGTATCTGTAGAGATAATTAATCTGTAGCATTATTGAACAATGTTTATTTTTAAAAAGACTAATGGAGGGATCTATCGATTAGTCAAAATAATTTTTATGGACACATGATTTTTCGATAAATCATCGTTCTTTTTAACTCCCAAACGGTTATGTCATTTCTTTTGTACTTATATTTCAGCCGACTGGATTAAGTGGGTTGTGGTTAAACTTTACTTTTATAAAGATAGCTTTATAAACAGTAAGTTAAATGAAAGAAAGCTTGTAAAAGATATCGATATATAAAAGTAGATCATACTTTTAGTATCAACAAATGGAATTTAAAAAATCTGATGCTTTAGAAGAGCAAAAGATTTAGTAAATAAACTAAAGCATTGTTATTTCAAGGTTTTGGTTGCTGAATAATAAAGACTGCAGATTTATCAATTCTGAGTCTATGAAGGTATATAGGAAAAAAGATGTCAGATCTTTCATACGTAAACGAACACAGCGATGCATGGCAAACTTACTTGGCACAAATTGACCGTGTTGCTCCATACTTAGACCACTTAGCCGAGTTTATCGACACTTTAAAACGTCCAAAACGTGCACTTATTGTAGACGTGCCAATCGTGATGGATGACGGTTCTATTCAGCACTTTGAAGGCTACCGTGTACAACACAACTTGTCTCGTGGTCCTGGTAAAGGTGGTGTTCGTTACCATCCAAATGTTGACTTGAATGAAGTGATGGCGTTGTCTGCATGGATGACAATTAAAACTGCTGTTTTGAACTTGCCATTTGGCGGTGCGAAAGGTGGTATTCGTGTTGATCCACGTAAATTATCTAATCGTGAATTAGAGCGTTTGACTCGTCGTTATACGACTGAAATTGGTCACATTATTGGGCCTCAAAAAGATATCCCTGCTCCAGACGTTGGTACAAATGCCAATATTATGGGTTGGATGATGGATACTTATTCTACAAGCCAAGGTTATACAGTAACAGGTGTTGTAACTGGTAAACCAGTTCACTTAGGTGGTTCTTTAGGTCGTGTAAAAGCGACTGGTCGTGGCGTATTTGTTACAGGTCGTGAAGTAGCTGCAAAAATCAATTTACCAATTGAAGGTGCGAAAATCGCTATTCAAGGTTTTGGTAACGTAGGTAGTGAAGCAGCTTTCTTATTTGTTGAATCAAAAGCGAAAGTTACACACGTTCAAGACCATACTGGCACAATTTTCAATGCTGATGGTATTGATCTTGAAGCATTACGTGATCACGTAAATGCAAACCAAGGTGTTGGTGGCTTTGCTGGTGCTCAATCAATTGCTGACGAAGATTTCTGGACAGCTGAAGTTGACATTATTGTTCCTGCTGCATTGGAAGGCCAAATCACTGTTGAACGTGCGCAAAAACTTAAAGCTAAGTTGATTTTAGAAGGCGCAAACGGCCCGACTTATCCTAAAGCTGAAGACGTTTTAGTTGAGCGTGGCATTGTTGTCGTTCCTGACGTTGTATGTAACGCCGGCGGTGTAACTGTAAGTTACTTCGAATGGGTTCAAGACATGGCGAGCTACTTCTGGACTGAAGAAGAAATCAATGAGCGTTTAGACAAATTGATGGTTCAAGCTATGGACGACGTTTGGAATACAGCAAACAGCAACGCTTGTACTTTACGTACAGCAGCTTACATCTTGGCATGTGAGCGTATCTTAAAAGCTCGTAAAGAGCGCGGTATTTTCCCAGGCTAATCTGCGGAAATTACTTTAGAAAAAGTGGTTTGAGCAAATATAAAGGATGTTATAGGGTTTATTTGCTCACTCCCTTTTTCTCAATGATTCAAATTTAAGTGTTATCGAATATATTAAATAAATACTGAGGTAAGCATGGAACAGCCAATTTCTGTAACTCGAAGCAACTTTAACGACTGGATGGTTCCAGTTTTTGCACCGGCAAATTTCATTCCGGTACGTGGTGAAGGTTCACGTATTTGGGATCAAGAAAATAAAGAATATATCGATTTTGCAGGCGGGATTGCAGTAAACGCATTAGGTCATGCGCATCCAGTGGCAGTAAATGCTTTAACAGAACAAGCAACAAAACTTTGGCACGTTGGTAACGGTTATACAAATGAACCTGTTCTACGTCTTGCAAAACAACTCACCGAAAACACTTTTGCAGATAAAGTATTCTTCTGTAACTCAGGTGCAGAAGCCAATGAAGCCGCACTAAAACTAGCTCGTAAAGTTGGTTTAGACAGTGGTGTTGAGGGTAAAAGCGGCATCGTTGCATTTAACAATGCGTTCCACGGTCGTACCTTATTTACCGTTTCAGCAGGTGGTCAACCTAAATATTCACAAGACTTTGCACCACTTCCAAATGGTATCAACCATGTTGCCTTTAATGATTTAGAAGCTGCAAAAGCAGTGATCAATGAGCAAACATGTGCTGTTATTGTTGAGCCAATCCAAGGTGAAGGAGGCGTTATTCCTGCTGACATTGAATTTTTAAAAGGTTTACGCGCGCTGTGTGATGAGTTCGGTGCTTTACTGATTTTTGATGAAGTACAAACGGGTGTTGGCCGTACCGGTGCACTTTATGCCTATATGAACTCTGGTGTTATTCCAGATGTGTTAACCACTGCAAAAGCATTGGGCGGCGGTTTTCCAGTCGGTGCAATGTTAACAACCGATAAGTTTGCTCCGCATTTTTCAGTGGGTACACATGGCACGACTTATGGTGGTAACCCGCTAGCAAGTGCGGTTGCGGGTGCAGTATTTGAATTTATTAATACGCCTGAAGTACTTGAAGGTGTAAAACACCGTCATCAATATTTCCTTGACGCATTAAATAAATTAAATGCTGAGCATCAGATTTTTGAAGAAATTCGTGGACAAGGTTTATTGATTGGCTGTGAATTAAAAGCTGAATATGCAGGGAAAGCGAAAGATATTACGACTTGGGCGGGTGAAGAAGGTTTACTTGCTTTAATTGCAGGCCCGAATGTAGTTCGTTTTACACCGTCTCTGATTATTCCTGAACAAGATATTGATGAAGGGATTGCTCGTTTAAAAAGAGCATTGGCAAAGTTGGCTAAATAAGAAAAAGGAAAGCTAGCCATGATGATCGTCCGTCATGCCGAGTTTCGAGACCTTGAAGATATTTATAAATTAGCGGGTAAGTCGGGTGTAGGCCTGACTTCCTTGCCACAAAATATGGATACACTTTCGGCTCGAATTTCACGTACTCGCAATACCTTAAATGGCAATGTCCATAAAAGTGAACAAGGCTATCTGTTTGTTCTTGAAGATACAGAAGCACAACGTGTTATTGGATTAAGTGCAATTGAAGTCGCTGTAGGACTCATTGAACCTTGGTACAACTTTCATGTTGGTACTCAAGTACACGCTTCAAAAGCATTAAATGTTTATAAGTCACTACCTACTTTATTTTTAAGTAATGACAGAACAGGTAGTAGCGAACTCTGTACATTATTTTTAGATCCAGAGCGTCGTGAAAATCAAAACGGTAAATTCTTATCGAAAATCCGTTTTATGTTTATTGCTGCCTTTAAACAATATTTCGAGAAAAAATTAATTGCTGAAATGCGTGGTTTCTCAGACGAAAATGGATGTTCTCCATTTTGGGACGCGATTGGTCACCATTTCTTTAATATGGATTTCTCAACAGCAGACTATTTGAGTGGAATCGGGCAAAAAGTATTTATTGCAGAGCTTATGCCGCGTTTTCCAGTCTATGTAGATCTCTTGCCAAAAGATGCGCAAGAGGTGATTGGAAAAATGCATCCACAAACATTGCCTGCTTATCATGTGCTTGAGTCGGAAGGCTTACGTTATCAAGGATATGTCGATATTTTTGATGCGGGACCAACGATTGAAGCCAATATTGATGAGTTACGTGCAGTAAAAGAAAGTCAATTATTAAACGTCAAAATTACAAGTGAAGCTACGGTCGGTAAGACCCAATATCTCATTGCCAATGATAATTATCATGACTATAAGGCAATGTTGTTGAAGCTTGATCTTGTTGATAACACTATAAATTTAACGCATGAACAAGCTGAAAAACTCGGTGTACAAGAAGGTCACGTTGTTCGTGTGTTATCACTAAATCCAATGGAAGTATCCTGATGTCAAACTCTTTATTTATAAACGGTGTCTGGTTACAAGGCAACGGCACAACATTTGAAAAAACAAATCCAGTTGATAACCAAACTGTATGGTCAGGTACAGAAGCAACTGCTGCTGATGTAGAGCAAGCTTGTCAGGCAGCGCGTACTGCATTTCCAGCATGGGCACGTTTACCACTTGCAGAGCGTGTAGCAATTGTTGAAAAATTTGCGGCTTTGCTTGAAGAAAATAAAAAGCATTTAGCAGAAGTCATTAGCCAAGAAACCAGCAAGCCATTTTGGGAAACCTTAACTGAAGTTCAGTCAATGATTGGTAAGGTTGCGATTTCAATTCGTGCTTATCATCAGCGTACAGGCGAAAGCTCAACTGAAATGGCCGATGGCGTAGCCTCTTTACGTCACCGTCCGCATGGTGTGCTTGCAGTTTTCGGGCCATATAACTTCCCGGGCCATTTACCCAATGGGCATATTGTTCCTGCCTTGTTGGCTGGTAACACAGTTGTATTTAAACCAAGTGAATTAACGCCTTGGACTGCTGAAGAAACTGTAAAACTTTGGCAGCAAGCTGGCCTGCCAAATGGTGTGATGAACTTAGTTCAAGGTGGTCGTACCACGGGCGAAGCATTAGCTGCTTCACATGAAATTGATGGTTTATTGTTTACTGGAAGTGCAAACACCGGTTACCACTTGCATAAGCAAATGGCAGGTGCACCCGAAAAAATTCTTGCGCTTGAAATGGGCGGCAATAATGCGTTGATTATTGATGAAATTGTTGATGTCGATGCAGTAGTGAATCTTGCTATTCAATCTGCTTTTGTTTCGGCAGGTCAGCGTTGTACATGTGCACGTCGCATCTTGGTGAAAAATGGTGATGAAGGTGATGCATTTATTCAACGTTTTGTTGAAGTTGCTAAAAACCTAAAAGTTGGTCGTTGGAATGATGAACAACAACCATTTATGGGCGGCGTTATCTCATCGGTTGCTGCAACAAACATGATGAATGCTCAACAAAAGTTACTTGAGCTTGGTGCAAAAAGTTTATTACCAATGACGCGCCCACAACAAGACAGCTCATTACTCACTCCGGGTATTGTTGATGTTACAGGTGTGAAAGATATTCCGGATGAAGAATATTTTGGTCCACTTACGACAATTCAACGTTATGACAACTTTGAAGAAGCATTAAAAATTGCTAACGCAACTCGTTTTGGCTTGTCGGTTGGTTTGGTTTCTCCAAAGCGTGAACTGTTTGATGACTTACTCATTGAAGCGCGTGCAGGTATTGTGAATTGGAATAAGCCATTAACTGGTGCTTCAAGTGCTGCACCATTTGGTGGTGTTGGGGCTTCAGGTAATCACCGCGCGAGTGCTTTTTACGCTGCTGACTATTGTGCTTGGCCGATGGCTTCACTTGAAAGTGACAGCTTAAGCTTGCCAGAAAAATTATCTCCAGGGATTGTGTTGCCTTAAACACTAGGGAAAGAAAAAAATGAAAGGATATGAAGTAAATTTCGATGGTTTAGTGGGGCCAACGCATCACTATGCGGGGTTGTCTTTTGGTAATGAAGCATCGACAAAAAACCGTAATAACGCCTCGAATCCAAAATTAGCAGCTAAACAGGGTTTGCTAAAGATGAAAGCCTTAGCTGACATGGGAATGAAACAAGGTGTGCTTGTCCCGCATGAGCGCCCACATGTTCCAATGTTACGCCGTTTAGGTTTTACGGGAGATGACATTAGTGTTATTGCTCAAGCAATGCGTCATTCACCAGAACTATTATCATCTTTAAGCTCAGCTTCACCGATGTGGACTGCAAATGCAGCAACTGTTTCACCTTCGGCAGATAGCCAAGACGAACGAGTGCATTTTACCGCAGCGAATCTGAACAATAAGTTTCACCGTTCAATTGAAGCCGAAACGACCAGCCAGGTTTTACAAGCGATCTTTAAAAATGAACGTCACTTTGTTCATCATGAAGCTTTGCCACAAGTGGCTTTGTTTGGTGATGAAGGAGCAGCAAATCACAATCGTTTAGGTGGTGATTATGCTAAGCGCGGTGTTCAAGTTTTTGTTTATGGCCAGCAGCATTTAAATAATGGCTTACCGGGACCAAAACGCTATCCAGCTCGTCAGACACGTGAGGCGAGTGAAGCAATTGCACGTTTGCACCGTTTGGATGATGCACATACAGTTTTTGTTCAGCAAAATCCGGATGTAATTGATCAGGGTGTATTCCATAACGATGTGATCGCGGTAAGTAACCAACAGGTTTTATTCCATCATCAACATGCATTCTTAAATCAAGATCAGGCTTTTGCTGAAATTCGTCAAAAAATGGCAAGTATCGGTGAAGATTTTATCTCGATTGAAGTTCCTGAAAACCGTGTTACGGTTGACGATGCTGTAGCGACCTATTTATTTAATAGCCAGATTTTGACTCGTCCAGATGGTGGAATGACTATTGTTGTACCAGAAGAGTCTCGTCAAAATGCAGCAGTGTGGGGCTATTTGAACGATATGATTCAAATGGGTACACCAATTGATGCTATTCAGGTATATGACTTACGTGAAAGTATGCGTAATGGTGGTGGTCCGGCTTGCTTACGTTTACGTGTAGCTTTAAACGAAACTGAGTTAAATGCTGTAAATCCAAAAGTACTAATGAATGATCAATTGTTTGGCACACTCAATCAATGGGTAGATAAACATTATCGTGATCGTTTAGCACAAGAAGATTTAGCTGATCCGCATTTGTTAATGGAAAGCCGTATGGCGCTCGATGAACTGACCAAAATTTTAGGTTTGGGTTCGGTTTATCCTTTCCAAAAATAGTGAGGAGGTGGCATGCAGGATTTTCTAGCATTAACCTTACAAGGTGAGCAGCCTAAAACCCGCGAAGGAAAACAAGATAGTTTTTCTTGGCGTTGGTTGGGTGAAGGACTTCTTGAATGTACGCCAAACGCACAGTACGACAAAGCCGTCGTACTGTCAGCTGGAGTACATGGTAATGAAACAGCACCAATTGAATTGTTATCTCATCTTTGCACAGATTTATTTGCAGGACGTTTAAACCTTGCTGTGAGGTTGCTGTTTGTATTGGGTAACCCCTATGCAATGCGTCAAGGCAAACGCTATGTGCATGATGATGTAAATCGAATGTTTTGTGGTGGATATAAAAATCTACCTGTGACTGAAGAATCAAAGCGTGCTGAGGTTTTAGAGCAAGTTGTCACGACTTTCTTTCAGGAAAGCTCAAGTGAGGCTAAACGCTATCACTATGATTTGCACACTGCAATTCGTGCTTCTTTATTGCCTACTTTTGCTTTATTTCCATACCAAACGCATGCTTATGATGCAGGTTTGAAAGCGAGCCTTGAAGCAGCTGATTTAGATGCTTTGGTTTATCACAATGCGGTCGGAAAAACATTTACACATTTTACCAGTGAAAATTTTAAAGCTGCGAGTGCAACTTTAGAGTTAGGCAAGGCCTTGCCATTTGGACAAAATGACCTGAGTCAGTTTGCTGCAATTGACGAAGTCATTCGTAATGTAGTTTCTGAACAAGCATTACCACCACGCAATAAAACAAAAATTCGGGTCTTTAATGTATCGGATTCTTTAATTAAAAAAGATGAAGATTTTCAGATGAATTTATCGGCTGAGGCCCCAAATTTTTCAACTTTTACCAAGGGTGAAATCATTGCGACTCAGCCTTCTGGTAATTATGTGGTTGAGCAAGATCAGGTCTGGATTTTATTTCCAAATCCAAATGTGAAGCTTGGTTTGCGTGCGGGTTTAGTTTTAACTGAAATAAACTGAATCATTGATTTTAGAGAAATAAAAAAGGGCAATTGATTGCCCTTTTTTATTTGTAAGAAATTAGTTAGTACCGAAAAGGCCTTTAATCCAAGATTTCTTTTCAGCTTTTTGAGTAGAAGTTTCAGCACCAGCATTTACATTTGCGTTTGCATTAATTCCAACAGGAGCAACGTTTACGCCAACATTTACACCAGTTTGAGCATTAACAGCATGTGCTGGTTGAGCTGCATTTAACTGTGCTTGAGCATCAGCTTTAGTGTTAGCTACAAATTCTTTTTGGTCAGCTTGGTTTTGAGCTACACGAGTTTTTACTGCATCTACGTGCGCTTGGGCATTAGCTTGTTTTTCAGCAGTAAATTCTTTTTGGTCAGCTTGTTTTTCAGCAACTTTAGTTTTTACAGCATCAACACGTGCTTTAGTATCAGCTTTAGCTTCAACTGCTAGATTTTTAGTACCGTTTACAGCTTTAGTTGCTACGTCTTTAGTACCTGTTACTGCCTCGGTAGCAAAATGCTTAGTACCATTTGTAGCTTTAGCCGCTACATTTTTAGTACCTGTTGCAGCTTTAGAAGAAAGTTCAGTCACTTTTCCTGTTGTTTTTTTAGTTGCTTTAACTGTAGTGTCAGCAGCGACATGGCCCGCATGCTTTGCTGTGCTGCCTACAGTGTGTGCAGTATTTTTGACTGTATTGGCTACGCCACTAACAAGACCACCCGGTTGTACATTTACTTGAGCAGAAGCACCTGCATTAACGCCCGCACTTTGTGCAAAAATAGAGGCAGAAGCAAGAACACTTGCAGTAACGATAGCTGTTTTCATCATTTTCATTGCGATATCCTTCAAAGAATATACCCTTTAGTGAGGTATTTCATAAACGCAATCGCATCATAGCTAAGGAAATAGGAGCTTGGGAACTCACTTCATCAAAACGTTACAACAGTGTTACATTGAGTAAACAGACTAGGGATAAATTGTGAAGATTAATAAAAATTAATAATAAAGTGAAAAAGAACATTTATTTTTTAGTTATTCTAATTAAGCTGGCCCTATTTCCCCCTTACAGCTTTTTAACTCCCATCTCCTAAATTTTTTATCATTATTCATAAGCTATTTGCCTATATCTCTAGATGTGATGTAGTTCTCATTATTTATTAGAGGAAACGGCATGCTAATTGCTTATTATGAGAATAGGGTGCTTTTTTAGCACTTTTTTGAACCATATTCTGCCAGAAATATAAATGTACAGGGCAGAACTGTATTTTTGCTTATTCGGGAAAAGGTAATTTAGCTTTTCTCATGGTTATATATTTCAGGAAATGTAAATTTCACATGAAATATATCTAAAGAAATAACACTTTATTTCGAATAATCAAAAATAAAAATAGATGTCTATAAACAAAAAAACAGAGATCTTACAGATGAAAATTATTGCTTCCCTTCTTGTATTAGTCGGCTTAATCGCCGTTGTTTTCTACTTTAAACCCACAAGCGGTGCAGCTGATGTGTTCAATTCTGCTTTACATGAGTCGAATTCACCACAGCCAAATACATCGTCTTTTCTTTCAAAACTTAAGGAGCCTACCCAACCTAAAAATCTATCTCAACATTCAACTCATTCTCAATCGGTAGCAGTTAATACCGTTCCTTTATATGACACGAAAAGTGATCTTTCTATTCAACCGATTGATCCAGAAAAAGATCCAGCAAATGAAATAAAAGCGAAATAAGCAAATTGTTAGTTGAAAAACTACGGAGAAAAATAATGCAAAGTAAAACGTTATTTCTATTAGGTCTATGTACGATTTTAAGTACAACAGCATCCGCTCTTCCTTTAGATTCTAAAGGTGCTAAGCAGCGATTAAATCAAGCAGCAAAACAAAAAGTATTTCAGGGCAAAATCGATTTGGATGCCTTAGTCAATAATGATTCGAATGATTTAATTGTTGAATACAATATTCCTTCGGCGAGTGTGCCTTCCGGTCTAGAACGGCGTAGTTATATTGCTACAAATAAAAAGAATATTCAGGCAAGGTTTAACCGTGCTGGTGGTGTTCAATTACTTCGGGACTACAATAATTTGCCTTTAGCTTTTTATCGGATTAGTAATCGCGAGGCTTTAGTCACTTTATTGAATGATCCGAATGTTAAAGCGGTTTATCCGAACCGTATTAACCGTACTACGACCAATGAAAGTTTACCTTTGATTAATCAACCACAAGCAAACACCAATGGTTTCACTGGTGAAGGCTCGAGTGTGGCAGTGATTGATACAGGGGTGAATTATCTTCATTCTGATTTTGGTTGTACGGCAGTAAACACACCATCAAATACTTGTCGCGTTGTTTACTCATTTGATAGTGCACCAGATGATGGCGTTTTAGATGATGATGGGCATGGGAGTAATGTTTCAGGCATTGTGTCTAAGGTTGCGACCAAGACCAAAATTATAGGCATTGATGTTTTTAGAAAGGTCAGATCCCAAGGTAAATGGGTAAGCACAGCTTATGATAGTGATATTCTCGCGGGGATTAACTGGGCTGTAAATAATGCACAAACCTACAATATTAAAGCAGTTAACTTAAGCCTTGGTGTACCGGGTGTTAAATATACCTCGGAGTGTAGCGATAGCAGTTATGGAACGGCATTTGCCAATGCACGAGCTGCTGGTGTGGTTCCGGTTGTAGCTTCAGGTAATGATGCATTTTCAGATGGAATTTCATCTCCTGCCTGTGTTGCCGGTGCCGTAAGAGTGGGGGCTGTTTATGATAGTAATATTGGTGGTGTGTCATGGGGGAATCCGGTGAAATGTTCTGACCCGACAACAGCAGCAGACAAAGTGGCGTGCTTTAGTAATGGCGGTAGCTTAGTGACTTTGTTGGCACCGGGAGCAATGATTACGGCAGGTGGCTACACCATGGGTGGTACATCTCAAGCGACACCACATGTGGCAGGTGCGATTGCTTTATTACGAGCGAATAGCGTAAGTCCAACAGAAAGTATTGATCAAACCATCAGCCGTTTAAAAACGACAGGTAAACCAATTACTGACTCAAGAACGGGCTTAGTTTTCCCACGTATTGATTTACTGGCAGCAACAAATGGTTTAACCATTAATTAAATCGCTTATTTATAATTTTAAATTAAGTCCAAGAAATTTTTAAATAGCTATAACCCGTTGCGAAGGGCAGCTTTTGCAACGGGTTTTTTATGAAAAAGTTAATGACATTTTGCTAAATTTGCAGGATTAAAGTTGCTTTGGAGTTTTTTGAAATTATTCTGAATTTCTGGATCTTGAATATTAAAAGTGGTTGAGCTTTTAGTTGTAGAGTTTGTTGCCTGATTTAATATGCCTGATTCATCAGGGTATTGTTGAGTGAACGATGTAGCTGAAATTAGGCCTTTATCATTAAATACCCAGTGTTCAGTCACATGTCCACCACCTAAATATCCCGTAAACTCAATCATGCAAGCTTGCTTATCTTGTTTAATAAGTTTAGCTACATTACCTGTCGTTGATGGATAAGCTTCAATATTCGTATCTTGCTCTAAAACTTGTGCCTGAGAATAAGGAGAGATAGGTGCTGAAGTTGCACATGCAGTTAATGCCAAGCAGCATAGGGTGGAAAAGAGAAGTTTGTGACTATTCATAAGGCAGATTCCTAGCTTTTTATAGTGGATGATCATTAGTTCTAGATGAATATATGTATTTATAAAAGCGCGAATTTATCGCGCTGTCCAAGCAAATTAGTTAGTTGTTGTGCTTGATTTGCTTAACTCGCCTTGCTCTATCGGAATGTTTTCACCGTTTCGACTACTGGTAATATTTTGCTTCGCCTGATCTATTTTTGTTTCGGTAAAAGCTTTTGCGGTATCTGCTTTTTGCTGAACGACTTCTGCTTTTTCAGCCGTAAACTCTTTGGTATTTTTCCACTTTTCGCTAATTTTATTTGAAGTTTTTTCAGAAGCTCCTTGAATAGAGTCTCCTAAATTTTGTATGCCTTTTCCTGTTTTATACAGTAATACACGACCTAAGCTTGGGTTGTCACCATAAGGTTGTGTTTTAGGTGTTGTTTCAACAACTTGTTGTGGCTGTGTTGTTTCTGCAAATAAGGTTGATGAAGCCAATATAGAGGTCGTAATACATAAAATTTGTAGGGTTTTCATTTTGGATCAATCTCCCCAACCAGAATCAAAAGATGAAGTGGTGATCTTACTGTTAAAAATAAAGCTTGTACTGCAATGAGATAAAACCCATACGATTTGATTACGATAAATCATCATTTAATAGCGTTAAACCAATCATTGCAATGATTCATAAGCTAAATTCAGTCTTAATCAATTCTATAAACATGTCTCTCGCTTTATGGTTGCTCACATTTTTGTGCCAGAAAAAGTGATTTTGCATAAAGGACAGATATTCAAACTTATAACTTTGAATATGGGCTAAATTTTTATATTGCTCATAAATGCTCTTGGGCACCAAAGCCACGCCAGAACCTGCACTAACACAACCAATAATAGTGGCATAGCTGGTAATGCTGGTGATGGGAAGAGAGATATTCTTAAGTTTAAGCCATTCTTCAAGGGCTGCACGGTAAGGACAGCCTTCAGTCCACATAAAGATTTCTTTGCCAATCAGGTCTTCTTGGCAATTAATTTCGCCCAAAGAGTGAGATGCAATTAAGACCATGTCTTCTTGGTAAATGCTGAGTTTATTAAGCATTGGAAAATCAATATTACCCGCGACAATCGCACCATCAAGTTTATGCTGAGAAATATCGAGTAATAGCTGTTTCCATGTGCCAGTAATAATTTGAATGGAAACTTCTGGAAAACATTGATGGTATTTCGCCAGCAAATTAGGTAGGCGAGTCGTAGCTGAAGATTCAATCGCCCCAATTTTTAATGGACCTGAGGG
The DNA here is from genome assembly GCF_028367635.1 of Acinetobacter sp. P1(2023). Classification (NCBI taxonomy): domain Bacteria; kingdom Pseudomonadati; phylum Pseudomonadota; class Gammaproteobacteria; order Moraxellales; family Moraxellaceae; genus Acinetobacter; species Acinetobacter sp. P1(2023). The sequence goes on from NZ_JAQNDD010000009.1 coordinate 93,173, forward strand.
CGGTGCATCAGGATGAATACTCCGTTTGGCTTCATCGCATAGTGCTAAAATTTTATGGCAATAATCGAGAAAGATTTCTCCTGATGGTGTGAGTTTTAAACTTTTCCCTTCTCGGTAAAACAGCGGTGCGCTGAGTTCTTCTTCAAGCTGCTTAATGCGTGTTGTGATGTTGGATGGTACGCAATGCAGTTGCATTGAGGCTTTAGCCATAGTTCCGCATTCAACCACGGTTTGGAACATTTTTAACTGAGCGATATCCATGTTTTATCATTCACTTTTAATGAATATTTAGCTCAATATAAGTTAATTTTATTCAACTATCCATGCGCATATGATGAAAGTGTTCTATTCCACTAATGCAGATTTAACATGGCAATTTCTCTTGCTGCCGAAACCCAGTCTCCAGCTTTTAAGCTCTATTTATGTATTGCTGTGACCGTTTTTTGTTGGGGCTATTCACCTATTGGTGTACATAGTGCCTTGCATTCATATACACCGCAGCATATTGCCTTGCTCCGTTTTTTGATAGCATCGTTTTTTTTACTACTTTTGGTCATGAAAAAAGGCATTCAGCCTTTAAATTGGAAGGATGTTCCTGCTCTTGCTGTATTAGGATTTTTCTCTGTAACGCTACATCATTTGCTCATAAATACAGGGCAGCAATATGTGACTGCGGTTGCATCCAGCATCTTAAGCCAATCCATTCCTTTATTTACTTTTATTATTTCAGTTTTAGTTTTTAAAGAAAAAATCAGTTTTAAACAGTGGTTATGTATTTTATTGGGACTTGGCGGCGCCGTGTTAGTGGTTAGTGGAGATCATGGTTTTGGTGTACCGAGTCCTTATAGTTTATTGATTGTTTTAGCCGCAATTGCGTGGGGTCTGTACTTTAATTTATATAAAAAATTTGCCTTAAATTATGATGCATTGAGCATGATGTGCTACATCATCTGGTTCGGGACTATTCCTTTACTATTTTATAGTGCTCATTTGCCTAGTGAAATTTTACATGCTACTTGGCAAGCCAATATGTCGGTTGTTTTATTGGGTATTTTTCCAAGTGCGATGGCTTATGTACTGTGGGGATATGTACTTAAAAATATGCCATTAACGATTGCATCGAATTTTTTATATTGCTCACCGATTGTCGCGATGAGTTTAGCAGTGCTTTTCTTAAATGAAAAACCATCAATGATGGTGTTACTAGGTGGAGTAATTATTGTGGGGAGTCTGGTGTGGATGAATTGGGGTAATAGGCGCCCTATCGAATAAGCTATAGATCATTCAACGATCTTTAGATTGATACTATAGATAGAAGAAATTAAAGAGTTTGTTTAACTCAAAAAAATAAAGGGATCTATAGAAGATCCCTTTATTTAATAACGAGCTAATTAACCCTGCAACACACTCACATCAGCCACAGCAGTAAACAAGTTACGCAACTGAGCCAATAAACGTAAACGGTTTGCTTTTAGGTCAGCATCATCTGCCATGACCATTACACCATCAAAGAATGTATTGTTAAGTACGCAAAGCATTACAAGCTCAGAATCTTTACTTAAACCATTTTCTAAAGCTCTGGCAAAAAGAAGAACAGCACAATAGCTCCAAAAATTCCGCTTAAGATCAGCCAGTCTTTTTTACGCATATCTGCAAGGCGAATCACCGAAAGATAAACACTGCTGAAAAAAACCAAAACAAAAACCAGCAAAACTAGCGGATTATTGAAGAAGAATTTGCTGATGCCAAATAGTACGAAAATAATAGTACTAGAAACCCAATACAGCAGAGCCAAAATAAATTTGTTCACTGATAAATTACGAACAGAACGATCTAAACGAGGCAAAGTTATAGCTAGTATAATCAGCCCTGCAAAACCGCCTAGAATAGAGATAATCATAAAGAACAGGCCGCTCATATCTGGTTTGGTCTGTATATGAGGATATAGCTTCCATAGACCATAACCGAATGCCAGCAAAAGAGTGTGGCAAAGAACAAGGTAAGCATCTATACGGTAAAAATTTTTAATTGAAGTGTTATTCATTATGATGACTGCTGATTTATTCTTAATATTAAAAAACCCCACTAATTTATAGAGGGGTTCTCATTAAATTACAACCAATTAAGGCTTAGCCTTGCAACACACTCACATCAGCCACAGCAGTAAACAAGTTACGTAACTGAGCCAATAAACGTAAACGGTTTGCTTTTAGGTCAGCATCATCTGCCATTACCATTACGCCATCAAAGAATGCATCAATCGGCGCGCGAAGTGCTGCAAGCTTAGAAAGGGCAGCTGTGTAGTCTTTTGCTGCAAGTAATGGTTCAACCACAGGTGTCACTGCTTGAAGCTCAGCGAATAATGCTTTCTCAGCATCTTCAACCAAGTTTGCTTCAACTACAGAACCTTCTGGTGCAGCTTCTTTTGCAAGAATGTTAGCAACACGCTTGTTTGCAGCAGCAAGTGCAGCAGCTTCAGGTAATGTGCGGAAGTGATTTACTGCATTTACACGCTTGTCAAAATCAAGTGGAGACTTCGGTGCAAGTGCTTGAACAGCCTGAAGTACGTCAACAGCAACACCTTGGTCTTCATACTTAGCGCGGTAACGACCTTCCAAGAATGTAACAGCATCAGCGCGAGTCTTATCGTGATCTTTAACAATATCGCCATAACCTTGAAGCGCAAGATTTACTAACTCTTCAATCGTTACATCTAATTCATTTTCAATGATTAAGCGTAAGATACCAATTGCTGAACGGCGAAGAGCAAACGGGTCTTTAGAACCTGTAGGCGCTTGTCCAATACCGAAAATACCAACTAGGGTATCTAAACGGTCAGCAAGGGCAATCGTTGTACCTGTTTTGGTTTTTGGTAAAACATCACCTGCAAATTTTGGTAAATATTGCTCACCTAAAGCTTCTGAAACTTCAGTGTTTTCGCCTTCAATACGCGCGTAGTAAGTACCCGCAATACCTTGAAGTTCTGGGAACTCACCCACAAGTTCAGAAGTTAAATCGCATTTAGCAAGTAATGCAGCTTTTTCAGCATCGGCTGGGTTTGCACCAGTGATTGAAGATAATGCAACTGCAAGTTTTGCAATACGTGTTGATTTGTCCCAAAGCGTACCAAGTTGTGCTTGGAATACCATGTTTGCTAGTTTTTCTTTACGAGATGCAAGCGGTTGCTTTTGATCTTGTAAGAAGAAGAATTCAGCATCCGACAGACGAGGACGAACAACTTTTTCATTACCTTCAATAATTTGAGTCGGATCTTTAGACTCAATGTTTGAAACAGTAATGAAGTAAGGCTGTAATTTACCTTCGCTATTGATCAAGCAGAAATATTTCTGGTTGTCTTGCATCGTCGTAATGAGTGCTTCTTGAGGAACAGCAAGGAAGCGCTCTTCAAAGTTTGCACGTAAAGCTACAGGCCATTCAACCAGACTTGTTACTTCATCAAGTAAGTCAGCTGGAACAATCGCAGTCGCATTCACTTCATCAGCTAACTTTTTCACTTGTTCTTGAATGGTTGCCTGACGCTTTTCAAAGTTCGCTACAACATATGCTTTTTCTAACGCAGCTAAATAGTCATTTGCATGCGCTAAAGTCACAGCTTCAGGTGCATGGAAACGGTGACCATAAGTCACATTGCCAGCTTTATGATCTTGAATGGTTGCATCAACAATTTGGTCGTCTTTGAGTAAGAGAACCCATTTCACTGGACGTACAAACTCAGTACGGCTTGCAGCAGAACGCATACGTTTCGCAATTGGTAAGTTGTCTAGCGCAGTTTGTAAGATCTGAGGAAGTAAAGCATCAAGGCTTTGACCTTTCACATCTTTTAAATAGCAAACTTTTTCAACTTTACCTGCTTGGAAAGTAGAAAGCTGGTCTACAGTAATGCCTTGACCACGCATAAAGCCTTCAAGTGCTTTAGTCGGTTTACCTTCTGCGTCGTAAGCCGCTTGAACAGCAGGGCCGTCAAAACGCTTTTGTGTGTCCGCTTGAGCAGCATCGATATCTACAATTTTAAGTGCTAAACGACGTGGTGCTGCATAAGCTTCAATAGATGCAAAATTTAAACCCGCATCTTTTAAGCCTTTTACCGTTTCTGCCTGTAAAGCATCACGTAAAGTTTTTAAGCTTTTTGGTGGAAGCTCTTCACAGCCAAGTTCGAATAAAACAGTATGTTTGCTCATTAGTTTTTCTCCGCCTTTGCTGCTTCACTTTCAGCTTGTGCTTTTAACTGTGCCAATACTTCATCACGTAAATGTGGTTCTGCCATTGGGAAGCCAAGTTCTGCACGCGCTTGTACATAACTTTGTGCAATAGCACGCGCTAAAGTACGTACACGTAAAATGTAACGTTGACGCTCAGTCACAGAAATTGCGCCACGTGCATCAAGCAAGTTAAAGGTATGAGATGCTTTAACAACTTGCTCATAAGCAGGAAGAGAAAGTTTTGCTTCAATTAAACGGTTTGCTTCTGATTCGTAAAAATCAAACAGTTCAAATAGTTTTTCAACTGGAGCGTATTCAAAGTTGTAAGTCGATTGCTCAACTTCATTTTGATGGAATACGTCGCCGTAAGTTACCGTACCGAATTGGCCTTTGGTCCACACAAGGTCATAAACCGAGTCAACACCTTGAAGGTACATGGCAAGACGTTCTAAACCGTAAGTGATTTCACCTGTTACTGGGTAACATTCAACACCACCGACTTGCTGGAAGTAAGTAAACTGAGTTACTTCCATACCGTTAAGCCAAACCTCCCAGCCTAAGCCCCACGCACCAAGAGTTGGAGATTCCCAGTTGTCTTCTACGAAACGAATGTCGTGAGTAAGCGTATCAATCCCGATTGCTTTTAAAGAATCAAGATAAAGCTGTTGGATGTTGTCTGGGTTTGGCTTAAGTACCACTTGGAATTGGTAGTAATGTTGCAAACGGTTCGGGTTTTCACCATAGCGGCCATCTTTTGGACGACGTGAAGGTTGAACGTATGCCGCGTTCCAAGTCTCAGGCCCTAAAGCACGTAAGAATGTTGCGGTGTGGAATGTTCCAGCGCCCATTTCCATGTCGTACGGTTGTAGTACGACGCAGCCTTGTTCGGCCCAATAGTTTTGTAGGGCAAGAATTAAACCCTGAAATGTATCAATATGCGATATAGCACGACTCATGGTGCATCCACTGGAATCAAACAAAAATTGTGGTTAAGTATAAGGATTTTGGTGGTGAGTGGCAAAGGCTAGTTGGGGAATTACGTCCCGTTTTTTAAATGCTGTTTGAGATCTGCTCTGAGTAGTAATATCCAATAGATGACAGCATAGATCAACGAAAATGGACCTAATACATAGAAGAATTCAATCACAAAGAATTCAAACTGTTCTAGTGGTGCGAATATCAACATAAGTAAGGTTGGAATGACGTACGTAAGAAACAGCGCGCTTAGAATGACGGTAAAAAAATTAATACGATGATACCTATGTAATTTAAGTTGAACAAAAATGGCAGGAAAAAATACGAAGATGTAGTAGATAATGAGTAAGAATCCAATAAATAATCCGAATTGAAAGATGAAGTTAAAATCAGGCAGTTCAAATCTAATAATGTTGGGGTAAAACATAAAAATAAGAAAAAAGACATAAATAGTGATGGAAGCATAGAGAGGTGTAGTCAATGACAAACATCTCCAAATTTGATCTTCATTTACATTTAAATTACGAATGAGAAGTTTAAAAAAAGAAAAAATGGGATTCAGCATTGGTGTTGTACCCATACAAAAAAGCGAACCTCTTTTTATATCACAGCTTATCTGCTCAATTGCGATATTCCGTTTTATTTTTCGGGGATTGTCACGTCATCTCATGACGCTGAGCGTACTTCACTGGATTAAATTTAAGAATGCAAAATGATATTTTTTAAACGATGCCATAAATGAGTCGTTTGATATGTCTGATCGCATTCGAGAAAAACTACAGATTCTTGCTGATGCTGCTAAATATGATGTGTCTTGTTCATCAAGTGGCAGTGACCGTAAAAACAAAGATAAAGGTCTAGGGGATGCCAGTCATTCGGGTATTTGCCATAGTTATACCGAAGATGGCCGCTGTGTATCTCTCTTAAAAATTCTATTTAGTAATGTGTGTATTTTTGATTGCGCCTATTGCGTTTCACGTCGTTCTAACGACGTCCAGCGTGCAGCATTTACGGTACAAGAGGTTGTAGATTTAACCATTAATTTTTACCGCCGTAATTATATTGAAGGCTTATTTTTAAGCTCAGGCATTTTTAAATCGGCGGATCATACGATGGAGCGTATGCTTCAAGTTGTGAAGAAGTTGCGTCTTGAAGAAAACTTTAATGGCTATATTCATTTAAAAACAATTCCGGGGGCATCACCTGAACTGATTCATGAAGCAGGTTTATATGCTGACCGTATGAGTATTAATTTAGAGATGCCGACAGAGGTTGGCCTAAAAACTTTTGCACCAGAAAAATCACATCAGGAAGTGCAAAAAGATTTAGGTTTGGTCCGTGACAGACTCATTCAGCTTAAAGATGAACGCCAAATCATTAAGCATGTACCGAAATATGTACCCGCAGGGCAAACTACGCAAATGGTTGTTGGCGCTCATCAAGAGTCAGATCAAGATGTCTTGTTTATGGCTGACAAACACTATAAAGAATTTAAACTCAAACGTGTCTATTTTTCGGGTTATATCCCAATTAATACCGAAAATAATTACTTGCCAGCAGTGGGTTCTGCACCGCCATTATTGCGGGAAAACCGACTTTACCAAAGCGATTGGCTGATGCGTTTTTACGGTTTTGAAGTCAATGAAATTGTCAATGAAAAATTCCCAAACTTAGACCTTGATGTTGACCCGAAATTAAGCTGGGCTTTAAGACATCCTGAGCAGTTTCCAGTAGATTTAAACCGTGCCGATTATCAGATGATTTTGCGTGTACCAGGCATTGGTGTGAAATCGGCGAAGAAAATTGTGCAAGCTCGCCGTTTTGGAAAAATCCATATCGATTTACTTAAAAAACTCGGAGTAGCTTATCAGCGTGCAAAATTCTTTATTCGCTGTGAAGACAGCCCAAAGTTCCAAAAAGAACTTTCTTCAAGTTTTATTCGGCAGCAGATTTTAACGCAGGGTTCCTCGAAATATATGCAGCAACTCTCGCCACAGTTAAGCCTCGGGTTTTAGCCATGTTTAATGATGAAGTGGCTTACTATTTTGATGGTTCAATGGTTGGGCTGCTGAGCTGTGTTTTTCGTGCATTTCAATTTAAAGAATTGCAGGTCAGACTCTGTTTAAGTGATGCGGCTCAACATGGCTTATTTGCTGATAAAATTGAGGTTTCAAATAACGAGCAACATGCCGAGCGTGTTTGGTCTGCCCTGCAAAAAAAGCTTTCATCTTCTTCATTAAAACAATTCTATTTTGCCTCTTTATCTGAATCTTTAGATGCCTATCAACATTTATTTAATTACTGTATTTATGTGTTTACTAGTCATTTTTCTGTAGAAAAAGATTATTCAAATCCTAGTGTTTTAGCGATTGCACAGTGGACGAAAAAGGTCGGACGAGAGAAGCATCGAATGGAAGCTTTTATTCGGTTTAAGAAAACTAAAGATGAGCTTTTTTTAAGTTTGGTACGTCCCGATTTTAATGTTTTGCCGCTTATTCAGCCCCATTTTAAACGGCGTTATCAAGATCAGCGTTGGCTGATCTATGATGAGAAACGTAAGTTCGGGCTGTACTATGATTTACGAGAAATACATGAAGTTTCACTCGAGGCTTCTGAAGTTGACCGTAATTTAAAAAATGGAATGAGTCAAAGCTTTCAGCTTGAGCTTGATGAGCAGGAAGTTTTATATGACCAGCTTTGGAAAGATTATTTTAAGAGCGTGAATATTACTGAACGCCAAAATATAAAACTCCATGTGCAATATTTACCTAAACGCTACTGGCGTTATTTAAATGAAAAATTGATGGAATATTAAAGTTTTAAAATCATAAAAAATAGTTCAGCAGGTTTTCTTATTATTCAAAGATATAATTTAAATGCATTTTATGTGGCTTTGGGCGTATACTTTTGCCCGTTATAAATGACGGCATATCCCTAAAGGTGTACTGTGAGTGTTATACAGCGACAATGGTTACAGATTTTAAAACCAAATTTTAAGGTTTTACCTTTAAAAGAACGGTTACTTTGCGGTATTGGAGCGTTGTGTGGTTTAGCAATTTCTTCCTTAATTAGCTGGTATGTTCTAGGGGGGATTAATGCATGGTACATCGCTCCAATGGGTGCCTCATCTGTTCTATTGTTTGCTGTGCCGACCAGTCCCTTGGCTCAACCATGGAATGTGATTGTCGGTAATACCTTAGCCGGAATTATTGGCGTTGCTTGTGCACAGTGGATTCCTGACTTAACAACGGCTTTTAGTGTCGCGGTAGGTTTTGCCATTTTTTTAATGATGACCACCGATTCTTTACATCCACCGAGTGGAGCGGTTGCGATTACAGCCGTACTGGGTGGAGCTGCGATTCATAAGTTAGGCTTTTATTTTATTTTTTATCCAGTTTTACTCAATTCATTGCTTCTATTAGGTTTTGCCGTATTTTTTAACCGATTAATTGGGCGACACTATCCAGTTACTGCACATTTGAATGAGCGTAGCAAGGACCCAACGCCTACTCAAAAGGTATCGATTCAACCAAAAGATATTGAGTACGCATTAGAGCATCACACTGAACTTTTAGATATTAGCCAATACGACTTAGAAAAAATCATTTTAGAAGCGCAAGAGCATGCTAATGAGCGCATGGTCAATCAATATGTCTGTCAAGATATTATGAGTCGCGATGTGATTAAATTACATGAAGATGATGATATTCATCAGGCATTAGATAAGTTTAAACAAGTGAACCTAATGAGCCTGCCAGTAGTCAATGCAGAGAACCATTTGGTAGGCACTTTAGCGTTATATGAAGTCGTAGAATGGTTTAAGGGGGCAGCAGACCCAAGAAACTCTTGGCAGCACTACGTAAAACAAATTATGAGTCGTCGAGTGGTCACGGTGCTACCAACTCAACCTATTCAAGATTTAGTGCCGTACTTTGTTGAAAAGTCGTTTAACTATATTCCTGTGGTTGAAGATCGTAAACTTATAGGAATGATTAGCCGCGCAGATATGATTGCTGCGTTACAGCAACAGTTAAATCGAAAGCTATAATTTTCAGAATAAAAAAAGCTACGGTTGATTAGGGGATGCAACCGTAGCGACCAAAGTTATAAATTAACGTACTTGTTCTTCATTTACTGTTCGGACGGATTGTCGATAGCCTTCAATATGTTCTGGCTGTTTTTTCGGAATGACTAACCATAAAACCAGATAAACTAAAATTCCTGGAAAGGCAGCACTCATAACTGAAATCAAAACAAAAATGATGCGTAGTAAAGTTACGTTCCAACCAAAACGTTCAGCAATACCACCCATTACACCGGCGATCATGCTGTGTCGGTTCGAGCGATATAAACCAGAACTGGCCATCTAATTCTCCTTAAAAATAAAAAATTACAAGAAGCTATTGCTCTTGCTTAATAGAAATATGGTGACGAAATTAAGGGTTTAAAGTCGTTTAAAAAGTAAAATAGTTAAAATATGTAAAGGATTGAAATGAAGGAAACCAACATCTACTAAAATGCACCTTTTCAGGGCTTAAAGGTTTAAAGCAGCAATCAGCTAGTGCCTGAATTGAGTATAAACGTAGCTGTTGCTGTTATCTGTGAATAATGTATATGTCTTTGAAGTGGTCTAGGTTATCAGTTAAGCATTTGGTTATAGTGGCTGCGATGTGCATGACGCTAAGTGCTTGCGATATAAACCATACCAACTCAAAAGATCACTCTACTGCAAGCTCTAATTCTAATCATGAAGAAAATTTAATAAAAAGTAGCGCATCTATAAAAACATTAGATTATGTTGCTGGTCGAACTTTCTTACCTGAAGTTACCTCAGATCAAACCCAAAAATTAAACGCAGCTTCATTGCAATATGTCGGGCGATATCACACTCGTATTTCCTGTGAAGATGCTTTTGCTGATTGTGAATCGGGTGAAGCGGAGTACATTTTAAATTTATTACCAAATGGGTCGGCGTATTGGAATGTTGTCCATTTTGGTCGTGTAGGAAGTAAAGATGGATCTAAAAGTGCCGCTGTAAATCAGTTGTGTCCTACTCTAAATTGGAAAGTAGATGAAAAAGAGCATGAGTTAACGATTCAATGTCCCTTATCTAAAGTTAATTTTTATTTTAATCTGGATGCAAATCAAAGATTGGTCACGAATTTAGAAAAATTACTTTATAGTGACTATGGAAAAAATCGTGAATTTTTAGAGCAAAATTATTTTGTTCCAAATCGGGCGTATGTTTTGACTAAAGAATAGATAACCGTTTGATATAAAAAGAGCGCAATATAAATTGCGCTCTTTTTCATTTTACTAATTAAAAATCATTAGTAGTCAAAGCTAAAGTGTTCAACTGGTAATGAGGTTAATGTACGAGATGTAGTCACCATCGATTCTGCATGGCCTTGAGCACGTGGCAATAAACGGTCAAAGTAGAAATCAGCAACTTTAATTTTTGCTTTATAGAATTCAGCAGTTTCTTGGCCATTACCCGCTTCTAATTTCTCAGAAGCCACCACAGCTTGTTGAGCCCAGAAATAAGCCATCATGACGTAGCCTGAGAACATCAAGAAATCTACAGAAGCAGAAGATACGATGTCGCGATCTTTACGTGCAGCAAGCATGATACGAACGGTTAAAGTATTCCACTGAGCACAAAGCTTAGTTAAGTCCCAAGCAAAACGACGTAAATACTTATTACGTGCATGTGCAGCACAGAATTTTAAGATTTCAGCAGTGTATTCACGAACCACTTTACCTTTTGAACTTAACAACACTTTACGACCGATCAAGTCGAGCGCTTGAACGCCAGTTGTTCCTTCATACAAAGTCGCAATACGTGCATCACGCGCGATTTGCTCCATACCCCATTCTTTAATGTAGCCATGGCCGCCGTAAACTTGCATACCGTGGTTAGCAGCTTCTAAACCAAGTTCAGTTAAGAAACCTTTTAAAATCGGCGTATAGAAACCAAGTTTATCATCATAGTCTTCGTAAGCAGCTTGGTCACCACGTGCTAAAGCATCTGTCATTTTGTCAGCGATTTGAGCCGCGTAGTAAATCATTGAGCGACCGCCTTCAGCGATTGCTTTTTGAGTTAACAGCATACGACGTACGTCTGCATGGTGAATGATTGCATCAGCAACTTTATCTGGATCTTTTTTACCAGAAAGCGCACGCATTGACATACGATCTTTGGCATATGGTAATGCACCTTGGAAAGATAACTCAGCGTGTGCAATACCTTGAACAGCAGTACCAATACGTGCTGTATTCATGAAGGTAAACATTGCATGTAGGCCCTTGTTAACTTCACCGATTAAATAACCAGTGGCATTATCAAAGTTGAGTACCGCAGTTGCAGACGCACGGATCCCCATTTTATGTTCGATTGAACCACAAGTAACTGTGTTACGTTCACCAACACCATTATCAGCTGTAGGGATGAATTTTGGTACGATGAATAATGAGATACCGCGAGTACCTGCCGGTGCATCTGGAAGGCGCGCAAGTACGATATGAATGATATTTTCAGTTAGGTCATGTTCACCGGCAGAAATGAAGATTTTCGTACCAGTAATTTTATAAGTACCATCTGCTTGAGGTTCAGCTTTAGTTTTTACCTGGCCTAAGTCTGTACCACATTGAGGTTCGGTTAAGCACATTGTGCCGCTCCAAGTTCCTTCAACCAGCTTAGGCATATAGGTTTGTTTTTGCTCATCAGTACCGAATTGCAAAATAGTATTCATACAACCAGAACTTAAACCTGGATACATGGTAAATGACCAGTTTGCAGTACCCATCATCTCTGATTTAATCAGATTTAAAGACATTGGAAGGCCTTGACCACCAAATTCTTCTGGATAAGAAAGACCTTGCCAACCGCCCATTACAAATTGGTCATAAGCTTCTTTAAAGCCTTTAGGAGTAGTTACTTCGCCGTTGTCAAAATGGCAACCTTCCTCATCACCAGATTGGTTAAGTGGCGACAATACGTTTTCACAATAATCTGCCGCACCTTCAAGAATCATATCAACTGTATCTGGATCTGCATTTTCACCATTTGATAAAGTTTTATAGTGAGCAGGGTAATCTAATACTTCATTCATTAAGAAGCGGATATCGTGTAGCGGAGCTTTATATGCTGGCATGGCTTTAATCCTAATTTTGAATCATTGTGGGATTATCTGAATCGATGATTTGATTATTCACTCACATGATAAAAATACAATGATAATGACATCCGAAAGAAATGTCAGAAAAGCGAATTTTGTCGAAAATAAATACACCTGAAATTATATTTTCTGCTACATTCAGGACTTATACTTTTATGTGAAAAAACAACTATTTTTTTATTTTTAGCAAGATTCGCTAAAAAGATAAAGCAATAAGGTTTTAAAAAAGGTTATGCATTTAAAATATCTCAGTTTATGTTTATTTAGTTTGGGTTTGACCGCTTGTGCGCAACATAACCTACGTCCATCAGTAGCATCTACTCAGTTAGATCAAAAAGTCATTCAGGGTATGAATGCAATGTATGAATACCCAAGCTATGACTACCGTGGACATTTTAAAATTAATGTTGATTCAAATCAGTCAAAGAAAATAAATAATGATGAAAAAACAGTACAGTTAGATGCTGTAGTGCAAAAAAAAGTAGATCAATATTTACGTGAACAAAAAATTAATTTGAATAAAAAACAGAAGCAGGCGCTTTATGCCGCAATTGCAAATGAGCAAGCGGATTTAGGTGTTTCTGGTGAATCACGCTCAGAAAAAATAAACACCGTATTAATTAATTTATTAAATGATCTTCAATTTAGCTACGATGGTTCAGTTCATTATCGTCAAAAAATGGGGTCTTTAAATCTCACGGCAAGATATGAAAAACCGACGCTTTTAGTACAGGCAAAATTGCCAATGGTACTGGATCTGAAGGATTATAAATTTTACGTAAATTATTTCGGATTAATGCCTTATCTGGTCAATAAAGATAATCAAAATAACTTGGCGTATGTCGATTTTTCAAAATATAAAAACCTGTTTACAAACGTGGATATGAAGAAATTCGTTGAATATGCGAAAGCTTCTGGTGCGGTATCATATCGTTTGGCCGAACCACAAAATTTACAACGTTTATCGGTTAGTGACGCTGAGCGTAAAGCGGGGATTGTAGAAAAAATTCGTTTAAAAGATACGGTTGAAGCGTTGTTGCTGCAATCGGAACTCTATGGGCAGGTCAATGAAAAATATCTGCAAAAAAATGTTTTCGGTTTTGATGAAGAAAAGATTGCCGAAACTATAGCAACTGATTTAGCTGCTTCGGAAGCGAAGAGTAAAGAGGGTAATGCTGAGGGGCAAAAAGTTTCTTCTGAAGATGCAGCCGCAGTTAGCCAGCAACTTTATTCACTTATTAATGCTCATTTTGGCAATACATTGGCTTCTGAAGATGAGGACGAAGATCAAGTCAATACAGCTCAAGATGTCGCAGCAGCCGAGGAAGCTTCTGATTCAGCTCAAGCTGAGGATGCTGCTGTAGCAGACGATGAACAAGGTGAGGAAGTAGCTTCACTTACACAAGACCAGTGTGTTGAATTACAGTCTCTAAAAAAACCAGTTGCCTTAGGTGATATTAATTACTGTCAAATTTACGGTATTAATGTGCTTGATCAGAGCGCTGTAAATACTGAAAAAACTCAGGTTAAAGCGCATCGGGCTGCTCTAAAACAAACTTTCGCTGCTTATGATCAAAACCAGTTTGTTGATGATGAAGCATTTAAAGCACTATGGATCAAACATAAGGCAGAAATTGAACAAGCTTTACCAAAACAAAGAAACCCAATTACGGTTGATGTAGGGCTGGATGAAAAAGGCCGTTTAGTCAACGCAGATTATGATATTGCATATACGCCATCTGAATTTAATCATCGCTTTAATATTAAAGCAGACATGCAAATTTTAAATTATGGTAAAGCGACCTCAATTAATCAGCAGCAACTTAAACAAGCGAAATCAGTTGCAGAAGCAAGCAAAGGTTCTTTATTTGAAAACTTCATAAAAGGGTTTAGTGAAAAACTTGGACAGAGTGATGTTTCTGAACATCCAGTTGGCTCACATAGCGATGTACAAGATTTAGATTCAAGTCTAGCACTGTTGGCTAACCAAACTTATGATGCAACGCATGCTTATGACAAAACGTATAAGGCTGTTTTTATTGCAAAATTGACTGCTGAAAAACCGTCATATATTCATTATTACTCAGTTCAACAGTTACAAGAAATTGCCGAGGTTTATGCTTATTGGTTCTCTGAAGAAGAAACTTATAATCCTCAAGGTAAAGCTTTAGAACGTATCGAGACATTACAGAAAAAGCATCATCTTGAGCAAGAAGATCAATTTGATAATGACTTAGGTCGAGCTGTGGATCATATTGTAATCACAACAATACAAGGTGAAGCTGGGCGTGAAGCATGGCAAAAGCTACAGAAACAATATAAGCAACCAGAGCAGCTTTTCTCAAAACAGTATCAATTAGAATTTGAACAACAAAATGGTGCTTCTGCTGAAGAAAAACAATTGTTGTCACAAACGGCAGATATTTTAGGTAAGGTCTATGTCGCTGCACGTAAACAGCAACTTACGGAAAAAACAATTCAGAATTTAAAACCTGAACATAACGAATTTATTGATTATGAGATTTTCCGAAAAGTTTATAAGCAGATGGTTACAGCGAAAAAATAAAAGATGAGCCTAAAAAGAACCTACTGATGTAGGTTCTTTTTTTTGATTTATAGAAAATCTTTTAATTCTGGTTTTACGCCGTTCCAGATATAAAAGGCTTCAATGGCTTGACCGACTAACATGCCAAATCCTTCTGCATAAGGTACGTTGCGTTGTTTAGCTTGATCAAGAAAGCTAGATGGCTTGCCATAAGCCATTTCATAGGCATATTTGAAGTCTAAATTTTCCGGTAATTGTAAAGAGTCACCAGACAAACTTGCAGAAGTTGCATTAATGACAATATCAAATTTCCCTTCTAACTCATTTAGAGAAATTGCTTGTAATTGAGCTTGCGGGACTGCTGTTTTTAAGTCGTCTACAAGTTGTTCAGCGCGAGCAAGCGTCCGGTTTGCAATCACAATCTTTTTAGCGCCAGCCTGCACAAGAGGGTAAATAACCCCTCGAGTTGCACCACCAGCCCCTAAAATTAAAATAGTAGTATTTTTTAGCTTCCAATCTAAAGCTTGAATTGCGGCAACTAAGCCTTGGCCATCTGTATTGTCACCATGTAATTTGCCGTTTTCCATCCATAGTGTATTTACGGCTTTGGCAATTTGAGCACGTTCAGTCAGCACATCACACAAAGCAAAAGCCTGTTCTTTAAATGGTACGGTAACATTCATGCCACTTCCGCCATTTTCAAAGAAACTACGCATACTCGATTCAAAACCATCAAGAGGTGCAAGACGTTTTTGGTAGTCTAGGTCAACACCTGTTTTTTGAGCGAAAGCATGATGCAATTCAGGAGAGCGTGATTGTTCGATTGGGTTGCCAATTACTGCAAACTGTTTGGTCATTCTTATATCCAAAATTTTAAAATGGCATGAGGCAGATAAAGTCTGTACTGAATTTTCAGTAGGCCTCACTATAAGCCAAATTAGAATAAGAAAAAATATTTGAATGAGGTTCAGAAAATTGAAAATAAAAAAGGAGATTCTCTAGGGTGGAAGCCAAAGAATCTCCAAAAAGCAAAAAATTAAGCGACTTTTTCTTTTAGATTTAACCAGTCACGTGGTTTTAAGTAATAGTCAGTTAAACGTTTCTCTGGTGAATCTTCATCCCATTCTGGACGATACGACCAACCTGCAAGGTTAGGAAGGCTGACTAAAATAGATTCGATACGTCCACCTGTTTGTAAGCCAAACAATGTTCCGCGGTCGTAGACTAAGTTATATTCGACATATCTACCACGACGGTAGAGCTGGAACTCTCTTTGAGCTTCGGTGTAAGGCTGTTCACGGTGTTTTTCAAAAATTGGCAGAATGGCATTTAAATAACCATTGCCTACAGCTTGGATATATTTAAAGCAGGTTTCGAAATCCCAGCAATTTAAATCATCAAAGAATAAACCACCGACACCGCGCTGTTCATCACGATGTTTTAAATAGAAGTAGTCATCACACCATTTTTTATGTTCAGTGTAGACATTGTCTCCAAAAGGTTGACATAGGTCGTATGCGGCTTGATGCCAATCGATAACATCTTGTTCATCTGGATAGAACGGTGTTAAGTCAAAACCACCACCAAACCACCAAATCGGATCTTGACCTTCACGTTCCGCAACGAATAAACGTACATTGGCATGAGAAGTTGGAATATTGGGGTTTTTAGGATGAATCACCAATGACACACCAAGCGCTTGAGCTTTTGCACCAGCAATTTGTGGATGTCTTTCTGTAGCAGAAGCGGGCAGTTTACTAATATTGATGTGAGAAAACATCACACCACCTTTTTCAATCACGGTGCCATTTTGCAAAACTCGTGAACGGCCACCACCACCTTCTGGACGTTCCCAATCATCAATAATAAATTCACTCGTACCGCCCCCAGCTTTTTCTTGTTGTTCTAAACCAGCACATATACGGGCTTGTAAATCGAGGAGAAATTCGCGGACACGTTGAATATCTGTTGAAGTCGGATGCTGCATAGTGACCCTCAAAGATGATTGAGATAGGAGATTGATACATCAAAACACAAAACCATAAAAAAAGTAAGGGATTTTTAAGAAATGTCTTAAAAATCCCTTCTAATTATTTTTAAATTTCTAATTTTTTAGAAATCATCTTTTTGATAAAGATGATCCATACGTTCACGTTTAGTTTTTAAATATTGTTCATTAAAAGGGTTCCGTCCAACGGTTAATGGAACACGACCAACCACATTAATACCTTGGTCCTTGAGTGCCTGAATTTTCAAAGGATTGTTAGTAATTAACTTAACTTCTTTTACTTTTAAGTGATCGAGCATAATGCTGCACATGTCGTAACGGCGTGCATCGGCGGGTAAATTTAAAAGTAAATTTGCATCTACCGTGTCATGACCTTGATCTTGCAAGGCATAGGCACGAATTTTATTTGTGAGCCCAATACCACGGCCTTCTTGGCGTAAATATAAAATAACGCCTTGACCTGCTTCGTTGATGAGCTTTTGAGTTGCCTGTAATTGAGGGCCGCAGTCACATTTTAATGACGCAAAAGCATCACCTGTTAAGCATTCTGAATGAACACGTACTAAAACAGGGCCTGTGGGTGGATTTTCTAACCCTTTAGAAAGTGCCACATGTTCTTCACCTGATACTGGATCTTGAAACACAGAAATATTGAATTCACCAAAAGCGGTCGGGAGTTTTGATGTTGCAATGAACTCTATAGGCACAGATTAACTCATCTTTTAACCGAAAACGGTTTAAAGTATAGCGTAATGCTGGGAGATTGGTCGAATTGTCATAATCATTTTGAGCACTAAGGTTTTCTTTTTTGTATAAAGAAGACGATAATAGTTGATAAATAGTCAGATTATTCAGGATAATCTGCCAACCATACCCATACTGTATGAGAGACTGCTTTGCATGACCTCGTTCGCAAATGTGGCTGATTGAAGGTGACTTCATTCGATTGTATGATCGACCCATTTTGACCCAGCTTAGGATTTGCCAGGCTTATAAAGGCTTTGCCACATATGTTGTATACCGAAATTCCAACTCAACGCCCTGTTACGCCATTGTTAGATGCAATTGATCATCCTCAACAATTACGTCAGCTCGAGCATAGCCAATTGGTTCAAGTGGCTGATGAGTTGCGTCAATATATTTTATATGCAGCAGGCCAGAGTGGTGGCCATTTCGGTGCTAACCTCGGCGTGGTTGAGCTGACGGTTGCGCTGCATTATTGCTTTAATACTCCAAATGACCGATTAGTTTGGGATGTAGGACATCAGGCGTATCCGCATAAAGTCCTGACTGGTCGTCGTGAGCAAATGACAACCATCCGTGCTAAAAACGGTTTAGCAGCATTTCCAGCTAGAGAAGAATCAGTTTTTGATACCTTCGGTGTAGGACATTCATCAACTGCAATTTCAGCAGGTTTAGGAATGTCTTTAGCGCGTCGCTATCAAAACGACCCATGTGAAGTGGTTTGTATTGTTGGTGATGGTGCAATGACGGCAGGTATGGCATTTGAAGCCATGAACGATGCTGTCGCACATGACGCTGATTTAATTGTTGTACTTAATGACAATGACATGTCAATTTCTTGTAGCACAGGTGGCTTTGCTAAGCATTTAGCTGCAATTTGGGAAAAAGGCCATTTAGTTAATGTCGATGAACATGGCGAGGCATATGTACAGCCACATCCGAAATGGACGTACAACTCTCGTTTACATCAATCGGCAACAGATGCGGCCGATAATTTATTTAAAGCTATTGGTTTCGATTACTTCGGTCCTTTCGATGGGCATGATGTAAATCAACTTGTTCAGGTATTTAACGCATTAAAAAAACGTAAAGGTCCACGCTTAGTCCACGTTTATACTAAAAAAGGTAAGGGCTTTACTCCGGCAGAAGCTGACCCAATTACCTACCATGCAATTAGTAAAGTTAATGCGACTTCAGCGGGTAAAACACCGCCAAAATATTCAGATGTATTTGGTCAATGGTTGTGTGACGAAGCTGCACAAGATGAACGTTTATTAGCGATTACTCCAGCTATGTGCGAAGGCTCAGGCATGGTTAAGTTTGCTAAAGAATTTCCAAAGCGCTTCTTCGATGTTGCAATTGCTGAACAGCATGCAGTAACACTTGCAGCGGGAATGGCGTGTGAAGGGTTAAAACCTGTCGTTGCGATCTATTCAACATTCTTACAGCGTGGTTATGATCAACTTATTCATGATGTTGCATTACAAAATCTTGATGTAACTTTCGGTATTGACCGTGCTGGTTTGGTGGGTGAAGATGGTCCAACTCATGCAGGTGCATATGATTATGCATACATGCGTACAGTCCCGAACATGGTCATCATGGCACCAAAAGATGAAAATGAATGTCGTCAAATGCTACATACTGCCTATGTCTATAATGGACCAGCGGCAGTACGTTACCCACGTGGTGCAGGGGTAGGGGTTGAAATTCAGCAAGAGTTAACTGCGATTGAATTAGGTAAAGCCGAAATCGTTGCTGAAATTAAATCTGCTTGTGATGAGCAGATTACGATTTTGGCATTTGGTAGCCGCGTTATGGTTGCCATAGAAGCTGCTGAGCAATTTGCACAAAAACACGATGTCGGTGTGCGCGTTGTAAATATGCGTTTTGTGAAACCACTTGATGAAAAAATTATTCGTGAGTTGGCTGAACACACACATTTATTTGTTACTGTCGAAGAGCACGCAATTATGGGTGGTGCAGGCAGTGCGGTAAATGAGTTCATGGCACAAGAACAAATTGTGAAGCCTATTATCAATTTAGGTCTGCCAGATTTGTTCTTACAACAGGCGTCACACGGTCAAATGCTACAAGATTGTGGGTTAGATGCTAAAGGTATTTTGAGCTCAATTGAGCGAGCTTGGCTTAAGCTAAATCAGGTGGTTTAAGCCTTTAATAAAATTTTTGAAACATTTTTTCCCCTAAAGCGCATTCATTTGCTAAAATGTATGCGCTTTTATGCATTATTCTTTGTCAAAATCTTCAAATTTGTATTGTAGTGGGTGTTCAATGGAACCTATGGTGGTTATGGCTGCGCGTGCGGCTCAAACAGTTGGTCAAGAGCTTTTAAAAGCGCATCAAAATCGTCATAAACTCGATTTGCAAGTTGAAGAGAAAGGCATTGATGGCCCAGTAACACGTGTAGATCGTTATTTGGAACAATTGACGATTGATACATTACGTAAAAGTTATAAAAACCATAGCTTCTTAGGTGAAGAGTTCGGTTTGCAAGAAGGCAAAGGCCATGATGCAGACTGGTGCTGGGTAATCGACCCACTTGATGGCACGCAAAACTTTATTAATGGTTTCCCTCATTTCTGTATTTCTATTGCAGTTCAGCATAAAGGTGTTACTCAGCACGGCGTAATCTACGACCCAGTACGTGACGAATTATTCTCTGCAAGTCGCGGTCGCGGCGCGGTGATGAACCAACGCCGTATTCGTGTAAATGTAAAAGATACTTTAGAAAATACATTCTTGGCAGTAGGCCATCCTTACCGTGCTAAACGTGCTGGTGAGATCGTATCTTATGCAGAACAACACTTTGCTTCATTATTAGCTGTTACTCAAGCAGGTGCACAAATTCGTCGTGGTGGTTCAGCTGCCCTAGATTTAGCATATGTGGCTGCTGGTCGTTTTGATGGTTTCTTTGAGCTTGGTTTAAAACCATGGGATATCGCTGCTGGTGAGCTTATTATTAAAGAAGCAGGCGGTGTAGTGGTTGATGCACGCGGTGGTAATGAATCTCTTGAAAATGGTCAAGTGCTTGCAAGTTCACTCAAAATGCTAAAACCTTTAATGCAAACTGTAGTTCCAGCTTGGGCTCAAGCCGCAAAATAATTTAATTATTTATAAATAAAACCCTCTTTTATCAGAGGGTTTTATTTTTTTAAGCCATGGGTAAATATTACTGAGTTCAATAAATATGAAGAAAGTTGATTAAAACACATGACTTTTAATTTCTTTCTGCTATAATCCGCCCACGCACTTAAATTTCCGTTCATTACCTGAACATTCTGTTCTATTCATTGTAAGCGCACGCTGTCCATAGAGAGGACCATTTCTTGCGCCCCGATCGCTCAGCGATTCTTCAGGTTCGGCCGTAATCAAGCGTGCGTTTAGTCCACATCGTCGTTACTCGGATTGCTGCTGAAAAAACGTTTCAGCTAACTTTGCTTTGCCGCTTTGTGCCGATGTCTATTTTGTATTTATTAAAAATGGAGCACCCACTAGGGTGAAACTCTCTATGAGCAAAACTTTTGCCGAATTTTCTTTGCATGAAACCTTACAACAAGCGCTTGAAGGTTTAGGTTTTACTACCCCGACTCCTGTGCAAGAACAATCTATTCCTGCAGCTTTAGAAGGAAAAGACCTTCTAGTATCTAGCCAGACTGGTTCTGGTAAAACTGCGGCATTTTTATTACCGACATTACATAATTTAGCTGGTCAAGAAACTTTTGTTCCGTTCAAAGAACGCATGAAAGCTGTGACCCAACCTAATATTTTAGTTTTATGCCCAACACGTGAATTGGCTCAACAAGTTAGCCAAGATGCGATTGCTTTTGTACGTCACATGAAAGGTGTTCGTATTGCTGCAATCATGGGTGGTATGCCTTTTGGTAAGCAAATCCAACAGCTTAAAGGTGCGCAAGTTATCGTTGCGACTCCTGGTCGTTTATTAGACTTAGTTAACCGTCGTCAATTAAAGTTAGATAAAGTTGAAGCTTTAATCGTTGACGAAGCTGACCGTATGTTAGACCTCGGCTTCTCAGAAGATTTAGAAGCGATCAGCGATTTAGCTGGTAACCGTCGTCAAACATTAATGTTCTCTGCAACTTTCGCTGACCGTATTATTCGTCTTGCTGAGCGCATGATGAATGAGCCTGAGCGTATTGCAATTGAAACAGGTCACAGCACAAACACTGACATCACCCAAACTTTACACTGGACAGACGGTTTCGAACATAAGAAGAAACTTCTGACTCACTGGTTGGCTGATGAAACTCTTGATCAAGCGGTTGTATTCGCGAGCACTCAAGAAGATACAGATATGTTGGCTGAAGAACTTGCAGAAGCAGGTCACTCTGTAGTTGCACTTCATGGTGCAATGCCACAAACAGTTCGTAACCGTCGTTTACGTAGTATTCGTGAAGGTCGTGCAAAAATCTTGGTAGCAACAGACGTTGCTGCACGTGGTCTTGACGTACCGACAATTTCTCACGTAATTAACTTCGGTTTACCAATGAAACACGAAGACTATGTACACCGTATTGGTCGTACAGGTCGTGCTGGTCGTACTGGTCAAGCAATTACTTTAGCGACTTATCGTGAACGCGGTAAAATCCGTGCGCTTGAAGACTATTTAGATGCACGTTTAAGTGTTTCTGAAATTGAAGGCTTAGAACCATCTCCACCTCCTGCTCGTTCAGGTCGTGATGGCGGTGGTCGTGGTCGTGGCGGCAACGGTGGTCGTGATGGTCGTCGTGGTGGCGGTTTTGGTGGTGGTCGTCGTTTTGAAGGCGAAAGCAACTTCAAACGTCGTGAAGGTGGTCGTGATGACCGTCCACGTCGTAGCTTCGATGACAAACCACGTGGTGAACGCCCATTCGGTGGTGAAGATCGTCCACGTCGCGAGTTCAATTCAGATCGCCCACGTCGTGAAGGTGGTTTTGAAGATCGTCCACGTCGTGAGTTCAACTCAGATCGTCCGCGTCGTGAAGGTGGTTTCAACGATAAACCGCGTTTTGACTCAAATGATGACAACCGTGGTAACCGCGTAGATTACAAACCACGTCGTGAAAATGGTTTTGGTGATCGTCCAAAACGTAGTTTCGGTGGTGAAGATCGTCCACGTCGTAGCTTTGATGATAAACCTCGTGGCGAACGTCCATCATTTGGTGGCGAAGATCGTCCACGTCGTGAGTTCAACTCAGATCGTCCACGTCGCGAAGGTGGTTTTAATGATAAACCACGTCGTAGCTTTGATGACAAACCACGTGGTGAGCGTCCAGCGTTTGGTGGCGAAGATCGTCCAAAACGTAGCTTCGGTGGTGAAGATCGTCCACGTCGTAGTTTTGATGATAAACCGCGTCGTAAATTCGACCGTTAATCAATAGTTATCTTAATTATCTGAAAGAAAGGCCAGTATTTATACTGGCCTTTCTTATTTTTCAGTTTTGTTATAAAATAACAAAGTGTGAATTGGTTCAATTTTTTATTAAATAATGAGTAAAATTAAACGAAAAGAAACAATAATGGCGCAGTTGAAGAACTTATTGGTTCAGCACGGTTTGCCTTATCTTTTTATTGCACTTGTTTTGTGTAATGGGGTTTATTTTGCCTATGCTTTTATAACGGGAAGTTCTATTGAACGATTTCAAATTTCTGAATTAACCTCTTTTTCCGAACATACTTCTTCTAATTCGATCAATTAAGTTAGCTTTGCTTTTGTCAAAATAACAACAAGTTTGCCAATTTTCAGTGTTATAGTATGCGTGCATAAAAGTGCAGGAACGATTGCCATTATGAATAATAAAACTCCTCTCTCGGCTCAACCACTTATTGAAGTGAAAAATTTGAGTTTTAATCGAGGGGAACGCGTCATTTATGACAATATTAGTTTAAATATACGTCGAGGCCAGATTACGGCCATTATGGGACCTTCTGGTACAGGTAAAACAACATTATTACGTCTGATTGGTGGACAGCTAGTTCCTGATCAGGGTGAAGTTTTGCTCGACGGTAAAGATATTGCCAAAATGTCTCGTCAAGAACTCTTTTCTGCCCGTGCACGTATGGGTATGTTATTTCAGAGCGGTGCTTTATTTACGGATATGTCCGTCTATGAAAATGTAGCGTTCCCGATCCGAGCGCACACCAAGCTTCCTGAAAATCTAATTGCTGAGCTAGTTGCTTTAAAACTTGAATCAGTAGGGTTGCGTGGTTCTGAACAATTAATGCCTACAGAACTCTCGGGTGGTATGAACCGTCGTGTCGCTTTAGCACGTGCAATCGCACTTGACCCTGATTTAATCATGTACGATGAACCGTTTGCAGGGCAAGACCCGATTGTAAAAGGTGTGTTGACACGTTTAATTCGTTCATTGCGAGAAGCTTTAGATTTAACCACAATTATTGTTTCGCATGACGTTCTTGAAACCCTTTCTATTGCTGACTACATTTACGTTGTAGCAGAAGGAAAAATTCAAGGGGAAGGAACGCCAGAAGAATTACAAGCATATGCTTCTCCATTTGTACGCCAATTCTTAACAGGTTCGGCAGAAGGACCGGTTGAATACCAATTTAGTCATCAAGCCTATTTAAATAACGAGGTTCGTCCATGAATACGATTGCCTGGTTAGGTAGACTCGTTATTGAGCGGATTCGAGGGATTGGTGTTGCGGCACTAATGCTCTTACAAATTGTTTTTTCTTTTCCTTCATCTGGTGGCTTTGGACGATTTATTTACCAAATGCATCGGGTAGGGGTAATGTCTTTGTTAATTATTACAGTGTCGGGCCTATTTATTGGTTTGGTACTCGGTTTACAAGGATATTCAATTTTAGTAAACGTCGGCAGTGAATCAATGCTAGGCACAATGGTGTCTTTAACATTACTGCGTGAATTGGCACCTGTAGTTGCTGCTTTGTTATTTGCTGGTCGAGCGGGTTCTGCATTAACAGCAGAAATTGGTTCAATGAAGCAAAGTGAACAACTTGCTAGCATGGAAATGATTGGTGTTGACCCATTAAAACAAATCGTATCACCACGTCTTTGGGCGGGAGTGGTCAGCTTACCGATGCTCACTGTCATTTTTGCTGCGATTGGTATTGTGGGCGGTAAAATGGTAGGTGTTGATTTTCTTGGCGTCGATGAAGGCTCATTCTGGAGCGGAATGCAAAACAATGTGCAATTTGGGCATGATGTCGTAAATGGCATTATCAAAAGTATTGTGTTTGCTTTGTTATGTACATGGATTGCGGTATATCAAGGATATGCATGTGATCCGACTCCGGAAGGAATCGCAACTGCAATGACGAGAACAGTTGTATATTCTTCATTATGTGTTTTAGGTTTTGATTTCGTGTTGACTGCGGTCATGTTCGGAGGGATTTAATGAAATCACGTAGTAGTGAGCTGGCCGTAGGTATTTTTGTTATTATCTTCGGTATTGCCTTGTTCTTTTTAGCCATGAAAGTTAGTGGCCTTGTTGGAACTAACTTAAATGATAGTTATACCATGAAGGCTCAGTTTGATAACGTCAACGGTTTAAAGCCTCGTGCTAAAGTAACGATGAGCGGTGTCACAATTGGTCGTGTTGATTCAATTACCCTTGATCCGGTTACGCGTTTGGCTACGGTAACCTTTGGTTTAGATGGAAAATTGACAAGTTTTAATGCTGAGCAGCTAAAAGAAGTTCAAAAAAATGCTTTAGATGAACTCCGTTATAGTTCTGACTACACGCAAGCTTCTCCAGAGCAACAAAAAGCAATGGAACAGCAACTGACCAGTAACATGAACTCCATCACAAGTATTGATGAAGATGCTTATATAATGGTAGCAACAAATGGTTTGTTGGGTGAGAAATATTTGAAAGTCGTTCCAGGTGGTGGCTTAAACTATCTTAAACGTGGCGATGTGATTTCAAATACTCAAGGAACCATGGATTTAGAAGATTTAATTAGTAAATTTATTACTGGCGGTGGTGCAGGTAAAGTTGCCGCTGGTTCAGCCTCAACAGATGCAGGTACTCCTGCAAGCACTAATAATGACAGTGCACAAACATCATTTGTTGAGTAAAAGATTATTTGAAGGAGTAGTTCCAGGTGAATACGTTGTTTAAACAAACCCTGACAGCAAGTCTTTTGTCTACGATGATTGCAGGTACAGCATTTGCTGCGCCTTCAGAAGCACCACCTGATTTTATTAAGCGTGTTGCTGATGGCTTGATCGCTCGTTTAAAAGCAGATCATGCAAAATTACAAAGCAATCCTGCGTTGGTAAAAACGATCGTACGTCAGAATTTAGACCCGTATGTAGATTCACAAGCGTTCACTCGTATTGTGATGGGTACTTATGCGACGAATCAGTATAGTACAGCTGCACAACGTGCTCAGTTTGAAACGAATTTCCGTAATACATTAATTGAAAATTACGGCAGTGCATTTGCTAAATATACGAATCAAAGCTATACCATGCGTCCTTATAAGGCAACTGCGGGTAAAAACCCTGTAGTGACATTGGACTTTAATCACAATGGTGAAAAAATTCCTGTCTCTTTCCAGTTAGCTGACAAAGGTACTCAGTGGAAAATCCGTAATATCAATGTTTCTGGTATTGATTTAGGATTACAGTTCCGTAATCAGTTTGCTGCAACAGTGAAACGCAATGGCGGTGATTTAAATAAAGCAATTGCAACGTTCCAACCTGATGCAGACGCAGCTGTTAATCAAAACAAACAGAAATAAGTAGGTGACGAGTGGTTCAGTATCTCAACCAACAATTGGTTGTTTCGGGAAAAATTGATTTTGAAAATGCGGAACAACAGTATCAAGCAGGTTTGGCTATCATAAAGAAGCAGCAAAGCTTCCCTCTAGTGGTAGATTTAACTGAGCTTGAGCATGGTAGTACCTTGGCATTGGCTGTTTTAGTTCAATGGTTACGAGAAACTCCAAAAAATACTGGTTTGCATTTTAAAAATGTACCCGAGAAAATGCTGAAGATCATTCAAGCTTGCCATTTGCAGGAAGATCTGCATCTGATCTGATGTTTAAGATATAAAAAAAGCACCTATATTTAGGTGCTTTTTTATGCTTGAAATTAGCATTTTATTACAAAGCTTAGATCCATTTTTTCCAGCGGAAGTAAATAATTGGACCGATAAAGAAACCCATAATAATGAGTAATACAACGAAGAAACTGGTCGTGCCATGCGCAAAAGGTAATACGTCTGTGTTCATGCCATAAATACTGGCAATGAGCATAGGTGGAGCTAACATACTTGGTAAGATCGAGAATCGACGGATCGTGTCATTCTGTTCGGTATTAATGAATCCGGAAGTCGTATCAAGTAAGAATCGTACTTTTTGGAATAAGAAGGCATCATGTTCTACCAGTGAGCGCACATCCTCACTTAGTTCTCGAATGTCGGCATCATAGATATGACTGCCTAATGCTCGTGGACGAGATAAGAAAGTGAGCACACGTCGTAAATCAATGAGACAGAGTTGTGCTTTTCCTAGCATATCTTCTTGTTGAGCAAGGCGTGTAATCATGTCATCAAGATCTAGAATTTTTTCACGTTGGTGGTTATTTAGAACCTCTGTGGAGTATTTTTCTAAATCTTTGTGGATATCTTCTAAGATATCCGCAAGCTCATCGAGTTTTGCTTCAAGAAGGCCCAATAAAATCCATGTAGGATCTTTATAGTCCATGTCATAGTCATTTCGACGAGCACGTGCACGAAAGGCGCGAAAAGCAACTAACTTTTCCCCGCGCATCGTGAACAGACGGTCCTTATGTAAAATGAAAGCGACCGTTTGCACCATTGCTAAAATGTGTGATGAGTCTTCTGCGTCACCATCTACCTGATAATTTTTATTTTTCGTTAAAAAATAAGTACTGATATGCAAAATACCGTCATCATCACGGTAAAATCGTGCAGAGGATGAAATATCTTCAAGCGACTTTAGTGTTGGTAAGTTTTGGTCATAGGCATCTAATACCCATTGTTGCTCTTCTTGCGAGGGTGCAATAAGATCAAGCCAGACTAATTCGGGATGTAGATCAAATCCACCATTGATGGTGGCATCTTCCAGACTTCCGCGTTCTGTGGCATAAAAGGCTTCAAGCATGTGTCTTTTTTCCTCACGCAGTCTGATGGAAATGGATGGGTGTATTTTAGACAAGGATTTGCCGAAAAACACTTGCCAATACGCTATTTTGCAAAAAAAAACTCTATCGATAGTTTAGTTTGTCAGCATGACAGTTCAATAAAACGGTTTTTTACACTATGAAATCAATTTGTATTTTCTGTGGTTCATCTCTTGGTTCAAACCCAATTTTCCAGCAAATTGCCCAAGCTACAGGCGAGGCTATTGCAAAACAAGGTAAGACCTTGGTTTATGGTGGTGGTCGCTCAGGTCTAATGGGTGTCGTTGCCGATAGTGCCTTACAAGCAGGTGGACAAGTCATTGGCGTGATCCCTCGTGCTTTAGTTGATCGTGAGTTAGCTCATCCGGGCTTAACCAGATTATATGTGGTCGAAAATATGCATGAGCGTAAAACCAAAATGGCGGATCTTTCAGATGGCTTTATTGCTTTGCCGGGTGGCGCAGGTACATTGGAAGAAATCTTTGAACAATGGACATGGGCGCAATTAGGGATTCATCAAAAGCCATGTGCTTTCTTAAATGTAGCGGGTTTTTATGAAGATTTACTTAAAATGATCCAAGGAACGGTAGATAATGGATTTAGCCAAGCACGGTTCGTTGATAAATTGATCGCATCAGACAACATTGAAGATATTCTTCAACAGTTTGAGCAATATCAGGCTCCTGCTCCAAAATGGACAAATGCAGATGTTCAACCATAAATGAGGTTAAATAGGTGAAAACAATCACGGTCGCTGCCGCAGTGATCTTAAATGAGCAAAATCAGTTATTGCTCGTAAGAAAGCAAAATACTCAAGCTTTTATGCAAGTGGGTGGCAAGCTGGAACCCAATGAAGCACCAGAGATCACCATACAGCGAGAAATTTTAGAGGAAGTAGGTAGCTCTTGTGTGATTGAGCAATTTATTGGCTATTTCGAAACTGCAGCTGCCAATGAACCAGATCATATTTTAGTGAGTCATTTATATCTAGTTCAGCTCGACCAAGCACCTCAAATTGCGGCTGAAATTGCAGAAATGAAGTGGATAGATTTAAATGATTCAGAAACTCAACTTGCACCATTGACCAAAGAAATTGTCATTCCTTGGTGTGAAGAGTATTTATCTACAGTGCAATAGCCTAATTCTTTAGTGTTGCCGCTAGGCAAGCCATGTGAATAGATGTGCAGCCTAATTGTTGAAGGGCTTGACTGAGCGCATGAATAGAGCTTCCTGTGGTTATCACGTCATCAATAATGAGAACACGGCGATAACGTCGTTTCTCTTTATGATGAGGTATAAATTGTTGTTCTATATTTTCAAAACGTTCTAGTCGAGAAAGACCTTTTTGAGAATGTTCGTTTAAACGTTGAATTGGTTGCCAAACAGGTATTTTTAAGTGTTTGCTTAAAATATTGGCCAGTAATAATGACTGATTGAAACCACGTTCAATTAAACGTTGATTGGAAATAGGCATGGGTACAATAGCTTGTACTTTAGGAAATTTTAATTGTTTTAAAATTTCCGCTAATAAGATTTGATAATGTAATTTCTGTTCATATTTAAACTGCTGAATAATCCGGTTAACTGGATAAGCATAGTCACAGGCCACAAGAACAGATTGATTATTACGTTGAATCGTTTGTTTAAGCCAAGGCAGCTGTTCCCAACAGTCTTTACAAAGTGAATATTTTTCTCGCGTACCTAACTCGCACAATGAGCAAGGTGAAAATAACTGAATAAGATGTTGGACGTTTAAAAAACTAAACATAGGCGTAGCGAGGTGCGTCAGGAAGCCAGCGCTTTAATAGAGCATCTGCCTGTTCTGGGTAATCTTTTAAAACTTGCTGTGCTACATAGTGAGCTTGACTCAGTAAGTGATCATCTCGCTCTAACCGAGCAACTCTAAATCCCATATCCCCAGTTTGTTTAGTCCCTAGTAATTCACCCGGTCCGCGTAACTCTAGATCTTTTTCTGCAATCACAAAGCCATCATTACTTTCTCTTAAAATAGAAAGTCTCTCTTGCCCATTTTGTGAAAGAGGCGTTTTATATAGAAGTACACAAAAGCTGGCTTGAGCGCCTCGACCTACACGACCACGTAATTGGTGTAACTGAGAAAGGCCCAAACGCTCAGCATTTTCAATCACCATAATAGAGGAGTTAGGAACATCGACTCCAACTTCAATAACTGTTGTTGCGATAAGAAGTTGTAATTCATTATTTTTAAATGCTTGCATAACGGCTTGCTTTTCATCAGCTTTCATTTTGCCATGCACTAAACCAATATTAAGTTCAGGAAAGCGTTCTTTCATTTCCTGATAGGTGGCTTCTGCTGCTTGAGCATCTAAAGTCTCAGACTGTTCAACCAGTGTGCATACCCAATACGCCTGTTTCCCATCTCTGCAATTTGAAGCAATACGTTGCAGTACTTCTTCTCGACGATCAAGAGGAATGGTAACCGTTTGAATTGGAGTACGGCCCGGAGGCAACTCATCAATTATTGACGTGTCCAAATCACCATATGCACTCATTGCTAGAGTTCTTGGAATGGGAGTGGCCGTCATTACGAGTTGATGTGGAGTGAACTGCTCAGCACCTTTATTACGTAGAGCTAAACGCTGATCTACACCAAAGCGATGTTGTTCATCAATAATCACGAGTCCTAATTTGGCAAAACCAACATTGTCTTGAAATAAGGCATGGGTACCTACAATAAGTTCTGCGTGACCTTCTTTAATTTGTTGTTCTGCTTGAGCGCGAGCTTTACCTTTTTGTTTACC
The DNA here is from genome assembly GCF_028367635.1 of Acinetobacter sp. P1(2023). Classification (NCBI taxonomy): domain Bacteria; kingdom Pseudomonadati; phylum Pseudomonadota; class Gammaproteobacteria; order Moraxellales; family Moraxellaceae; genus Acinetobacter; species Acinetobacter sp. P1(2023). The sequence continues at coordinate 123,778 of NZ_JAQNDD010000009.1, forward strand.
AGACAACCAGGCTACTGTAACGCCTAATGGTTCAAACCAACGTTTAAAATTCAAATAATGCTGTTCTGCCAGAATTTCAGTAGGAGCCATTAATGCAACCTGCCAATCGGCTTCTAAAGCATGGCACGCGGCCACAGCAGCAACTAAGGTCTTTCCAGCACCTACGTCACCTTGCACTAGGCGTAGCATAGGTTGGTGCTGTTTTAAGTCATTTAAAATTTCTTTAGATACACGTTTTTGTGCATTGGTCATTTGAAAAGGTAAAGCTTCTAATAGCTTTTTAGCTAATATTTTGCTGCTTGAAAAAGCAGGTGATGCAATTTGACGAATATAAGCACGGCGATTAAGTAAACTAATTTGATGTGCAACCAGTTCTTCAAAAATAAGCCGTTGCTGCGCAGGATGAGATCCTTGGGCCAATTGAAGCATATTGGCATCAACGGGAGGCTCATGAATGTAATACAAAGCCTCTTTCAGCGCATAGCCATTGGTATATTGTTTTGGGAGTAACTCTGGTAGGGCATCACTATGATGCTTTAAAGCTTGTTTAACGTATTCGCGTAATTTAGGCTGAGTCAGCCCATCCGTACTTGGATAAATTGCTGTCAGTTGAGTTTTGGGTAGAGGTGTATGTTCATGAATGAGCTGAATTTCGGGATGGTACATCTCAAGGCCGCGAGCACCAACACGAACTTCACCAAAAATACGTAAGCGATGACCAGGTTTTATTTTGTCAGTCAGGTTTTTATAAATATGATAAAAGCGTAAGGTGACTTTACCAAATTCATCTTGCACCAAGGCTGCCATGGATTTTCTTTTTCCCGGAGGAAAGTCAATTGATTTGACTTCACCTTCGAGCAAATAGCTCCGACCAACCACAAGTTGATTCATTGGAATAATCGTACTTCGGTCTTCATAATCACGTGGCAGATGAAACAGTAAATCATCTGTGGTAAAAATATTTAGTTTTTCGAGCAGGGCTGCTGAAGCCGATCCAACGCCTTGTAACTGATGGACTGAAGTCATGTCCCCTCAACGAGTTTTCTATGCATATATTATTTATCGGTTATGGTAAAACATCTCAGCGTGTTGCTAAACAACTATTTGAGAAAGAACATCAAATTACCACAATCAGCCGTAGTGTAAAAACGGATAGTTACGCAACACATCTTGTCCAAGATATTTTTTCGCTCGATTTAAGTAAAATTGAACCTGTAGATATTGTATATATCTTGCTTTCTCCAAACGAGAGTACGGTTGAGGGCTACCAGCACACTTATGTAGATAGTATTGAACCGATTCGAGAAGCATTAAAAATACATCCGATAAAAAAAATAATCGTTGTTTCGTCGACACGGGTTTATGGTGAAAAGGCGGGGGAGATCATTGATGATTTTAGTGAAATTCATCCAAGTGATGAACAAGGCCATGTATTACGTAATATGGAACTACTCTGGCAGAAACATTATCCAGCGCAATGTGTAATTGTTCGCCCTACTGGTATTTATGGAACTTCTATTGCCCGTTTAAAGAAAATGGCTGAAAATAGTCGAAGTTATCCAAACATACATTATAGCAATCGAATACATATTGATGATTTAGCAAGATTTTTAGCTTTTATGGCTGACTACGAAACTCATCAAGCGAGCTATATTGTGACGAATAACCAGCCATTACCATTACATGAGGTTATAGTCTGGTTTCAAAAACAATTAGGATTGCCAGAGTTAACTTTGGAATCAAGCCAAATTTCAGGTAAAAGAATTTATGCGAAACATTTGCCAGCAACGGGTTTTCAGTTAGAGCATCCAATTTGCTTTAATGACTATTTATTATGTTTAAATGTTCATGGTACTAAATAAAATTTTGATTAAACTTTAAATAAGAACAGAAATACCTGATGAGGCAGTCAAATTGCCGATAAAGATAAAAAGGTTGAAAGTGAAAAAAATTTGTTTAGCTCTGATTTTGAGCGTAGTAGCTGTTGCGAGTTGGGCTGAGGATCAGGTGTGGTGCGCATATGATCCTATTGGGTCCCAAGGGGATATTACTCGCCGTTTAAATGACATTCGGCTATATGCCCAGCAATATCAAGTCAAATTTAAAGTAGTTACCTATCAAAAAGAACAGCAGGCAATACAAGCTTTTGATGGTGGGAAATGTTCAGGTCTAGCTGCATCCAATTTCAATACTTATCATTATAACCAGTTTATGGGGAGTACCGCGGGTATAGGACTAATTCCTAATAATCGTACAGCTAAAAGCTTCTTGCAGCTTTTAAATCACCCTACAATTGAGAAAAGACTGGTTTCTAAGGACTATGAAGCTGTAGGAATGATTCCTATTGGAACTGCTTACATGGTTCTAAAAAATAAGAACCTCTCTAGAGTCGCTCAATTAAGAAATCAACGTATTGGTGTGCTACCCAATAATCCACCGCAACAAGCATTGGTACGAAGTGTAGGTGCTCGGCCAGTTTATGTTGATTTATCTAACGCGATTGTGCAGTTTAAGCAAAATAAAATCGATATTGTTCCTGCTCCTGTGTATGGCTTATTACCATATAACTTACAAAAAGAATTTGGACCAGATACTCAAGTTATCAATTTTCCTTTGGCATATTTTGGGGTTAATTTAATTATTAAACCGCAAGCTTATCCTGCTAATTTTGGCCGAAAAATTCGGGGATGGTTTGTTCATAATAGCCAATTGCTAACCAACCGTGCAACACAATGGGAAAATCATTTACCTGCTTATTATTGGGTGGATGTCTCTTTTTATGAAAAACAAAGTTATGACGTGATGGTTGCCAAAATACGTAATCAGTACGTCCTTTCAGGTTACTACGATGCTTATTTTGTTCAACTTATGAAACGTTTGCGTTGTATGGATGATCCACGTTATTTTGAATGTCCAATTCGCTAATAAAATAAAAGGCAACCGAGGTTGCCTTTTATTTTGTCTGAAGACTTTAAGCTTTTTTACGTTTTAAGCGACGTTTAGCTTGTTGAGAGGCCATTGCTTCAAGAGCATCTTTTAATTCTTCGTCAGTAAATGTGGTAATGTGCTGTAACATTTGTAAGGTTACTTCATCAAGCACTAACTGTGCGCCAGCAGCCATTTGACGGAAGTTATCATCAAACTCAATTTGGCCTTGATCGTTAGTACGAATGTAATTTTGCTGTGTAAGTACTTTTAAGAAGCTTTGGAATAAAGCTTTGTCGAAGAACTCTGGCGAATTAAATTCATATAAAACTGACAAACGTTGTCCGAGTAGATGACTTAACTCTTCAACTTGTTTCGCAGAAATATTCCCCGAACCGCGTTGAGTAATGAGCGCAAGCGTCATGTAGTAACGCTCAAGACTTTGCTTAACAGGAGTAGCTAAAACAACAAGCTGATTATGTTCTTCTGTATTTGGTGCAGAGCTAATCAGGTTACCTTCATCGTCTTGTTGGATAAGGTTAGATTGAACTAATGCATCAGCATATTGCTCAATTTGTGCCTTAAGCTCGCTACTCTTCCATTTAAGGAATAACTCAGCTTTCAAGAATGGATAGAGCGTATAGATGACATTGGTTAAATCTGAACGACTGATTTTTCCATTATGTTCAACAAGTGAAGCCACCAATGATGGTAAAACAAAGGCGTGCAAAATGTTATTGCGGAAGTAAGTCAAAAGAACGGCTTGATTATCTTCAATCGCAATAATATCGCCAAGCGCATGCTGAACTCGTTTGATAAGTTTAAGCTTTAAACCATACGCGATAATTTCTTTACCAGAAAGTGGCGTTACTTCCATACGTTGGTCATATGGGAAGTTTGATGCCAAGTTACGATAAGCCTCTAGTTGCTTAATACAAATTTCTTCATCAAGCGTATGCTTTGGAGTTGCAAGCAAAATAATAGAAAGTAAAGAGACAGGGTTAATGACCACCGCTCGGTTAATATTTTCTAAAATTGCGTGTGCAGAGCTATTTACCGCATCTGAAACAGCTTGAGGGATTGGGTCGTCATTTTTCTCGATGTAAACGTTTTCTGCATTATGTTGCTTAAGCAGATCATCAAGGAAAACGGGTTCACCAAAGTTCACATGGACTTTACCAAAGATACGTTCAATTTTTCGTAAGGTTTTCACAATACCAAAAATAGATTCGGCTTCTTTTGGCTTACCTTGCATTTCACCTACGTAAGTTGAGCCTTCCATGAGTCGTTCATAACCAATATATGTTGGTAAGAAAACGATTGGTTTAGCACGACCACGTAAATGGCTGTGAACTGTCATGGCAAGCATACCGGTTTTAGGCGGTAATAGGCGTCCTGTACGTGAACGTCCACCTTCAATAAAGTATTCAAGTGGGGTATTACGTGACAAGATGCTATATAAGTATTCTTTAAATACAGTGGTGTATAGACCATTACCGCGGAAAGAACGGCGAATAAAGAATGCACCGCCTCCACGTAAAAGCTGCCCAACAAATGGTAAGTTTAAGTTATCACCCGCAGCAATATACGGAACCATTAAACCACGTTTATAGATCACATATGACAATAATAAATAATCAATGTGACTGCGGTGGCAAGGTGTATAGACAACTTCATAGTCTTTTGCCAGCTCACGAACCGTACTAAAGTTATGTACTTCTACGCCGTCATAAAGCTGAGTCCATAAGCGAGTTAAGGCAAGGTCAGCAAAGCGCACTGCTGAATGTGAATAATCCGATACGATTTCATTCACATAACCAATCGCACGGCGTTCCGCTTCAAGCATGCTCACTTTTCCGCGAATACTTTCACGGCGGATTGCTTCTTGAACATCACGAGATTTTACGACTGACTGCATGACATTACGGCGATCCGATAAATCGGGACCTAGCACCACTTCACGCTGACGGTCTAAATAATCATTTAACGTACTTACAATATAAGTTGCTGGTGAAAGATTTGGATAATGCTGCTGGGCATATTCAACCAATTCACGTAGCGATTGCGGTTCATGAAACTCTAAATAAGACTGACGACCATGCAAACCAATATTAACCAACTGCTTAACTGTGCTTGGCGTTGCCCATGTGTCGGAAAATAATAATTTAAACCAAGAATCTTCTTTATCTGGCGAACGGCCCCATAAAACTGTAACCGGAACAAGTTCTATATCAAGTTCAGGATTTTCTTGTAAAACTTCAATCAGTTTTATTAAGCGTGGTGGAAAAGCATGAGGAGGCGGATTCAGTAAATTATTTTCATCATTGTGCTGTAAAAATAAAACTGATGCTTTTTCCTGATGAGTGCCAACAACTAATGGATCTAACGCAGGTTTTAAATTTAAACGACGCGTTTCTCCATCAACCACTAAAGCATTGCTTCTAGAATGGTTTTGCAAGACATAGCAAACCACTTTTTTGCGCTCAGTCTTTGCTTCTGTTTCTGTTGTTTCTGATACTGGTTCAGTAGGAACTTCCCCAAGAACATGTGGTGTTACCACGAGGTCAAGTAGTTTACTCGAAAGCCGACGATACATTTGACCAAACCCACTCTTGGACATAAGAACTCCTACTTCTTAAAGATAAATCCCAGCACCAAATGCAGAGGGTAATTATTTTGCGGCATTTATTAAAAAAAACAATATGCTACTTTCTTATAAATTATAATGCTTTTGGCATATTTTATCGTTAAAAATCGTATTTTTAGCTGTTATATGAGCAATGTTCGTCAGAAGTTGACTGATTGTTCCATGTTCAAATAGTTTTTTATGGCACAATAGATTCTACACATCTGTACTTTAATACGATTTTTTACCTGAAATATGAAGGTATCTCTCATGAATGCGTTAACCCAAGAACTTGTCGATCTTCTCACTTTAGAAAAGCTAGAAGAAAATATTTACCGTGGCATAAGCCGTAATCTTGTCGGTAAACGTGTCTTTGGTGGACAGGTTTTGGGTCAGGCTTTACGTGCGGCATCTTATACAACCGATCGTCCCGCGCATTCTTTACATGCATATTTTTTATATGGTGGTGATATTAATGCCCCAATTATCTATGAAGTAGACCGTTTACGTGATGGGAAGAGTTTCGTAAGCCGTCAGGTTCGTGCAGTTCAGCATGGGCGAGTTATATTTTCGGCGATGGTTTCTTTTGCTAATCCAGAAGAAGGACTGAATTATCAACATCAAGAACCAGAGTACCCTGCACCAGAGACTCTTAAATCTGAAAATGAACTCAAAGAAGGTATTCTAAACTTTGTACCGGAAAATGTTCGTGCTAGCTTTATGCGTGAGCGTCACGTAGAAATTCGCCCAATTGATCCGGTAAATCCGTTTCAACCGCAACCTGAAGCTCCTTATAATGCGCACTATATCCGCACACATGACCGTATTCCAAAACAATTAGATGATATCGCTCTGCATCAAGCGATTGTTGCGTTTTATTCAGACTTTACCTTAATGACAACGGCTTTAAGACCGCATGGGCTCAGCTATATTTCTCCAAGTTTGCAGTGTGCAAGTATTGATCATGCAATTTATTTCCATCGTCCGCTACGCGCTGATGAATGGATGCTTTACGATATGGAAGCAACAGTCAGTGCAGCCTCTCGCGGTTTAAACTTTGGCCGTATGTGGCAAAACGGCCAACTTGTTTGCAGTACTGTGCAAGAGGGTTTAATTCGTTTGCGGGAAATTGAAACCCAATAAACTCATTTATAAAGCCATCTCATCAGATGGCTTTTTTTATTTTTAATTGAAACGATGTGACAAAAAATTGCTCGTATGAAAAGCAAGCTCATGTCATATTTGCAAAAGGATTGCCAACTGAAAAAAATAATGCTGATATGAACTTAAACACACAAATTCTTATTGCTGCCATTTTAGGCTTAGCCTTTGGTTTCTTATTAACGTTGTATCCCGATACTGCGTTTGTAAAACATAGTTTATATGGGCTAGGCATATTAAGTAGTGTCTTTATTGGGCTGCTTAAAATGTTGTTGGTACCTTTGATTTTTAGCTCGATTGTTGTGGGTGTCTCTAATTTGCAGGCAGGTGGCCAGCTAGGTCCAGTCTGGAAAATTACCTTTTTATGTTGTTTGACCACAACAACGTTGGCTTTAATTTTAGGTATAAGTTGTGCTCATCTATTTGAAGTAGGGCGCGGTATAGATATTTCTATTTTCCAAACGTCTATGCAAAATTATCAGGCGCCCGACAGTTTAAACCCTGCAAGTTTTTTTACCAATTTTATTCAAAATACATTAATCAACCCATTTAAAGCGTTTAGTGACGGTAACGTTTTAGCGGTTGTGGTGTTTGCACTATTTGTTGGTGTTGCGCTAGTCCATGGCGGTGAGCGTTTCAAAAGTATTCGCGTATTGAGTCATCAGTTTTTTGAAATGATGATGATGTTAGTCGGCTGGGTGATGAAGCTAGCGCCTTTAGGTATTTTTGCTCTATTGGCAAAGTTAATGGCGACGGAAGATATTTCGGTATTAAGTCGTTTGGCTGAGTTTGCTATTGTCGTAACGGGGACTACCATTTTTCATGGCGCTGTTGTTTTACCGCTACTACTTTGGATTTTTGGTCGTATGAGTCCTTGGACTTTTTTCAAAGGAACACGTACAGCGCTGATCACTGCATTTGCCACCAGTTCTAGCTCTGCCACGATGCCGCTTAGTATGAAATGCGCACAAGAAAACTTAGGTGTGCGCCCTCAAACAGCGGGCTTTGTGATTCCTTTAGGTACGCAGCTTAATATGGATGGTACTGCACTATATGAAGCGGCAGCTGCACTCTTTGTGGCAAATTTAGTGGGACTGGATTTAAACCTGACACAACAAATTATTGTGTGCTTAACAGCAATGATTGCATCGCTCGGTGCACCGGGAATTCCGAGTGCGGGTATGGTCACCATGATTATGGTTTTACAGTCTGTAGGTTTGCCGGCTGAAGCAATTGCAATTTTACTTCCGATTGATCGTCTATTAGATACTGTAAGAACAGTGGTCAATGTGCAAGGCGATATGATGATTAGTGTCGTTGTAGATCGTTATACAAAAGATAAAGATATCAGTGTCTAATCTCCTATATAAAAAAGCAGGATTTAAAATCCTGCTTTTTTGTTTTTAAGCGGCTTGAAGCTCAGCTCTTTTTGCTGCTGGAGATTGAGATAAATAACTTACCGCATCTTCAGTGCTGCCTTCTTTAACTGGATCATACCAAGGCATGAGGTAATCAATTTGTTGGGCAATCAGCCAAAATGGATTTGGTAGCACTTGGTTATCTTTGCGACTAATCTTAAGCCATTCTACAGCCACCCATACTGGGAAAAATCTGGATTTAGCTGCATCAGCAAAACGTGGATCTTGTTTCATAATATGTGCAGCGCCATCTACCCATAATCCAAGTACCAGTACAATCACTGCAAGACTTAAATAGTAGCGTGGAATATAGCCACCACCAAGATGGCGATATAAATCAAAAGCAACGGTACGGTGTTCAATTTCTTCTGAACCATGCCATTTAACTAGATCGACCATTTCAGGGTCAGCGCCTAACTCTTCCCAACGCTTATTATAGAGTGCATATTTTCCTAATACACAAGTCATATGTTCGACAGTTGCAATAACGCCTAAACGGAAAAGATCCCATTGTTCTTGTAGAAATTGAGGGACTTCTTTATCAAAGGGTTTATCTGCTAAGGCGGTCGTAAATAGATAATTCATAATGTCCAGATTTCGCTGGATATCAATATTACGCGCACTTAAATATTCTTTATTGGCAGAAGTATGCGCATTGGCATGCATAGCTTCTTGGCGGATAAATGCTTGTACATCCTGTTTAAGCTTTTCGTCTTTAATTTGCGGTAAAACTTTATTGTACAAACGGCAAAACCAGAATTCTCCGGCAGGTAAAATATTATTAATTTCATTAATAAAATAACTTGCGAAAGGCTGATTTGGAATCCAGTCAACAGGGGTATCTTTCCAGTCAAATTTTACTTTACGTGGAAGAATTTTATAGTCAATAGAAGAACCTAAAGCCTTGTTCTTCAAAAAAGATAACAATTTCATCATTTAGTCCTGATTTTTAACTCGATGAAGTTATAACGAGTATAAAAAAAGCCCCTACATTTGTGTTTAGCAATAGGGGCCAATTTGAATATAAATTTAATGAAGAAATTGTATCTGCTATGACAATTTAACTTTCAGCGTCTTCATCGGTGGCTTCAGGAATCGCATCGACATCAAATTCTGGTTCTTGATCAAGCGTAAAATGTAGTCGTCCAGCCATAACACTTGCTAGCTCTTCTAAACCTAATTTATTAAGTGATGAGAAAAGTTGAATCGAGAAATCAAGCTTCATTTTTTTCAGCTGCTGCTTAACTTCTAATAGCACTTTGTTTGCTGGACCACGATTAAGTTTGTCTGCTTTTGTTAGAAGGATATGAACAAAAAGATGACGTGAATAAGCCCACTCTAGCATCATCATGTCGAAGTGCTGTAAAGGATGGCGAATATCCATCAGTAATACTAAGCCTTGTAAGCTTTTACGATGAATGAGATAGTTCTCTAATTCTTTTTGCCATACTCGTTTCATATCTTCAGGTACAGCTGCATAGCCATAGCCAGGAAGGTCGACTAAACGTTGATCAGGATTACCTAGGCTGAAGAAGTTAATCATCTGTGTACGGCCTGGTTTTTTTGAGGCACGTGCGAGTTGTTTTTTGTTGGTCAATGCATTAATAGCACTAGATTTACCAGCATTTGAGCGCCCTGCAAAAGCAATCTCGTAGCCACTATCTTCAACACAAAGTGCCAATTTAGGAGCACTCATTAAAAATTCAGCTTGGCGTAACCAGTTTAGTGATTGCACGGCATATTCCGTGATCGCTGGGTCTGGTTTCTTTTCATAGCTGATCTTTTGCTTTGGTGCGAGTCTGGCTTTGGTGTCTTTCGATTTTTCACTACGACGCATAAAAAATAACTTTTTAAATGAGAGGGCTCGCGCCTAGTATAAAGGAGCTTGGGTATTCTTGCTAATTTTCAATAAATCAACTTATGAAAATTAATCCAAGTTAGATTTCTAAAAAGGCAATAGGGGAGTGAGCAGGAGTAGATTTTGAGTGCTGTAAAACTTCTCCGAGTGTGTATTGGTCTAGGCTTTGATAAAAGCTCTCTAGAGCTTGATCTAAAATACCTTTTAAACCACAGTGACTGCGTAATACACAAGGGGGCGTATTGCACTCAACGATTTGATTATCACCCTGTAATATTCGAACAATTGAACCTAAATTTGAGTTAAGTGCATCTGGGTTTAAGCGTATTCCACCACCTTTTCCACGAATGGTAATAATCCATTCTTGTTTGCCCATAAAGTGAACAACTTTAACCAGATGGTTTTGTGAAACATGCAAATCTTTCGCGATTTCTGCAATCGTGTAGGGTGCATCACTTGGGCGTGCAACATACATTAATATTCGTAATGCATAATCGGTAAATTTATTAAGCTGCATGATCACCAAAAATGGAAGAGAATAAAAAGGATGATCATCTTAGCCTGAAAGCTTAAATAAGAAAACTTTCAGGCAAGAGGTTTTTACATTACAGCGTTAAAGGAGCTGAAACCTGTACTTGATCACCCACTCTATAATGCTCAAGCAAGATGTTCGAAACTGAAAATTCAGTATGGTTTTCTTCAGGCTGAACATCGAAGTGATATGAGTTATTTTCTTGAGCTTCTGTAAATTTAAAAGCTTTCGGTTGTTCAAGCTGTTGCTCAGGAACTTGTACTTTAACCGAAATAAAAGCATTGGCTGGACCAGTTAATACGTCCTCATGGTCAGTTGCTTTTAAAGTAAAACGTTTGCCAGATTCAAGAGGATCAATTTGTGTAATCTCAAATGAGCGCCAGCCAGCCCATCCACCCTTTAAGCTCTCAAGTTGTTCATACTTTTGTTTTTCAACGCCAATCAAGATATCTGCCAATTGTAGATAAGCTTGCTTCCACGCTTCGATAAGCTCTGATTCAAATGGCACGTTAAGTACTTCACTAATTGAATGAAGTAGGTTGTCACCAACAATTGCATATTGATCAGGCTGAATATCCAAGCTCACATGTTTAGTAGTGATACGTTCAACAGCTTTAGCTAGAACAGTAGGGTTCTCAATGTTTTCTGCATAAGCAAGAACCGCAGCTGCAAGCGCACGCGGCTGACGTAAGCTAGTTTGGTCATCTAAGTTAAAAACATTTTTTAATTCGGGATTGTTATTAAGCATACGCTTATAAAAGTATGTAGTCAGCGTAACGCCGTGTTCACGTAAAACCGGTACAGTAGATTTAACAAGTTCAATTTGTTGTGGAGTCATGGCTAGACCTTATTTATCTGGCTATATAAGATGTATTTAAAATACATCTTTAAAAAAGTAATGGCAATAGCTTTTCGAGAAAAACCATAAAAAAATTAGGGGATATAAAATCCCCTTAAGTTAACATTATGTTATTAAATGTTTTTATTTACCAAATAAAGAACCAAGTAGGCCTCGTACGAGTTTTTGGCCTGTACTTCCTCCTAAACTGCGTGCTGCACTTTTTGCAAAAGTTCCAACAATGTCTTGGGTCAGCTTGGCTCTTTCACGTGCTGCTCGTTCTTCTTCTTTTAATTGTTCACGTGCCAATCTTTCTTGCTCTTTAACTTGTTGTTTGGCTAAAGTTTCTTGTTCTTTTGCTTGTTGTTTAGCAATTTCGGCATTTTGTTGTTGCTGTTCGCGTTCAGCAACTTTATTTTGTAGCATTTCATAGGCACTATCACGATCTACAGCTTGTTCATATACACCAGCAATAATACTTTGCGAGATTAGCGTTTGGCGCTCTTCGGGAGTGATTGGTGTAAATGCAGAGTACGGAGGCATGACCCAACCGCGTTCTACAATTTGTGGAGTACCTTGCTCATCTAGGCAGCTAATGAGTGCCTCACCAACACCAAGTTCTGTAATTACTTCATCAACTTTAAAGTTTGGATTAGCTCGGAAAGTATCTGCTGCAGTTTTTACCGCTTTTTGATCTTTAGGGGTAAATGCACGTAAGGCATGTTGAACGCGATTACCAAGTTGACCCAGAACACTTTCAGGTAAATCGAGTGGATTTTGGGTAATGAAATAGATACCTACTCCTTTAGAGCGGATTAAACGTACAACTTGTTCAATCTTGTCTTGGAGTGCTTGGCTGGCATTATCAAATAATAAGTGAGCTTCATCAAAGAAAAATACGAGTTTAGGTTTATCCATGTCACCGACTTCTGGAAGCTGTTCAAATAACTCTGAAAGCATCCATAAAAGGAAAGTGGCATATAGTTTGGGTGTATTCATGAGCTTGTCAGCCGCAAGAATGTTAATGTAGCCATGCCCATTTGCATCAGTTTGAATAAAATCTAAAATATTTAAAGCAGGTTCGCCGAAAAATTGCTCTCCACCTTGATCGGCAAGGGCTAGTAAATTGCGCTGAATAGCGCCTAGGCTTGCTGGAGATAAATTGCCATATTCAGCTTTAAACTCGGCTGCATGTTCGCTAACAAACGTAATCATGGCTTTTAAATCTTTAAAGTCGACTAATAGTAGACCTTGGTCATCTGCAATGCGGAATACAGCAGAGAGCACACCTTCTTGAGTATCGTTTAAATTGAGCATGCGAGCCAATAAAATTGGCCCAATTTCAGAAATAGTAGTTCGGATAGGATGGCCTTGCTGACCAAATAAATCCCAAAAAACAACTGGATTAGCTGCGAAAGGAACGCTATCAATTTGTAAAAGCTTTAGACGTTCATTAAATTTATCAGAAGCTTCACCAGCTTTTGCGAGACTCGAAACATCGCCTTTAGCATCGGCAAGAAATACCGGTACACCAATTCGAGAGAAACTCTCTGCTAGAACTTTTAACGTAACTGTTTTACCTGTACCCGTGGCACCGGCAATAAGTCCATGGCGGTTAGCAAACTGGGAAAGTAAAACAATTTCTTTGGATGTGTCATTAATATTTTTAGCAATAACAATCGGTGTACCCATATATTTTTATCCTGTGGTTCGAGTCACTATGATCTTGTCGTTTTTACAGTTGTTTCAGTGCGTTTTCGATATCTTGTATTAAATCTTGCGGATCTTCTAGTCCTATACAGAATCGAACCAATAATCCTTGTTGTAAATGTGTATTTTCAAGTTTTCGCATCATTTTTAAATCATAAAGCATAATCAGGCTAACAGGTCCTCCCCAGCTAAACCCGAGCTTAAATAAAGCCAATGCATCGCAGAAGCGACGTACTGCTTTAATGTCATATTCAGGTTTAAAAATGACACTGACTAAGCCAGCACTTTGACCATCTGTGCAGATTTCTTGCCAGTACTTATGGCCTGGGGCGTTCTCATCGCTTGGATGTAGAACTTGTGCAAATTGAGGTTGATTCTTTAGCCATTTAAGTAGAGTGTGAGCATTGGTTGACTGTTTTTCATAGCGTAAAGACATATGAGCTAGGCTACGTTGAATCTGAGCTGCATCGTCTCCCGAAACTGCAATACCTAAAATGGCATGCGTACGGAATAGGCGGTGATGCAGTTTTTCATCACGAGTTACAATGCTGCCCATTAAGATGTCACCCCCACCGCTCGGATATTTGGTGAGTGCATGTATAGTTAAGTCGACTGACAGATGCTCATCAGAAAAATTAAAAGCATTAAATGCAAGCCCAGCTCCCCAAGTGTTATCTAGGGCTGTTAAAACACCATGTTCTTTAGCTTTTTTGACTAGATTTTTAAGATCGGGGAATTCTAGGGTAACGGAGCCCGCAGCCTCTAGCCATAGCAGTTTGCTTCTGTCGGTTGGCTGAAAGCTTGATGCATCAATTGGGTTATATACTTTAACGATAATCCCATATTGATCTTGTAGGTAATTTAGATGTTCGAGATTAGGTCCATAAATATTGTCTGGAACCCATACTTCATCATTGGTACTTAAAAAAGCTGAGTTCACAATATTAATTGCTGATAAACCGCTCGGTGCGAGTAAACAATGCAACCCACCTTCAATTTGCGCAATATTGTCGCCTAAAGTGAAGGTAGTAGGGGTGCCATGGGTTCCATAACTATAGTCATAAGGGTCAGTCCAATGACGATCAAAAAGGTGCGAAGTTGATTTAAAAATAATAGTTGATGCGCGAAATAAGGGAGGTTGCACTGTTTCAATGAATTGCGGAGCCTTTCTTGGGGCATGAATGAGGCGAGTTTGAAAATCGTTATGCTTTTTCATAGTGCGTTGTGTGTTAAATGATAAAGTTAGATTAAGAGAAATTTAAACTCTTCGCTAGATTTATAAAGTTTTGTAAGACGTTTCGTTACAGTAGACCCATAAAACAAAAACTTGGCTTTATTTTTGCAAAGACCACTACAACATTCTAACAACAATAGGTTTAAGCGCATGAAGTCGCATTTAAGAGTTCATTATTTTCAACATATCGCAGGTGAAGGCTTTGGGAGTTGTTATTCATTTTTAAAAGCTCACCATGCGACTATTAGTTCTACGGAATTTTTTGCACTTCCGGTCGATCGGTCACTTGAAATAGAAGCTTTGCCTCAAATAGACGAGGTTGATTTGTTACTCGTCATGGGTGGTACCATGAGTGTAAATGATGAAGCAAATTATCCATGGCTTAAGATAGAAAAAAGATGGTTACGTCGATATTTAGCAGCAGGAAAGCCTGCTATAGGACTTTGCTTGGGCGGGCAGCTAATCGCTAATGCATTAGGGGCAGCCGTCAGCCGTAATCGCTATCAGGAACTTGGATGGTCGATAGTTCAGAGAGTTGCTAATTTACCTCAAGACAGCTTTCCATTGCCTGAAAAAATAAAGGTGATGCAGTGGCACAGTGAAACATTTGAAATACCTAAAGGCGCTATACACTTGGCTGAAAGTACAGCTTGTCGTAATCAAATGTACCAGATTGGAAAGAATGTATTGGGCTTTCAATTTCATCCGGAAATGACACCAGCGACTTTAGAACTCTTGCTTGAAAATGAAGAGGAGCTATCAATTTTTAATGGAGAATATGTTCAATCTCCGAGAGAACTACAATATTCGGAAGCGCAAAAATTTGAACAAGGCAATCAACTCTTAAATAAAGCAATTGAATTTGTCATAAATGCATAGATGAGTTGTCAATGCTCAGTTAAAGCAGGTTTTGAGCAAAAAATAGAAAAAGAGAATTGCATAAGACTTAAACAATCGTTATAATGGGCGACCCTCAAAAGGAGGGGCATTTACTGCGAAGAAAGTAGTAAATGTGCATTACAGTCGTGGCATCGATCATGACCTTAGTGATTTTCACTGCCTTTGACACTTACCAATGGGTGAGATGCGTCAAAGGTGATTCTTTATATGTTTGGCTTGGAGTTTACTGGTATGTCTAACCAGAGAATTCGTATCCGTTTGAAGTCTTTTGATCATCGTCTGATTGATCAATCAGCTCAAGAGATCGTAGAAACCGCTAAGCGTACTGGCGCACAAGTTTGTGGTCCAATTCCGATGCCTACTCGCATCGAACGCTTCAACGTTCTTACTTCACCGCACGTTAACAAAGATGCGCGTGATCAGTACGAAATCCGCACCTATAAACGTTTGATCGACATCGTTCAACCTACAGATAAAACTGTTGATGCATTGATGAAATTAGATCTTGCGGCTGGTGTTGATGTTCAGATCGCTTTGGGTTAAGGCTTTCGGTTGATTAACTTCTAAGTTAATTAGGCCGCTTTTTTAGAGGTTTATGCACATGGCTATTGGTTTAGTCGGTCGCAAATGTGGTATGACTCGCATCTTTACAGATGCAGGTGTTTCTGTACCTGTTACAGTCATCGAAGTCGATCCAAACCGCATTACGCAAATCAAAACACTTGAAACTGATGGTTATCAAGCTGTTCAAGTAACTACTGGTGAACGTCGCGAATCTCGCGTAACTAACGCTCAAAAAGGTCACTTTGCGAAAGCTGGTGTTGCTGCTGGTCGTTTAGTTAAAGAGTTCCGTGTTACTGAAGCTGAGCTTGAAGGTCGTGAAGTTGGCGGCACTATTGGCGTTGATTTGTTCACAGTTGGTCAAGTAGTTGACGTAACTGGTCAATCAAAAGGTAAAGGTTTCCAAGGTGGTGTTAAACGTTGGAACTTCCGTACCCAAGACGCTACACACGGCAACTCAGTTTCTCACCGTGTATTAGGTTCTACAGGTCAAAACCAAACTCCTGGACGCGTGTTCAAAGGCAAGAAAATGGCTGGTCACTTAGGTGATGAACGCGTAACAGTACAAGGTCTTGAAATCGTATCTATTGACGCTGAACGTTCTGTTTTAGTTGTTAAAGGTGCAATTCCTGGTGCAACTGGCGGCGACGTGATTGTACGTCCTACCATCAAGGCCTGAGGGGAAATACCGTGAATTTGAAAACTGTTTCCGGCTCTGCTGTTGAATTGTCTGAAGTTGCTTTCGGACGTGAATTTAACGAAGCTCTTGTACACCAAGTTGTTACTGCTTACTTAGCAGGTGGTCGTCAAGGTACTCGTGCTCAGAAATCACGTGCAGACGTTTCTGGCGGTGGTAAAAAGCCATTCCGTCAAAAAGGTACTGGTCGTGCTCGTGCGGGTTCTATTCGTAGCCCTATCTGGGTTGGCGGTGGTAAAACTTTTGCTGCTCGTCCACAAGATTGGTCTCAAAAAGTAAACCGTAAAATGTACCGCGGTGCAATGCAATGTATCTTAGCTGAACTTGTTCGCCAAGATCGTCTTGTATTAGTTGAAGAGTTTGCTGTTGCAGCTCCAAAAACTAAAGAGTTGCTTGCAAAACTTAACGACTTAAATGCTGCTCGTGCATTAATCGTTACTGACGCTGTAGATGAGAACTTATATCTTGCAGCACGCAACCTTCCGCATGTAGATGTGGTAGATGCAACTGCAATCGATCCTGTAAGCTTGATCGCGTTTGATAAAGTTGTGATGTCTGTAGCTGCTGCTAAGAAAATTGAGGTAGAACTCGGATGAACAACGAACGTATCTATCAAGTCCTTAAAGGACCAGTCTTCTCAGAAAAGGCACAAGTTTTAGGTGATACTGTTGGTGTTCAAGTATTTAAAGTAGACATCAATGCTACTAAGCTTGAAATCAAAAAAGCAGTTGAAAAACTTTTTGGTGTAGAAGTTGTTAAAGTTAACACAACTATTACTAAAGGTAAGACTAAGCGCTTTGGTCGTACATTAGGACGCCGTTCTGATGTTAAAAAAGCATACGTCACCCTGAAAGCCGGCCAAGATGTTGAAATGGCTGACTTGGGCGATACCGCTGAAAGCGCAGCGGAATAAGGACGAAAATTATGCCGATTCAAAAATGTAAGCCAACGTCTCCAGGACGTCGCTTTGTAGAGAAAGTGGTTCATGACCATCTCCACAAAGGCGCGCCTTACGCACCGTTGGTTGAAGCTAAAAAACGTACTGGTGGTCGTAATAACAACGGTCACATTACTACTCGTCACGTTGGTGGTGGTCATAAACAACACTACCGTATCGTTGACTTCAAACGTAACAAAGACAGCATCCCAGCTGTTGTAGAGCGTATTGAATACGATCCAAACCGTACAGCACATATTGCTTTATTGAAATATGCTGACGGTGAGCGTCGTTATATCATTGCACCTAAAGGCTTACGTGCTGGCGATAAAGTACAATCTGGTAACGATGCTCCAATTCGTCCAGGTAACTGCTTGCCACTTCGTAATATGCCGATCGGTTCTACACTTCATAACGTTGAACTTAAAATTGGTAAGGGTGCGCAATTAGCGCGTTCTGCTGGTGCTTCTGTTCAGTTATTGGGTCGTGATGGTTCTTACGCAATTATTCGTCTTCGTTCAGGCGAAATGCGTAAAGTACATGTTGAATGCCGCGCTGTAATTGGTGAAGTTTCTAACCAAGAAAACAACCTTCGTTCATTGGGTAAAGCTGGTGCTTCGCGCTGGCGTGGTGTTCGTCCTACCGTACGTGGTATGGCGATGAACCCAATTGATCACCCGCACGGTGGTGGTGAAGGGCGTAACAAAGGTATTCAACCTGTAAGCCCATGGGGTCAAAAAGCTAAAGGGTACAAGACACGTACCAATAAGCGTACGACTAAGATGATTATTCGCGACCGTCGCGTCAAGTAAAGGAATCTGACTAATGCCTCGTTCTCTGAAAAAAGGCCCATTCGTCGATGCGCACTTGTTCGCTAAGGTTGAAGCGGCTGTTGCTAGTAACTCTCGCAAGCCGATTAAAACTTGGTCTCGTCGTTCGATGATCCTTCCGGATTTTGTTGGTTTAACAATTTCTGTTCATAATGGTCGTAACCACGTTCCAGTAATTGTTACTGAGCATATGGTTGGTCATAAACTCGGTGAATTCGCGCCAACTCGTACCTATCGTGGTCACGGTGTTGACAAGAAATCTAAACGTTAATAGGTGTCATGATGGAAGTAACTGCTAAATTACGCGGTGCCGCTATCTCGGCACAGAAAGCACGTTTGGTTGCAGATCTTATTCGCGGCAAATCTGTTGCGCATGCTTTAGATATCTTAAACTTCAGCAATAAAAAAGCTGCTGTTTTAGTGAAAAAAGCATTGGAATCTGCGATTGCAAACGCTGAACACAATAACAGTTTAGATGTTGACGATCTTAAAGTATCTACGATTTACGTTGACGAAGGCATGAGCCTTAAACGTATTATGCCACGTGCTAAAGGCCGTGCAGATCGTATTACTAAGCGTACTTGTCACATCACCGTTAAGGTAGGGGTTTGATATGGGTCAGAAGGTTCATCCAATCGGTATCCGCCTAGGTGTTGTGAAACGTCATAACGCTAACTGGTATGCGAATCCGAAACAATACGCTGAATACTTGCTTAAAGATCTTCAAGTTCGTGAGTTTTTAACTAAAAAACTTAAGAATGCGATGGTAAGCAATATTCTTATCGAACGTCCATCAGGCGCTGCTAAAGTAACTATTAGCACAGCTCGTCCTGGTATCGTAATCGGTAAAAAAGGCGAAGATATTGAGAAATTACAGCGCGAACTTACCAGCATTATGGGTGTTCCTGCGCAAGTAAGTATCAACGAAATTGATCGCCCAGACTTAGATGCGCGTTTAGTTGCTGAAGCTATCGCTTCTCAATTAGAAAAGCGTGTAATGTTCCGTCGTGCTATGAAGCGTGCGGTTCAAAACACTATGCGTGCTGGTGCTAAAGGTATCAAAGTTGAAGTGTCTGGCCGTTTAGGTGGTGCAGAGATTGCTCGTACAGAATGGTATCGTGAAGGTCGTGTACCTTTACATACGCTACGTGCAGACATTGACTATGCAACTATGCGTGCAGAAACAACTTACGGTACGATTGGTGTTAAAGTTTGGATTTTCCGTGGCGAGATTTTAGGTGGCATGAAACAAGTCATGAACCCTGCTCCTGCTGAAGATCGTCCAGCTAAACGTGGTCGTGGTCGTGGTGAAGGTCAAGAGCGTCGTGGTCGTCGCGGTGACCGTGCTGCTGACAAGGGAGAATAATCCATGTTGCAACCTAAACGTACCAAATTCCGTAAGGTGCACAAAGGCCGTAATACTGGTCTAGCGCATCGTGGTAGTACAGTATCATTTGGTTCGATTGCAATCAAAGCAACTGAACGTGGTCGTATGACTGCTCGTC
Source organism: Acinetobacter sp. P1(2023) (assembly GCF_028367635.1). Lineage (NCBI taxonomy): Bacteria > Pseudomonadati > Pseudomonadota > Gammaproteobacteria > Moraxellales > Moraxellaceae > Acinetobacter > Acinetobacter sp. P1(2023). The sequence goes on from NZ_JAQNDD010000009.1 coordinate 143,510, forward strand.
AGATTGAAGCTGCACGTCGTACTATTAGCCGCCGTATTAAGCGTGGTGGTAAAATCTTTATTCGCGTATTCCCGGATAAACCAATTACTCAAAAGCCTCTTGAAGTGCGTATGGGTAAAGGTAAGGGTAGCGTGGAGTACTGGGTTTGCCAGATCCAACCAGGTAAGATCCTGTACGAAATTGAAGGTGTGAACGAAGAATTAGCGCGTGAAGCATTTGCTTTAGCTGCTGCTAAACTTCCGTTTAAAACCACTATCGTGACTCGGACGGTAATGTAATGAAAACTAAAGATCTACGTGAAAAATCGGTAGAAGAGTTGAAAGCTTTGCTTGATGAGCAACAGCTTAATCAATTCCGTCTTCGTATGGCGAAAGCAACTGGTCAGTTGGGTAAATCGCATGAAGTGCAAGTTGCTCGTAAGACAATTGCTCGTATTAAGACACTCCTTACCGAAAAACAGGGGAACGGACAATGAGTGAAAAAACAGTCCGCACGTTAACCGGCAAAGTAGTAAGCGACAAAATGGACAAGTCTATTGTTGTTCTTATCGAACGCCGCGTTCAACACCCGTTGTATGGCAAGTCAATTCGCCGTTCAACTAAGTTACACGCTCATGATGAGAACAATGTTGCTAAACTTGGCGATGTTGTGACCATTAAAGAAAGCCGCCCAATTTCTAAAACTAAAGCTTGGACTTTAGTGGAAGTAGTTGAAGCAGCTGCTGAGTAATTCGACGTTCTTGTTGCATCATCGGTCAATTTCGAGTACTCTTTGAGCCTTTCGAAATTGTGACCGGTGATGCTCGGTTTTGGAGTAGGGCAATGATTCAAACCGAAACTATGCTCGACGTAGCAGACAACAGTGGTGCTCGCCGCGTACAATGTATTAAAGTACTTGGTGGTTCACATCGTCGTTATGCTTCTGTTGGCGACATTATTAAAGTTACTGTAAAAGAAGCAATCCCACGCGCACGTGTTAAAAAAGGTGACGTGATGAATGCGGTTGTAGTTCGTACTAAATTCGGCATTCGTCGTCCAGATGGTTCTGTGATCCGTTTTGATGATAATGCTGCAGTTATCCTGAACAACAACAAAGCTCCGATTGCTACTCGTATCTTCGGACCAGTGACTCGTGAACTTCGTACTGAACAGTTCATGAAAATCATTTCATTGGCTCCTGAAGTTCTATAAGAGGCAATCATGGCTAAGATTAAAAAAGGCGATCAAGTTATCGTGATCGCAGGTAAAGAAAAAGGCAAACAGGGTACTGTATTGTCTGTTTCTGAAGACCGCGTTAAGGTTGAAGGCCTTAACTTAGTGAAGAAGCACCAAAAGCCGAATCGTGTAACTGGCGCTGAAGGCGGTATCGTTACTCAAGAAGCTTCGCTTCATATTTCAAACGTGGCAATTTTAAATGCTACAACCCAGAAGGCTGACCGTGTTGGTTACCAAGTGATTGATGGCGTGAAAACTCGCGTTTATAAATCAAATGGTGAATCAGTGGCGGTAGCGAAGTAATAGGTTGAAAAGGCAATGGCCAGACTTAAAGCACGTTACAACGAAGAACTTAAAGCGAAGTTACAAGAAGAACTTAGCATTAAGAACGTGATGGAAATTCCACGCATCACAAAAATTACCCTAAACATGGGTGTAGGCGCAGCTGCAACTGATAAGAAATTATTAGATGGCGCTGTAGTCGACATGCAATTAATTGCTGGTCAAAAACCAGTAATTACACTTGCTCGTAAATCTATCGCTGGTTTCAAAATCCGTGATGGTTGGCCGATTGGTTGTAAAGTTACTTTACGTGGCGACCAAATGTACGAATTCTTGGACCGTTTGATCTCAATCGCAATCCCTCGTATCCGTGACTTCCGTGGTTTCTCTTCGAAATCATTTGATGGTCGTGGTAACTACTCAATGGGTTTGAAAGAGCAAATCGTTTTCCCTGAAATCGATTTCGATAAGATTGATCGTATTCGTGGTATGGATATTACTATTACTACGACTGCTCGCACCGATGACGAAGGCCGTGCGCTTATGCGTGCATTCGGCTTCCCGTTCAAATAAGAGGTCGATATGGCTAAGAAAGGTATGATTAATCGCGAATTGAAACGCGAAAAAACAGTTGCTAAATACGCTGCAAAACGTGCTGAATTAAAAGCTACGATTGCAAACGTAAATGCAAGTGAAGAAGAGCGTTTCGAAGCGATGTTAAAGTTACAAGCATTGCCACGTAATGCATCTCCGGTACGTCTTCGTAACCGTTGTGGTTTAACTGGTCGTCCTCATGGTTACTTCCGTAAGTTCGGTTTAAGCCGTAACAAATTACGTGACACAGTAATGCAGGGTGATGTACCAGGCGTTGTTAAGGCAAGCTGGTAAGGAGCGACTAAATGAGTATGCAAGATACCGTTGCCGACATGCTAACACGTGTTCGTAACGCACAAATGGCTAAGAAACAAACTGTTTCTATGCCTTCTTCTAAGTTGAAAGTTGCAATTGCAAACGTACTTCAACAAGAAGGTTATATTTCAAATGTAGAAGTTGCTCAAGAAGAGACAAAATCTACTTTGACAATTACTTTAAAATATTTCGAAGGCAAACCAGTTATCGAAATGGTTAAACGCGTAAGCCGTCCAGGTCTTCGCCAATACCGTGGTAAAGATAAACTTCCAAGCGTTAAGCAAGGTTTAGGTATTGCAATTGTTTCTACAAGCAAAGGCATCATGACTGATCGCGCTGCACGTGCTGCGGGCGTTGGTGGTGAAGTTATTGCTTTTGTTTCTTAATAGGTGATTCCTCATGTCTCGTGTGGCTAAAGCCCCAGTAACTGTACCTAATGGTGTAGCAGTTACTCAGAACGGCCGGCAGGTCGAAGTGAAAGGCAGCAAAGGTACATTGTCTTTCAACCTGCATGCGCTGGTCGAGCTAAAACAGGAAGAAGGTAAACTTCAACTTGCTCCAGTTAAAGAATCGAAAGATGCTTGGATGCAAGCTGGTACTGCTCGCGCTGTATTGAATAACCTTGTAAAAGGGGTTAGTGAAGGCTTCGAACGTAAGTTGCAGCTAGTTGGTGTTGGTTATAAAGCTGCGGTTAAAGGTACTGTTGTAAACCTTAACCTTGGTTTTTCACACCCAATTGACTACGCTTTACCAGAAGGTGTAACAGCGGAAACTCCAACTGCTACTGAAATCATTTTGAAATCAGCAAACAAGCAGTTGTTAGGTCAAGTAGCGGCAGAAATCCGTGCATATCGTTCTCCTGAACCATATAAAGGTAAAGGTGTTCGTTATTCGGATGAAGTCATTCTTCGTAAAGAAGCTAAGAAGAAATAAGGCGCGAGGTTCTTATGAACGAAAAGAAACAATCCCGTTTGCGTCGTGCGAAAAGCACACGCTTGCACATTCGTGCATTGGGTGCGACTCGTTTGTGTGTAAACCGCACTCCGCGTCACATCTATGCTCAAGTTATTTCAGCAGATGGTGGCAAAGTTTTAGCACAAGCTTCAACTTTGGATGCATCTTTACGTAGCGGTACTACAGGTAATGTAGACGCGGCTACTAAAGTAGGCGCTTTAATCGCAGAGCGTGCGAAAGCAGCTGGTGTAACTAAAGTTGCATTTGACCGTTCTGGTTTTAAATATCATGGTCGTATCAAAGCCTTGGCTGATGCTGCTCGTGAAAACGGCTTGGAGTTCTAATCATGGCTAAAGTTGAACAAAACGAAGGTCTTGTTGAAAAGCTGGTTGCCGTTGATCGTGTAGCCAAAGTTGTTAAGGGTGGTCGTATCTTCTCTTTCACAGCATTAACTGTTGTGGGTGATGGTAATGGTCGTGTTGGTTTTGGTCGTGGTAAAGCTCGTGAAGTTCCAGCTGCTATTTCTAAAGCACTTGAAGCTGCACGTCGCAACATGATTACTGTAGACCTTGCAGGTACTACTTTACAACACCCTGTGAATGCTCGTCATGGTGCAAGCCGTGTATATATGCAACCTGCTTCTGAAGGTACTGGCGTAATCGCTGGTGGCGCTATGCGTGCCGTTCTAGAAGCTGCAGGTGTACATAACGTACTTGCTAAATGTTATGGTTCTACTAATGCTGCAAACGTAGTAAACGCAACTTTCAAAGGTTTGCGTGATATGACTTCTCCTGAGAAAGTCGCTGCGAAACGTGGTAAATCAGTAGAAGAAATTCAAGGGTAATCAATCATGAAAACGATTAAAGTTACCCAGACTAAATCTTCTTCACATCGCTTGAAAAATCACAAGCTTTGCTTACAAGGTTTAGGTCTGCGTCGTATTGGTCATACTGTAGAAGTGCAAGATACGCCTTCTAACCGCGGTATGATCAACAAAGTCTACTATATGGTTAGTGTAGAGGAATAAGCCATGACTCTGCGTTTAAATGAACTTGCGCCTGCAGAAGGTGCAAAACGTGAACACCGTCGTTTAGGCCGTGGTATCGGTTCTGGCGTTGGTAAGACTGGTGGCCGTGGTGTCAAAGGTCAAAAATCACGTAAAAGTGGTGGCGTTCGTCCAGGCTTTGAAGGCGGTCAAACTGCGATTTATCGTCGTTTACCTAAATTCGGTTTCACTAGCCAAATCGCTTTAAAAACTGCTGAAGTACGTTTATCTGAGTTAAGCAAAGTTGAAGGCGACATCGTTAGCCTAGAAACTTTGAAAGCTGCGAATGTTGTTCGTCGTGACCAAATTCGTGCTCGTATCGTACTTTCTGGTGAAATCACTCGTGCATTCACTGTTCAAGGTGTTGCATTGACTAAAGGCGCTAAAGCTGCGATTGAAGCAGCTGGCGGTAAAGTCGAGGAGTAATCTCGAGTGTCTATGTCTCCTAGTTCTTCAGGTCATGTCAACATGATGAAAGGTCAGCCATTTCATGTGAAATACCGTGAAATTATTCGCCGGATGAGTTTTCTAATCGGTGCATTGCTGGTCTTTCGACTAGGAGCGCATATTCCAGTACCAGGCATTAATAATGCTGCGTTAGAAAATTTATTTCATGCGAACCAAGGAACTATTCTTGGGCTATTCAATATGTTTTCTGGCGGTGCTTTAGAGCGAATGTCTATTCTTGCTTTAGGGATTATGCCGTACATTTCTGCGTCAATTATTGTGCAGTTAATGTCTACTGTAATTCCATCACTTGAAGCCTTGAAAAAGGAAGGTGAGCAAGGTAAGCGTAAAATTAATCAGTATACGCGTCAGGGCACATTGTTGCTTGCAGTGGTTCAAGCAGTTGGTATGTGTGCAGGTTTGATTGGACAGGGTATTACTCTGTCAGTTGGTCTTGCATTTTATATCCCAGCAGTAACTTCACTTGTCGCTGGAACTATGTTCTTAATGTGGCTAGGTGAGCAAATCACTGAAAGAGGTATTGGTAACGGTATCTCAATGATTATTTTTGCAGGTATTGTTGCTGGTTTGCCTAAACTAATTATGCAATCAGTTTCTTCTGTAGATAATGGTCAGACAAGTTTAATTGGTCTTGTAATTTTTGGTCTTTTGTCTTTAGGTGTATTGGCAGCTATTGTGTTTATTGAAAAAGCACAACGTCGCATTCCAGTCAACTATGCACAAAAGCAACAAGGGCGTCGTATATTTACAGCACAGCAGACGCATTTGCCATTAAAAATTAATATGGCTGGTGTTATTCCTGCGATTTTTGCAAGTTCTTTACTCTTGTTCCCAGCAAGTCTTGGTCAATGGGTGGGAAGTGCAGATCCAAATGCTGGTTTTATTAAAAGCAGCTTACAAGATTTAGCTTTAGTATTGTCGCCTGGACAGCCTTTGTATTTGGTGCTCTTTGGTGCGTTAATTATCTTTTTCTGTTACTTTTATACGGCTTTAGTATTTAGCCCTAAGGAAGTATCAGAAAATCTAAAACGCAGCGGAGCTTATGTGCCTGGTATTCGCCCAGGTGAGCAAACTGCTCGTTACTTAGATCATATTCTTAATCGTTTGACGTTTATTGGTGCGATTTATATTACGGTCATTTGTTTAATGCCAATGATTCTACAAAGCTCTTTTGGGATTCCATTCTATTTAGGTGGTACCTCATTATTGATCGTAGTAGTCGTGGTTATGGACTTTATGGCTCAGCTACAAGCGCATTTAACATCTCATCAATATGACAATCAAACATTAATGAGAAAAACGACTGCTCATCCTAAGGGATAAGCGCACTTAGAGGTTTCATCATGAAAGTACAAGCTTCTGTAAAGAAAATTTGTGGTAGCTGTAAAGTTATCCGTCGTAATGGGGTTATTCGCGTAATTTGTAGCGCAGAACCTCGTCATAAGCAGCGTCAAGGTTAATCTAATCAAGACCTGTTGATTTCAGTAGGCGAATTGGGTTAATATCCGCCCCTCAAGATTTTTGTGGGGCGGTTGATTATCTCTACTGCCTTTTTGGAGAAAGTGAATGGCTCGTATTGCCGGTGTAAACATTCCGGATAACAAGCATGCTGTTATCTCCCTCACTTACATCTTTGGTATCGGTCGCCACACTGCTAAGAATATCTTAGCTGCAGTTGGTATTACTGAAACTACTAAGATCCGTGAGTTGGACGATGCTCAGCTTGATGCGATTCGTGCAGAAGTTGCTAAGGTTCCTACCGAAGGTGACTTACGTCGCGAAATTTCCATGAACATTAAACGTTTAATGGATTTGGGTTGCTACCGCGGCCTTCGCCATCGTCGCAGCTTGCCTGTCCGTGGTCAACGCACCAAAACTAACGCACGTACCCGTAAAGGTCCGCGCAAACCGATTAAAAAGTAAGATTTCTGGAAGCTAAAAGATGGCTAAAGATACTCGCACACGCAAGAAGGTCACTCGTACCGTCTCTGAAGGTGTTGCACACATTCACGCGTCTTTTAATAACACCATTGTTACGATTACTGATCGTCAAGGTAATGCATTGGCTTGGGCCACCTCAGGTGGACAAGGCTTCCGTGGTTCACGTAAATCAACTCCGTTTGCTGCTCAGGTAGCTGCTGAAGTTGCTGGTAAAGCAGCTTTGGATTACGGTTTGAAAAATCTGGACGTCCTTGTAAAAGGTCCTGGTCCAGGTCGTGAGTCTGCGGTTCGTGCATTAGGCGCAGTGGGTTATAAGATTAACAGCATTACCGATGTGACTCCAATTCCTCACAACGGTTGCCGTCCACCTAAAAAACGTCGCGTGTAAGGAGAAACATTCATGGCTCGTTATATTGGTCCAAAATGCAAACTCTCTCGCCGCGAAGGGACAGACCTGCAACTTAAATCTGGCGTTAAACCATTTGACGTCAAAACTAAAAAAGCTAACAAAGCACCTGGTCAACATGGTCAGGCACGCGGTGGTAAGCAATCTGAGTATTCACTACAATTACGTGAAAAACAAAAAGTCCGTCGTATTTACGGTGTGTTAGAACGTCAATTTAGTAACTACTATAAAGAAGCAGCTCGTGTTAAAGGCGCAACAGGTGAGAACTTGTTGAAATTGCTTGAAAGCCGTCTTGATAACGTTGTTTATCGCATGGGTTTTGGTTCTACACGTGCAGAAGCTCGTCAGTTAGTAAGTCACCGTAGCATTACTTTGAATGGTCGTCGTGTAAACATCGCATCTATTCAAGTTAAAGCTGGTGATGTAATTGCGGTTCACGAAGGTGCTAAACAACAATTGCGTATTAAAAACGCGATTGAGTTAGCTGCACAACGTGGTATTCCAGCTTGGATCGAAGTTGATCATTCTAAGCTTGAAGGTACGTTTAAAGCTGCACCAGATCGTTCTGATTTACCTGCTGAAATCAACGAAAGCTTGATTGTAGAATTGTATTCTAAATAATCCTTGAGGTAGCAATAATGACGCGTACTGCAAACGAGTTTCTAACTCCGCAAGCGATCAAGGTCGAAGCGGTAAGCGGGACCTCGGCAAAAGTGATTCTAGAACCTTTAGAGCGTGGTTTTGGCCATACTCTAGGTAATGCTTTACGTCGCATTCTATTGTCTTCTTTACCTGGCGCTGCTGTGGTTGAAGTAGAGATAGAAGGTGTCGAGCACGAGTACAGTACTTTAGAAGGCTTGCAGCAGGACATCGTCGAGCTCTTGCTGAACCTAAAAGGATTGTCTATTAAGCTGTTCGATCAAAATGAAGCATATTTAACATTAGAAAAACAAGGTCCTGGCGATATTACTGCTGCTGACCTTCGTTTACCTCATAATGTTGAAGTGGTTAACCCAGAACATTTAATCGGTACTTTAAGTGCTTCAGGCTCATTAAAAATGCGCTTGAAAGTTGCTCAAGGTCGTGGTTATGAAACATCTGATTCTCGTTTCCCTGAAGGTGAAACACGTCCTGTTGGTCGTTTGCAATTAGATGCTTCTTACAGCCCAATTAAACGTGTTTCTTACACCGTTGAAAATGCGCGTGTAGAACAACGTACCGATTTAGATAAACTGGTAATCGACCTTGAAACAAATGGAACGGTTGATCCTGAAGAAGCTATCCGTAAAGCGGCAACAATCTTGCAACAACAAATTGCAATTTTCGTTGATCTTCAGAAAGACCAAACTCCAGTTGCTCAAGAGCCTCGTGAAGAAGTTGACCCAATCTTGCTTCGCCCAGTAGATGATCTAGAGCTTACTGTTCGTTCTGCTAACTGTTTGAAAGCAGAAAATATTTACTACATTGGTGATCTTGTTCAACGTACTGAAGTTGAGTTGTTAAAAACTCCTAACCTTGGTAAAAAATCGTTAACAGAGATCAAAGATGTTTTGGCATCGAAAGGCTTACAACTCGGTATGCGTCTTGAAAACTGGCCACCAGCTAGTCTTCGTATGGACGACCGTTTTGCCTATCGTAGCCGTTAATTAAGTAGGACTATCACCATGCGTCATCGTAATAGTGGTGTGAAATTAGGCCGTACAAGCAGCCATCGTAAAGCGATGTTCCAAAACTTGGCTAATTCTTTATTTGAACACGAGTTGATCAAAACAACTGTGCCTAAAGCTAAAGAATTACGTCGTGTTGCTGAGCCTTTAATCACTCTAGCAAAAAACGATACTGTAGCAAATCGTCGTTTAGCATTTGCTCGTACTCGTAATGCTGCAACTGTTGGTAAATTATTTACCGTACTCGGCCCTCGTTACAAAGAACGTAACGGCGGTTATCTACGTGTTCTTAAAGCGGGCTTCCGTGCTGGTGATGCAGCACCGATGGCTTACGTTGAGCTTGTAGATCGTGAAGTAAACACTTCAGCTGAATAATTGATTTTATTCAAAAAAGACCGGTTTTATACCGGTCTTTTTTATTTCTAGTCACAAAATAAATTATAAAAATGTCCTCAAGTGACATAAAAAAGCAGATAAACGGTCAAACTTGACATTGTGTATTGTCAAAATTGTGTTTTAATAAACTTATATTCTCAACAATGGGTATAAAAATAAAATGGAAAAGCAAGTTGATATTTTAATCATTGGTGCAGGTATTTCAGGAATCGGAATCGCTGCTCATTTGTCAAAAAATTCACCACAACGACAGTTCGAGATTTTAGAACGTCGTGAGTCTTTTGGTGGAACATGGGATCTTTTCCGTTATCCTGGTATTCGTTCAGATTCAGATATGTCTACCTTTGGTTTTAACTTTAAACCATGGTGTAAAGCGAATGTATTAGCTGATGGTGCTTCTATTAAAGGTTATTTAGGCGAAGTAATTGATGAATATAAATTAAAAGAAAAAATTCATTTTGGTCATCGTGTACTTTCTGCTAATTATGATTCTGCCTCAAAAAAATGGCAGGTTGTAGTAGAAGATAGCAATAAAAAACAGCAGACTTGGATTGCAAATTTTGTTGTTGGATGTACAGGTTACTATAATTATGATCAGGGGTATGCGCCTTCTTTCCCAAATCAAGAAGCATTTAAAGGGCAGCTTATTCACCCACAGCATTGGCCGGAAAATTTAGATTACGCAGGTAAGAAAGTCGTTATTATTGGTAGTGGTGCAACAGCAATTACTTTAGTACCAGCCATGGCTAAAGGTGGGGCAGGTCATGTCACCATGTTGCAGCGTTCTCCAACGTATATTGCTAGTGTTCCTTCTATCGATTTCATCTATGAAAAAACGCGTAAATTTATGTCTGAAGAAGCAGCTTATAAATTTACCCGTGCTCGCAACATTGGCATGCAACGTGCTATTTATGCATTGTCTCAGAAGCATCCGAAAACTGTACGTCGTTTACTTCTAAAAGCAATTGAAGTGCAACTTAAAGGTAAGGTTGATATGAAGCATTTTACGCCTTCATATAATCCTTGGGATCAGCGTTTATGCGTAGTGCCAGATGGTGACTTGTTTAAGATTTTACGTGAAGGCAAAGCAAGTGTAGAAACTGATCAGATTGAGAAATTTACCGAAAAAGGTGTTTTGCTTAAATCTGGCAAACATCTTGATGCTGATATCGTTGTTTCAGCAACAGGGCTACAAGTTCAGATTATGGGTGGAGTTCAGGCTACTCTTGATGGGAAACCAATCAACTCATCTGAACATATGCTTTATAACGGCATAATGCTCAGTGATGTACCAAATATGGCGATGATAATTGGCTATGTGAATGCATCATGGACACTTAAAGTGGATATCGCTGCCGAATATATTTGTCGCTTATTAAACTATATGGACAAAAATAGTTATGATGAAGTGATTCCATCGGGTGATAAGACGGTGATGGAAGAAGATACCGTAATGGGTAAGCTATCTTCAGGTTATATTAACCGTGCAGCACATGAACTTCCTAAACAAGGTAAACGTGCTCCATGGCAGGTGACTAATAATTACCTCGAAGATAGAAAGTCCTTAAAAAATGCGACATTTGAAGATGGTATTCTTCATTTTCATAAGCGTTCTGAAGCAAATGAACGTAAACCAAAATTAGTATCCTAAGTCATATTAAATAAGAAAAGGGGCGTAATGCCCCTTTTCTTATGAAGATATCAAAGTGTTCTTGAAATTAATTCTTTCATGATTTCATTGGTACCTGCATAAATTCGATTTGCTCGATGATCTATGTAGGCACGCGCAATTGGATATTCAAGCATATAACCATAACCACCATGCAATTGAAGGCATTCATCTACAATCTTCGAGAACATATCAGAAATTTTATATTTAGCAGCTGCGGCAGCTTCGACACTCAATTTTTCTTCAAGTTGTAATTCCATACAACGATCTAGATAAGTACGGCAGAAATCTATCTCTGTTCTAAGTTCAGCAAGTTTAAAGCGTGTATTCTGAAATGCGCCTATAGGTTTACCAAATGCTTTACGATCTTTTGTATATTGAACGGTATGTGCAAAGGCTGCTTCAGCGCCTGCCTGACAAATAATAGCAACTAACATTCGTTCCCATGCTAATTCTTTCATGAGCATAATAAAGCCCATACCTTCCATGCCTAAAAGGTTTTCTTTAGGAACGCGAACGTTATCAAAGAATAATTCGCAAGTATCCTGACCTTTCATTCCTATTTTGTTTAGAGGTTTACCTTTACTAAAACCAGCACGGTCTGCTTCCACAATAATTAATGATAAGTTCGCCGAACCTTTATCACTATTACCAGTCTTACAAACGACTACGGCCATGTCGCATAGGTAGCCATTCGTAATAAAAATTTTAGAGCCATTAATGACATATTCGTCACCATCAAGTACGGCTGTGGTTCTTACCGCTTGTAAATCTGAACCCGTACCCGGTTCTGTCATTGCAATAGCGGTGACCACTTCTCCAGTTGCCATTTTGGGTAACCATTTTTGTTTTTGTTCTTCATTACCAAAATTATTAACGTAATTAGCAACAATGTCGGAATGCAAAGAGAAACCGGTACTCGAGTCCATCGCATACGCTTGTTCTTCGATAAGAATCATACTGTATAGACGATCTACCCCAGAACCACCATATTGCTCTGGCATTGTGGTGCAAAGAAGACCTAATTCTCCAGCTTTATTCCAAAGATCTCGGTCCACATGTTGCTGTTTTTCATATTTTTCTATATTTGGAACTACTTCCTTTTCATAGAATTTACGGACGGTCTCACGGAAGGCTTCATGTTCTTCATTAAATAAGTGTCTCGGTAACATATTTGGAATAGGACGGATGGCACCAGATTGCATTTGTATTTCTTCCTTGGTTCAGGTGTGATGTTATGACCCTAAACATACGGAAGCATTTCATACCTAACAATGTGATGAATGCTCAATTATGAGAACAAGATGATAAATTTGGTCAATTTGATATTTTTAGCGATCTTTGTAAGGTGATCAGGTAAACTAGTCGCACTATCAACGCAGATGGGGAAATAAATGTCTGACGAAATGACCTTGGAAGAACGTAAAGTAATTTATCGAGCACGCCGCGGCTTAAAAGAAATTGACGTCTATTTTGACCCGTATGTAAAAAACTATTATTTGAAAGCTGATCCGGCAGAAAAAGCCTTGTTTGCAGAGTTAGTTGAACAAGAAGATCCAGATTTATTAGATTGGTTCATGGAAGTTTCTGAACCTCCACGTACAGAGTTACGTGAATTTATTTATAAATTAAAACAGTATGTGCATGGCTAAGCTGTTTTGATAAAAGAATTAAATTTTAAGCTGAAATATAGCCGTGTCTCGGTAATATTTCAGCTTTTTGTTGGTTTGGGCTTAGCAATCCTGCTTTATCAATTATTAACACCCATGTGGTGGCTATGTGCTCTTATTCTTTTATCTATTAGTTTTATCTTCTTTTTAAAGCAAACACGAATATCTCAAATTGTATATTTGGATCAAAAATTATGGTCGGTTGCATACACCTCTCAAAAAGCGATTCACCGGTTAGCAATTATTAAAATAATTGATTATCAGTTATTCATAATCGTTTATTTTGAAGGAGGACCTACGAAGATAGCTATTATTTGGTACGATCAGCTTCCTATTCATCAGTGGAAAAGGATAAAAGTTTTAGAAAAACTCTATTAATTGTTAGACAATTCTACAATTGTATATTTATTTAAAAATTATAAAAAACAAAAGCTTAATAATCATTTTCTTGCTTGAGTTCAGGATTGTCTAGTTAAAGTATAGAAAAAAGCGAAGGAAAGGTGATTGTCTGACAATTTCACCTATGGGTATTTATTTGATCGGTTAAAGTACAAACACCAACGTAAAGTGTGTCGGAGGTCTCAAAATGGAGATGCCAACATGGTCGTTCTTGGTCATTGCCATAATTTTGGCAGTGGTAATAGGAAGAGCAGGAACTTTACTCAGGGAACATCTTAACAAAGTTAATTTTAACAAAGTTAAGAGACAGAGGATGCAAGGTCGTCGATCAGTCAATTATTAAATTGGTTAGTCGATTAATTTCATCAAGTGTCCAGTTTATTACTGGGTGCGATTGTAGTAAGGAGGTCTCTCATGGAGATTTCAATGTGGATGTTTCTGTTAATTGCAGTAGTTATGGCTGTAGTAGTAGGAAGAGCAGGAACTTTACTCAAGGATTATATAGAACAAAAATAATATAAGCCGTTAAAAGCTTATCTCAGTTAATAAGTAGCATGTGCTGAACCGTCGCAATGCTACTTTTTTTTGCCCAAAATTTCTGTTTCCTCGAAAAACTGTCAATTTTATCTGCTGTGAAGTGTGTCAAAGTATAAGCGCTACAATTAGAGTAATTACTCTTTTATTCAAGATATGCATCTGCTAATGTACATCTGAAAAGGAAAAAACAAATTACATAGAGGACAGGAAGATGTCTAAAGTCCAAAAAATAAGCCAAGGTTTGGCGGTGAGTTTTCTTGCAGCTTCAGTTTTATCAGGTTGTTCTTATGTGGTAAAAACCGGAGCTAATGTTGCTTTAGGTTTTACTGAAAAGCATATGATTCCACCTATTCTTGCTATGCAAGATGCTGAAATGGTCTGTAATTCAGGTAATGCTTTAACTCCAGCAATTATGTCTACTAAAGGTATGGGAGCAGACCCTACACGTGTTGCAGTATTACTATATGCAGCGTCGGGTGTCTGTGCTGAAAACCAGGCTTTAGAGGCAGAATTGCGTTATTTGCGGGCTTCAAAAGCGGGACAGGTAACAGAAGCTCAGGATGCTCGTATTGCACAAAAACGTTGGGCTGCAATTGCTGCTGAACGTCAATATACGGGTTATAAATTATTTGCTGACCGTTGGGAATCTAAATATAAATATCATTTAGGTGATTCTTGTCCAACAATGCGTAGTGACTTAGATCAAACTGTCTATTTAATGGGAATGATCAGCGGTTTACAAGCTGTGACCAATGATATTAACTCTGGTGGCGCAGTTAATGTTCCTAAAGATATCGCTGCTATTGTAGAGCGGGGAATGGTCTGCCTAGATAATGAAAAATTCTGGGGAGCGCCTAACGCAACGCGTGCTGTTATATGGACTTTATTACCTGGTGCAGATGAAGGTAAGCCAGATCCATATCAAACTTTGAAACAGTCAGTGCAATTAGGCGAGCAAAAAGGTGTTCGCTTATCTCATGCTTTATATGCAGTGGCTGCCCAAGCAAGTGGTGATGATGCAAAAATTCGTGATGCATTAAGATCATATGCGGCATCTCAAGCTGATGATAAACCTGTCAATCCGAACTTTAAGTTAATTGATAGTATGGCAGGCCTTATTGTACGTGGGATCTCTGACCGTTACTGGACCGAGCATACCGGTGTACGTACCGGAGATGATGGAATGTCTCATTTCTGGGATGATAAGAATGAAGGTGCAGCAGAGCTAGATGAATTGTTTGATGGCGGAGCTGCTTCTGAAGTTCCTGCGGATTCATCTACTCCACCAGCAGCGCAGTAAAAATATTTGAAAGACTAACTTCTTGCGAGTCTATTGTTAAGTTCTACAATAATTGCAAGAAGTTTAATTTCAAGGAGTGTGCCATGAAGGATCATGTACTGAATAGTAAAGTGCTTTTGGTCGCAGTGTGCATTTCCATTTCTGCGTGTCTACAGGTGTTTCCTGATACTTTTATTTATTGGCGTGACAGTTTACTTGGCGAATTCTGGCGTTTATGGACAGCGCACTGGGTTCATGTAGGTTGGATTCATTTTCTTTTAAATATGATGGCATTTGCCTGTTTACCCTTTATCTTTCCACATACAAAAGCATGGCATATTTTAAGTCTACTTTTGCTGTTGCCACCTTTTATTAGTTTGGTGTTCTACTTTTATTTACCTTATATCGAAGCGTATGCAGGGCTGTCTGGTGTATTACATGGGCTATATACAGCGGTTGCTTTAGTGTATTTGCAATATCGTAAAGAGCGTAATTTTGCTTTTTTGGTTCTAGGATTAATCGTAGCTAAACTCATATGGGAAAATACATTCGGGCAAACAGGAACTGCCCAGTTAATAGGAAGCCCTGTTTTAACTGAGGCCCATTTATATGGAGCGATAGGTGGAGCAATTTTTGGGGGATGCTATTGGCTTGTGCAGAGATTAAAAAAGAAACATTGACAATACAAACTGTTAAAAAAGTGATTTTAGTCATTCTTTATTCATAAAGTTTGATGCAAATTTGATCGTTGAATAAAGGGATTGGTAGAAGGGGGATGGATTTAACCCCTGACCAAGAAAATTGCATGACTCAAACTTCTGTTTTTACAGGTTTTTGAGAGAACAAAATTGGAATATTTATGCAAGAACATCAAGAAAAAAGATCTGGATTAGGTCTGCTGGGTTATATCTGGAACGAATGGATCTCAACATTCGTCATCCTTATTCTGCTATTAATGACTCTAATTATTGGTACCGGGGAAATGATCCACGGACAATTATTACGTATCGGGGAGCGCCTCTATGGTGACCCTGCTACAGGTATGCAATATTCTTTTTTGCGTGCTGAGCCAGAAAAGCCAACTTGTGATCGACATCCAAATATCGATGCTCAAGTAAAAGAACAAATGAAAGCGAATGCGTCTGATGATTTCGCGAGTTTCTTTGGTGCAGCATCGGAAAGTGATGTCCGTGCATCACTACTCGCAGCGCAGCAACAATGTGATGAAAAATATCAGGCGTATGATAAAACCA
Source organism: Acinetobacter sp. P1(2023) (assembly GCF_028367635.1). Classification (NCBI taxonomy): domain Bacteria; kingdom Pseudomonadati; phylum Pseudomonadota; class Gammaproteobacteria; order Moraxellales; family Moraxellaceae; genus Acinetobacter; species Acinetobacter sp. P1(2023). The sequence goes on from NZ_JAQNDD010000009.1 coordinate 159,599, forward strand.
TTAAATATATCGAAGCTAACCCTGGGGTACGTACTTACCGTGCTATCGAGACTGGTTTCTTTGGTATTTTTAAATTCGGTACAGAGAACCGCGCTATTTTACTCATCTTTATGGTTCTGATTTCTGCGATCACTGCATCGTTGAAATATCACCATATTGGCTTGCGTAATCCGGCAACAAAAATAGATTACAAAGTGTATTCTCTGTTTATGTTGATTGGTAATGCATTACTTAGCTTCTCGGTAATTAGTCAGTATCGTTCAGTCATAAATTCTGGGGTAACACCTACCTATGAAACAGTAACGATTTACTGGATCTGGATGATTCTATTTGTTGTACTGACCTTAATTAGTCTCTATCAATTATTTTTCTCACCTCCACCAAAACGTGAAGGCGGTAATATAGGTTTAGCTCTACTATCGGTGCCTTTATATGCTTACATGGCACTAATTACAGGTATTGTATTCACATTCTTTATGGATTACCCAATGGGGCAAGGGATTTACCTTGGTTTATTGGTTGAGTTCTCAGGTATCTTCTTAAACCTTGCCTTGTTTATTTGGGCAGGTATGCTTTTGACTCAAACACGTGTTATGGATTTATTCCTTAATGTGCTTCGTCCATGGAACTTGGCGCCAGAAACTTTAACGTGGTTAATTCTAATTGCAGCTGCGGTACCAACAGCTTATACAGGTGCATCAGGTATTTTCGTAATCGCAGCTGGTGCAATTATTTATAAAGAAGTCTGGAATGCAGGTGCTCGCCGTCAATATGCGTTGGCTGTGTCTGCCATGTCAGGTTCTTTAGGTGTAGTTGTACGTCCATGTCTATTGGTCGTTTTAATTGCAATGCTTGATAGCCGCCATGTAACGTCCGATGAATTGTTTGGTCATGGTATCTATGTATTTTGGTTAACTGCATTTATTTTCTTGGGTGTTTCTTTACTTTTGGCTGAAGAAAAATTCCGTGTGAATTCACCAAAAGTTGCGATTCCAGGCATGATGCGTGCCTTTGTACCCGTAATCCCATATATTCTGATCACTGCTGTTGTTCTTGCGATCTATAAATATGCGCTAGATACAGGAATGAATGAGTTTACTGCACCAGTAATTTTGCCATTAGTCCTCATCGCAATGATCTTGTATGACAAATTGGTCGCTACAAAAGAAACTCCTGCAATTAATATTCATGAGGCGATTGTTCGTGAACACGAACAAAAATCACCATTCCTTCGTGCGCATGATCCGCATAGTTCTCAATTCCGTCTTGGTTTTGGTGGAGCACTTCGTTTTGCGACCTCAGAAACTGTAGGCCATATTGGTGCTCTAATTATCTTGATGGCATTGTCTGCAAGTGTAGGTGGTTTAATTGAACGCTCTGAAGTGGTTGAATTATTGCCGACCCATTTAGGCAGTATTTATATCTCACTTGCATGTATTGCGTTATTACTTGCCATTATTGGTATGTGTACAGACCCATTTGGTGCTGTAATTTTAGTTGCTGCAACTATTGCACCTGTGGCATACGAAAATGGTATTCATCCAATTCATTTCTGGATGATTGTATTGGTTGCATTCGAATTTGGTTATGTAACACCACCAGTTGCCTTGAACCATCTACTCACGCGGTTGTCCGTCGGAGATGATGAGGTGAATGCGGCTGATGCTGAAGCGAAAGAGAAATATACAAGTTTCTACTTCCGTTATGAGCGCTGGTTGCTACCAATTATTGTCTTGTTCTCATCACTGGTATTAGTGACTTACGTACCATATGTATTTAAGTTATTCGGTTGGTATCATTAACTTAAATTAAAGTATCAGTTATACAAAAAAGCCTTCCTAAACGGAGGGCTTTTTTAATAAGTAGATTGAGTAAATTGAGAAAAAGATAATTAGTACTATTTTTAAATCCAAATAAAAAAAGCTAAAGATAGATAACTTTAGCTTTTTTAAATTTTATTGAAAAACTATTGCTGTTTAAGCTGAGCTTCAAGCAATTTAACTTGTTCTTCCTTGAGTTTAGTTAATTGATCAGCATCAGTATGCTGAGCTTTTAAGGTTGCTTCCTGATCTTTTAACTGGCGATGGATATCTTCAAGTTTTGATACTTCTTCTTTTGCTAAAGACTCTTGGGCTGGTACAGGTTCTTTAAGCACATTCTCACTGACAAGTTGCTGAGAACTTACATTTTCAGCTAAGGGTTCAGAGCTTGGTGATGGATCAGCAGATTTAGCAGGAGCGGGCGTCGATACAGGTTGAGGATCAACCAGTGGTGCTGACGACTCAGTTTTTTTAAAAAACCATTGTGCTGCAAAAAAAAGCACTACGAGAATGCTTAAGCCCCCAATTAAAATCCATAATAATTTTGAGTTTTGTTTTCTTTGTAGTGGCATGTTTAAGACCTTTAGTCGGGACGACGTGGCTTGAACTGTATTACCCCAATTTCATCAGGTATAGCTGGCGTTTCAGGCTCATCAACATGAGTCGGACGATTTTCGCTATAACCGCATTCGATACATTCAATCCATTCGTCTTCTGCGGTGGTTAGCATGACAATCCGATCCATGGCTTCACATTTTGGACATTTTGCCCCAGCAATGAAACGTTTTTTCATCTTTATCACCCTAACCACACGATCAATTTAGGTCCATAGTTTAAGCGGTTTTGTTGTCATTCGTCCAACCTTGATGACGTAACAACGCGTCAATTTTAGGCTCGCGCCCACGGAAATTAACAAATGCCTCAAGCGCGGTGTCTTTCCCACCCACAGCTAAAATTGCCTGACGGAATTCTTTACCTGTTTGAGTGTTAAAAATACCTTCATTTTCAAAACGATCAAACGCATCACTTGCTAAGACTTCTGCCCATTTGTAAGAGTAATAACCCGCGGCATAACCACCAGCAAAAATATGACTGAAGCTATGTTGGAAACGATTGTAGCCGACAGTAGGAACGACTGCATACTGCTTACGAATGTCGTTTAAGGTCTGCTGAATTTGCTCACTGTTTAGCGCAGGCGTTTTTGTGTGAATGGTCAAGTCAAACAATGCAAATTCAAGCTGACGCAAAGTTTGCATACCAGATTGGAAGAATCGGGCATTTAATAAAGCATCTAGTAATTCTTGTGGCAAAGTTTGTTTACTATCGATGTGTTCACTAAGTACATCAAGGCTTTCTTTATCCCATGACCAGAATTCCATAAACTGGCTTGGTAGCTCCACTGCATCCCAAGCAACACCGTGCGTTCCTGCAACCGAGATGTTATCTACCTCTGTCAACATGTGATGTAAGCCATGTCCGAACTCGTGGAATAAAGTAATCACTTCGTCATGAGTCAATAAAGCAGGTTGATCACCTACCGGAGGGGTGAAATTACACACCATATAGCAAATTGGTTTTTGTAAGCCATGAAGCGTCTGCATGCGTGAGCGGAAACCATTCATCCATGCACCGCCACGTTTTCCCGTACGAGCATAGATGTCAAAGAAGAATCCACCAATCACTTGGCCTTGGTCTTCTAATTCAAAATAACGTGCATCTGGATGCCAGACAGGTGCTTGTCTTTCGATAATATTAATGCCGTATAGGCGCTGCACAATCTGAAATAATCCCTGAAGAACTTTAGGTGCAGGGAAATAAGGTTTTAAAGCTTCTTGAGATAAGTTGAATTGTTGCTGTTTAAGCTTTTCAGAATAGTACGTTGTATCCCAAGGTTTGAGTTCATCCACACCATCTTGTTTAGCAATTTCTTGAAGTTCCGCAACTTCTTGAAGTGCAGGAGTACGCGCATGTTCTGCTAGATCAACCAAAAACTCATGTACTGTTTTTACGTCTGGCGCCATTTTGCTTGCCAGAGAATATTCAGCGTAGTTATTGAAACCAAGTAGTTTCGCCATTTCCTGACGGAGACTCAAAATTTCTTCCATAATTTTGCTGTTATCAAACTCAGTTTGTTCAGACTGTTCTGATGCGCGAGTTACATAAGCTCTATAAAGCTCTTCACGCAATGCACGGTCATCTGCATAAGTCATGATCGCAAAATATGCTGGGAAATCGAGGGTTGCTACAGCTTGGTCAAGTTCACGTTGTTTGCCGTACTGTTTTAATAATTCAATATTACTTTCTGGAAGGCCTTTTAACTGATCTTCGGTAAGTGGTTTAAAGTAGGCTTGTGTGGCATCAAGTACGTGGTTAGAAAAATCAGAAGAAAGCTGTGAAAGACGCGCAGAAATCTCTGCATAACGTTTTTTCTCTTCACCCTCTAAGGCTACACCAGAAAGTTTAAAGTCACGTAAAGCGAGGCGAATAGCACTTTGTTGGGCTGGGCTAAGCGATGTATAACCTTGATCATCATGGATGTGTTGATATGTCTGATAAAGCGCCGTGTGTTGACCAAGCTGAGTGTAATATTCACTCAATGCCGGTAATAAGGATTGATAAACTTCTCTCGTTTCTGCATTACTCATTACCGCATTTAAATGCGATAAAACGCCCCATGATTCACTCAGATTATTTTCAAGCGTATCGACTTGCTCAAGTATGGAAAGTTGCTGTGCTCTATCTGTAGGTACAGCTGTAAGAGTATTTAAAAATTCCTGGCCTGCCTGAATCGCTTGCTGAATATCTTGTTTTAAATTTTCTAATTTAATTTGGTCAAAACGCGGAGTTGGTAAAGTCGCTTGCTGTAAAGTCATTGCTAATAGCCACATTATTTTTTAAACATGGTATTAGATGTAGGTCCTCTCAAGCTGGAAATCAAGCTTAATGTGTAAAATAACCCTTTTTAAAAAGAAATAAGCCTCCTATTGGAGACTTATTACTGAAACGTGATAATTATTTACCCACTATTCTGCCTTTGATTTTGCATTCGACTTTTTCTTTTTAGGCTTAGATTTCTTCTTCACCTTCTCTGGTTTAGCCTCAGCTTTTGCTGAGGTTTTTTTACCAGATTTTTTGGTGTAAGAACTTGGCTTACTTTTTTCTTTCTTTTTGTGAACAGGTTTTTCACCATCACTGCTGACTGTTGGTTTGCTGAAGACTTCTTCGTTAGCCTGAGCTGCTGTTTTAGTAGTACGCGGTGCACGACTACGAACTACTCGGCCTGCATGGGTAACTTGTTTAATAAGCTGGAAGTCAATTTTACGTTCTTCAAGATTTACGCCAGCTACCTGAATTTTAACTTCATCACCTAAACCAAAGACTTGACCACGATTTTGACCTACTAGATTTTGGCTCGCTTGGTCATAAATAAAGAAGTCATCGCCGAGTTGGCTAATATGAATCATGCCATCGACATATAGATCTTTAAGTGTCACGAATAAACCAAATTCGGTTACCGCACTTACGACACCAATAAACTCATCTCCTAAATGCTGTTGCATGTAGTGGCACTTCAACCAGGTCGTTACGCTGCGAGATGCTTCATCAGCACGGCGTTCTGTTTGAGAGAAATGTTCACCTGCATCATCTAGTGCAGCACCAGAGAGTGGATAAGGCTTTTGTTTTAAGTGTGCTTTAATAGCACGGTGTAATAATAAATCTGGGTAACGACGGATTGGCGAAGTGAAATGTGTATAAGCTTCATAGGCCAAACCATAGTGCCCTGCATTTTTTGCGCCATAATAAGCTTGCATCATTGAGCGTAATAAAACGGCATGAATGCTTGGTGCATCAATACGATCTTTGGTTGCTTCAATAACTCTTTGATAGTCTGCTTGAGTTGGCTGGTCAGGGAAGGGTAGACCCAATAATTTTACAAAGTCTTTTACTTTCTGAATACGTGAAAACTCTGGAGCTTCGTGCACGCGATATAACATTGGAACATCATGTTCTAATGCATATTCTGCGGCAGCAACGTTAGCAAGTAACATACATTCTTCAATGAGTTTATGTGCTTCATTACGTGTACGTGGCAAAATTTCTTTAATCCCGCCTAGCTCATCAAAAGTCATGTAAGTTTCAATGGTTTCAAATTCCATTGCATGACGATCAGCACGCAAATTTTTCAAAATCTGATAAAGCTGGAAAAGCGTATTTAAAGATTTATGAACATCACGATCTTTTGGAATCGCATCTGTGGCGCCGTCAAAATATTGTGCTACCTGTGTATAGGTCAAACGTGCTTTTGAATGCATTACCGATGGATAAAACTCATAACCTGTTACACGGCCTGTACGAGAGAGTTTTAAGTCACAGACCATACATAAACGGTCTACATGAGGGTTCAGAGAGCACAAACCGTTTGACAAAGCTTCTGGTAGCATCGGTAATACAAAGTGCGGGAAGTATACCGAAGTGCCTCGTTCCTCAGCTTCTTCATTGAGGGCTGAGTCTAAGCGGACATAATGACTCACATCGGCAATTGCGACGACTACACGGTAACCACCGCCTGGACGTTTTTCTGCATAAACCGCATCATCAAAATCTCGAGCATCTTCACCATCGATCGTAACTAATGCTAAATCTCTTAAATCAATACGGCCTTCACGATCTTGAGCGGATGGCTCTTTAAAACTTTCAGCTTCTTTTAAGACTTGATCAGGAAACTCATATGGCAAACCAAATTCAAGAATGGTCTGTGGAATAATAATTTCTGTATCAGCTTTATCGGCCATAGACTGAATAATATGCGCCGTCGCAAACTCTTCACGAGTTGGATAACTATCTATTGCGACACGTAGCATATCGCCAACATTTGCCTTAGCATGTGTTACCAATTCTTTTTCTAAAGGAATAGGTTGGTGCTGATTTGGATGGTTGGGTTGAATAAAATATTCGCCATCGTGAACTGACAATTTACCAATTAATTGTTTAACGCGATGCTGTAAAACTTCTGTGATAAAACCCCATGGTTTACCTTTACGGTCAACCGAAGTCTGGCGTACTCTAACTCGGTCACCATTAAATACTAAACGTAATTCGCGTTCAGGAAGTAAAAGATCAGTTTGACCATCAATATGTGCCGTACCTAAACCTTTACTATTAATATAAACAGTTGCTTCATAGGTTGGTTGATCTGCCACCAACTGAAATTTAAAACCGTCTTTCATGATTTGGCCGTCACGAACCATAGCACTTAAGCGGTGACTTAGAGCTTCAATACTTTTTTGGTCATGAATATTAAAATGATCGACAAGTTCTGCATGAGATTGCGGTGTCTGCAATTGTTCCAATGTATCTAAAATAAGAGTACGGCTTGGAATAGGATTGTCATAACGTTCAGCTTCAGCTTTCGCTTCGGGGTCAGCCCAGTTTTTTGTCATGTCGTTTGGTTTCACGCTTGGCAGATAAGTTTAGCATAAGTCATGCAGACCCGAACTGCACGTTTAGGTTTGCAATAATGTGTTATGCACTACAGTATTTTGATGAAGAAATAATATCTATCTTAACAAGCGTTTGATCGAAAAAGACGAAAATAATGAGGAAATTGCTTAAAAAATAATTCATTGAACTAAAAAACAAGAAAATTTCACTATGATGACTTGAACAATAGGGTTTTAGTTTGTATTATGGCGGCTCGTTCCGGTGAGGTGGATGAGTGGCTGAAATCACTTCCCTGCTAAGGAAGCATACCTATTACTGGTATCGAGGGTTCGAATCCCTCTCTCACCGCCATTTACTTAATGCGCTCATAGCTCAGCTGGATAGAGCACTTGGCTACGAACTAAGGGGTCGGGAGTTCGAATCTCTCTGAGCGCA
>NZ_JAQNDD010000016.1:0-33402 GCF_028367635.1 Acinetobacter sp. P1(2023)
GTTAAAGTTGTTTTACCATGGTCAACGTGACCGATTGTGCCCACGTTTACGTGTGGCTTATTACGTTCAAACTTGGCTTTAGCCATGATGATCTTCCTTTATAAACTACTCATGGAGGGTCACCCCATGAGCACTTGGTTTTTAACTAAGAAATTAGTTTGGGCTTATAGTAATCGAAAGATTACTCGTCGTCACCTTTTTTACCGCCAGATTGGAATTTAGCGATAATGCCTTCAGCCACGTTACGTGGAGTTTCAGCGTATTTAGCAAATTCCATAGAGTAAGTCGCACGACCTTGAGACATAGAACGCATTTGAGTCGCGTAACCAAACATCTCAGCAAGAGGAACTTCAGCTTTAATTGCTTTTGTTCCACCAGGAAGATCGTCCATACCTTGAACCATACCACGACGACGGTTTAAGTCACCCATGATATCGCCCATGTAGTCTTCTGGAGTTTCTACTTCAACTTTCATGATAGGTTCAAGAAGGATAGGATCCGCTTTCATGAAACCATCACGGAAGGCATAAGAACCTGCCATTTTGAACGATAATTCGTCAGAGTCGACGTCATGGTAAGAACCATCGAATAATGTCGCTTTAATACCAACAACAGGGTAACCAGCCAATACACCATTCTTCATACGTTCTTGAATACCTTTGTCAACCGCGCCAAAGAATTCTTTAGGTACTACACCACCAACAACTTCTTCAACGAATTGGTATTCTTTACCAGCTTCTTCAACATCAAGCGGCTCAAGACGTACATATACGTGACCAAACTTACCTTTACCACCAGTTTGACGTACGAATTTACCTTCTTGTTCAACAGACTTTTTGATCGTTTCACGGTAAGCAACCATTGGTTTACCAATGTTAGCTTCAACACCGAATTCACGCTTCATACGGTCAACAATGATGTCAAGGTGAAGCTCACCCATACCAGCAATAATTGTTTGACCAGATTCTTCGTCTGTACGAACGCGGAACGATGGATCTTCTTTAGCCAAACGACCTAAAGCGATAGACATTTTTTCTTGGTCTGCTTTAGTTTTTGGTTCAACAGCCAATGAAATTACTGGCTCTGGGAATTCCATACGCTCAAGAGTAATGATGTTTTTCTCATCACATAATGTATCACCAGTTGTAACGTCTTTAAGACCTACACACGCTGCGATATCACCTGCACGGATTTCATCAAGATCTTGACGTTCGTTCGCATGCATTTGCACGATACGACCGATACGTTCACGCTTAGCTTTAACTGGGTTATAAACCGGATCACCTTGTTTAAGAACACCAGAGTAAACACGTACGAATGTTAAGTTACCTACGAATTTGTCGTTCATGATTTTGAACGCAAGCGCAGAGAACGGAGCTTCGTCAGATGCTTCACGAGACGCTTTAGTTTCGTCTTTGTCGTCAAGGATACCTTCGATCGCTTTAACTTCTGTAGGTGATGGTAAGAATTCAATTACAGCATCCAACATACGTTGAACACCTTTGTTCTTGAATGCAGAACCACAAAGCATTACTTGAATTTCAGAAGCTAATGTACGAGCACGTAGACCTGCAATGATCTCTTCTTTAGAAAGATCACCTTCTTCAAGGTACTTGTCCATTAATTCTTCAGAAGCTTCAGCCGCAGCTTCAACCATTTTTGTACGCCATTCTTGAGCAGTATCAACTAGGTCAGCTGGGATATCAGCATATTCAAACTTCATACCTTGAGATGCTTCATCCCAGATAATCGCTTTCATTTCGATAAGGTCAACAACACCCTGGAATGTATCTTCAGCACCAATTGGCACAACGATAGGTACAGGATTACCACCTAAACGAGTTTTAACTTGCTCAACAGCACGGAAGAAGTTTGCACCAGTACGGTCCATCTTGTTCACGAATGCTAAACGAGGCACTTTATATTTGTTCGCTTGACGCCATACAGTTTCAGACTGAGGTTGTACACCACCTACAGCACAGTAAACCATGCACGCACCGTCAAGAACACGCATAGAACGTTCAACTTCGATTGTGAAGTCTACGTGTCCCGGGGTGTCAATTACGTTGATACGGTGTTGTTCGAATTGGTTACCCATACCAGACCAGAAACAAGTTGTAGCAGCAGAGGTAATTGTAATACCACGCTCTTGCTCTTGTTCCATCCAGTCCATTGTTGCTGCACCGTCGTGTACTTCACCAATTTTGTGAGATACACCTGTGTAGAACAAAATACGTTCAGTTGTAGTTGTTTTACCTGCGTCAATGTGCGCAGAAATACCGATGTTACGGTAACGAGTAATTGGGGTTTGGCGAGCCATGATGTCTACATTCCTAAATGTTATATTTAAAACAGGACGCACCAATTAAATTGATGCGCGCGAATATCCAAACAGGCAACTTAAATACCTGCAAAGCCCCCACTTTGATAGAGAGCAATGTTGAATCGAGCTGCTGTACGCATGAATATTCTCCTGAATAAGGCCTGTTTTATCCGCTTAGAAACGGTAGTGAGAGAAGGCTTTGTTAGCTTCAGCCATACGGTGCACATCTTCACGTTTTTTGATTGCTGCACCTTTACCTTCAGCTGCATCAAGCAACTCACCAGCAAGACGTAAAGCCATCGTTTTTTCAGAACGCTTAGCAGCAGCATCTACTAACCAACGCATAGCTAAGGCAGTACGACGGGATGGGCGTACTTCCATAGGTACTTGATAAGTAGCACCACCAACACGGCGTGCTTTTACTTCAACCATAGGACGAACTTTTTCAAGAGTAGTCTCGAAAAATTCAACTGGGTCTACTTTGTTTTTTTCTTGAACGCGTTCTAAAGCACCGTAAACGATACTTTCTGCAATCGATTTTTTACCATCTTGCATTACGTGGTTCATGAATTTAGCGATTGTTTGGCTGCTAAATTTTGGATCTGGAAGGATCTCACGAGCAGCGACTACGCGACGTCTTGGCATTTTAATACACCTAATAATATGACACTTCAGGATGATCCAGCAGTTTGTACAAGTGTCATGTACACGACGCTGGCCTTACTATACGTCGCTTGAATTACAAATCTATGAAGAATTCAAACAAGCGAAACGCTAAAGGGCTTATTCGACTAGTTTCCTAGAATTACTTCTTAGGACGCTTAGTACCGTATTTAGAACGTGATTGATTACGATCTTTAACACCAGCACAGTCTAATGAGCCACGAACGGTATGGTAACGTACACCCGGTAAGTCTTTAACACGACCACCACGGATAAGAACAACACTGTGCTCTTGTAGGTTATGGCCTTCACCACCGATGTAGCTAGATACTTCAAAACCTGAAGTTAAGCGAACACGGCAAACCTTACGCATAGCTGAGTTAGGTTTTTTAGGTGTAGTTGTATAAACACGTGTACAAACACCACGACGTTGTGGACAAGCCTTCAACGCAGGAACTTTGGATTTTTCAACCAAAGTCGTACGACCCTTACGGATCAACTGATTCGTTGTTGCCATATGGCAATTCTCCCGTTATTAAAAAACCTTAAAAAGAAAATACCTCTTTTTAAGGGCACATAATTGTAAGCCAAGATGCAAAAATGGTCAACACGGCAATACATTACCAAATGTTGACCATATCAATGTTTGACAGGACGATTTACAAATTTAAATGGAGGTTAGTTTCACTTTTTAAACCTTCTCTTTGTAAGGGTATTGTTAAGAGTATTTCTTATCTTCCATTATCTCATCATCGTCTTCAGGAGTTAAAGCTGGCTTTTGCTCAGTATGCTCATGCTCTGCTACATGCTTGTCAGCAAGTTTTTCGAGGCCCTGATGAACATTTTCCTGAATTTTTTCTTCACTCTTTGTGCCTTCGGTAGGCTTTAACACAATAGAAACTTTTGAAATCACATCATGATTTTCTACTTTATGATGATGAGCAGCATGAATATTGCCATCCTCACCTACATTTAAAAGTCTTGGACTAGCTTTTTGGATGAGTGTAACCGCAGCATAATAAGCCTGTAACGGAGATAAATGCTCACTTGGGTGTTCATTTAAATAATGTCTTGCAGCTCCGAAAATTGCTTGAGCTTTATGACCTACGTCTTCTTGTAATTTCCAGCTATACACTGCGCTTAAAACAGCTCCGGCAACTGGTGTAAATTTACTAAAAGCAGACAGTTTAGGAATACGGTTTAACCAATCCCATTTAAACTCCCCATCTTCATTTACCAGCCAGTTTTTTAAAGTGTCTATATCTGTGGTTGAACCCAACACTTGCTGAAATTGATGAATATCTTGAGTTTCCAACATGTTTCGTAAGGTTTTCAACGCCAACAAAAGAGTTTGCTTTTCAGCGATGAGACTAATATCAACTTCTTTAAAAATAAACTCTACAACATCTTGATCAGTAGCTTCTAAAAGATCAAAGCCATGTGATCTTCCTGTTTGATAAATAGTTCTTAAAACCAAAACTAATGAAACTGGAATATCTACCGCTGCACCTACAACACCAGAGATACCTGTAATGGCACCTTGTACAGTCGCAATAAGCTTGTTTTGTTCAATAAGTGCCTGACTTAAACGTTGAGAACGGCTGGTATCTTTAGTTAATTCAAATAAATCTTTGGCACCCGCTTCTTCTAGGATTTTTTCAGTTAAGGTACTTTTTGAACTAAAGTCATTTAGCCAATCAAATAAATAGCCTGAGATTTTTTCATCCCAATCCGGTGAAAGAAAAGTAGCAACGCCATTTACTTTTTTAAAATGTCGGCCAAACACCTGACGCGTGACTTTTGGTAAATGCTCTCTTAGCATTTGTTGAGGACTTTCATATTGCTCAACTTCAAATGGGCTTTTTGTTCTCGATCTACCTTCAACAGTTTTTCCAGTTGGGATGGGTTCAATTACCTTACTGACGTCACCTGATTGGTTTTGTTGCAAGATACTCAATCCTGTAGAACTGAGCTTTTTAGCCACTCCGAAGACCTGAGAAAACAAATTGTCAGATTGATTATTATTAAATTTTGTCATCAAGTACCTCGATTTTTTAATTTATCTAATTAGAGATAAATACTAGGTGGAATGTGGATTTATCTCAACTTGAATGTGTGTATTTTAGTTAACCCTAAATGCAACATACTATGTATTTGGTTATTTTTTTTAAATGTAAAATTGTCATAAAGATTTGCCATAAGAAATAAAAAACCTTTCTGCTATCATGTTAACAACGAAAAACATGAGTCTCGTTTTCTTACAGCTATATTCTCCTATTCATTTTCATAGCTGTTGAACACGATAGACTCTTAATATCACCATAAAGGGACCTGTAGATGAAACGTGTTGTAATCACTGGTATGGGTATTAACTCATGTATCGGTAACTCTTTAGAAGCAGTTACTCACTCACTTCAAAATGGAATCTCCGGGACACGTTTTAACCCAACTTATGCTGAACTCAATTTTAAAAGTCATGTTAGCGCTGCTGCAGACCAAGAATTTGATAATATCGATCGTAAATTAAAACGCTTTATGGGCGTATGTGCGATGTATGCCTACAACGCTGCTGTAGCTGCAGTTGAACATGCAGGACTTACTCCTGAGCAACTTAGCGGTAACCCACGTTATGGTATTGCTGGTGGTTCAGGTGGTGGCTCAACTGCTTCTGTTGTTGAAATGACAGAATTATTAGAAACTAAAGGCGCACGTAAAGTAGGCCCATTCTTCGTGCCACGTAACATGTCAAACACCATTACTGCGAACGTTGGTGTTGCATTTAAACTACAAGGTATTTCTCATACTATTACGAGTGCTTGCGCAACTTCTGCTGACGCAATTGGTTATGCGTACAACTTGATCCAACTTGGCAAACAAGATCTTATGCTTGCTGGTGGCGGTGAAGAAGATCACTGGTCTCAAAGTTTATTGTTTGATGCAATGGGCGCACTTTGCTCAAAATATAATGACACTCCAGAAACAGCATCTCGTCCATATTCAGCAGACCGCGACGGCTTCGTTATTGCTGGCGGTGGTGGTTTCGTAGTACTTGAATCACTTGAGCATGCACAAGCACGTGGTGCGAACATTTTAGCTGAAGTTGTTGGTTATGCTGCTAACAGTGATGGTGCAGACATGGTTGCTCCAAGCGGTGAAGGTGCTACACGTTGTGTATTAATGGCACTTGAAGAAGCTAAACAACATGGCGTAGAAAAAATTGACTATGTAAATACACATGGTACTTCTACTCCAGCAGGTGACATTACTGAACTTAAAGCAATGGAACGTGCATTTGGTGAAGGTAAGGTACCTCCTCTTAGCTCAACCAAATCGATGACAGGTCATAGCTTGGGTGCAGCTGGTGTACAAGAAGCTATTTACTCTGTACTAATGATGCAAAATGACTTTATTGCACCAAACATCAACGTAACTGAACTTGATGAAGGCGCAAAACCTTTTGATATCGTACTTGAAAAACGTGATGCAAAATTGAATACTGTAATGAGTAACAGTTTTGGCTTTGGCGGTGTTAACGCTTGCCTTATTTTCAAGAAGTGGGATGCATAATCCCACGTAGGATTATCGATGGATGCACCTTCTGATGCTTTTTTGTGGGTAAAAGCATTACATATTATTGCCGTGGTTTGTTGGTTCGCTGCTTTGTTCTACTTACCACGTCTATATGTTTATCATGCTATGAGTGAAGATGCTGCAAGTCATCAACGCTTTGAGGTAATGGAACGTAAGTTGTATCGCGGAATTATGTGGCCTTCGATGATTGCTACATTAATAACCGCGCATTTCCTAGTAGATTGGGGTGATGCAACTCGACATTATCATCAAGCCACATGGTTTTACCTCAAAGTTGGATTAGTGGCTTTATTAGTCATCTACCATTTGGTATGTGGCTATTATCGTAAAAAGCTCATCGGAAATGCTCACTATAAATCACATAAGTTCTGGCGATTCTTTAATGAAATGCCAACCTTAATTTTATTTGCTGTTGTGATTTTAGTTGTTGTAAAGCCTCAGTTTTAACTGGGGCTTTTGCTTTTCTTATCTAAGCATTCTTTTATTCATCCTAATAAAATGCACAATCTATTCAAACAATTATATTTCTCAAAACAGAACCATAAAATTAATCAATACCCTACCTCTTTATTTAGCAATACCTAACCTATACTATGCTAAAGAAATAGATGAACTCATTTAATGGCAAAGCTATGCTAACTTTTAATGCCTTTAAACGCTTAATCCATACACCATTTATTCTGATTACACTTTTTATTTTCCGGCACTTAAAAAATTACCCGATTAGACATTTGACTGCTCAAGAAAAAATATTAGCGCAAATGGTCTTTGGAGATATGCTTAATTGTGAAACACCTAAAATTATTGCTACTCGTTACCTCCCTTGGCAATCTTGCGGTATTTTTATGGCCCCCAATGGGAATATTTATGTCAATCCTTCTGATTACAGTGAAAACTACGCGCTAGAATCTAAGTTTATGCAGGGTATTTTTATCCACGAACTCACACACGTCATGCAATATCAAAAAGGCATACATGTCCTACTTAAAGGTGCTTTATTACAATCAGCCTATTACCTCAGCTTTAAAAGTTACAATCCCTATAAATACACCTATCATCCTCACAAAGCATTTAGTACGTATAATATTGAACAGCAAGGCGAAATTGCACGCGACATTTGCTCTGGAAAAATCCCCAATATCATCTGTTCACCTCAACTTGATTTGTAACTAAATAATCAATTTAGCTTTGAACGTAACATTTCTTGCTTAATGTAAATGAGAATTCTTATAAATCAGAAATACTTATCTAAACTATAAAAGTAGGCTTACTTAATTCAAATTATTGAAAAAAATAGAACAGACTTATTCCAAATTAGCTTGTGATAAGGCAGTATACAAACAATAAAAATAATGAAGCCTGTTTCTATTCTATACAGAAAATCTCGTTATTTTTACGCAGAAAATATGGGATTGGTATATATTATTGATCTTGACATTTTTGTTTACTATTTTAATTGTTTACTATCGTATCATACACATCGTTGAAAAATTATATCCATAAAAATCAACACTGTGTGTATCTATATTCGTTATGATCTAGGATTAGGTTTGAATGAAAAGTTTTAAAGTTGCCCTTGCTCAGTTTTCTCCGCATATTGGCAATATTGACTCAAACACCCAAAAGATGATTGAGCAAGTAAATCAGGCGAAAAAACAAGACGCTGACCTGATTATTTTTCCCGAGCTTTCTGTTATTGGTTATCCGGCTGAAGACCTATTGTTACGTCCAAATTTAAATAAACGTATGCAAAAGGCTTTTGCACAACTTGCCGAAGTTAAAGATATTGTTATGGTTTTCGGATTTGTGAACCAGACAGAAGATGGTCAACGTTATAATTCTGCTGCTGTCATGAAAGACGGTCAAGTTTTGGGTGTTTTTAATAAACATAATTTACCAAACTATGGCGTCTTTGATGAAAAACGCTATTTCCAGAAAGGCCATCAGCATTTGGTGTTTGAATATCTTGGGCATAAGTTTGGTGTATTAATCTGTGAAGATATCTGGTCAATTAATACGGTCAAACAGTTGAGCCAATTAAATGTTGATACGGTTCTTGTACTCAACTCATCACCATATGAAGTCGGCAAACCACAGCACCGCATACAGACCTTAAGTGAACTTGCAAAACAACTTCATCTAAATATTGTTTACGTTAACCAAGTGGGCGGACAAGACGATTTAATTTTTGATGGCACAAGTTTTGTCAGTAATCAAAATGGTGAAATTGCTTTACAAGCGCCGAGCTTTAAAGAAGATATTTATATTGCTGAATTTGACCGTGATACAAAGTTATTTAAAGTCACTGAGTCTGCTCCTGCATTAGAAACATTTGCCGAAATCTATCAAGGTTTAGTCATGGCAACTCGTGACTATGTAGAACGTTCAGGATTCCCTGGTGTAATTTTAGGTCTTTCTGGTGGTATCGACTCTGCCCTCACACTCGCAATTGCTGTTGATGCGATCGGTGCTGAAAAAGTCCAAGCTGTAATGATGCCTTACACCTACACCTCTCAGATTAGTGTAGAAGATGCAGCAGAACAAGCTCGTCGTATGGGTGTAACTTTCGGTATTGCTGAAATTCACTCAATCGTAAATAGCTTTATGCAAACCTTGTATCCTTTCTTTGGTAATTCACCAGCTGATGCAACTGAAGAAAATTTACAAGCGCGTGCTCGTGGCACATTGCTTATGGGCTTATCAAACAAGTTTGGTAATTTAGTCCTTGCTACAGGGAATAAATCTGAACTTTCAGTTGGCTACTGTACGCTTTATGGTGACATGGTTGGTGGCTTTGCGGTTCTAAAAGATGTTTATAAAACAATCGTGTTTGAATTAGCAAAATACCGTAATAGCTTAAGTGAAACGCCTGTGATTCCTGAGCGTGTCATTACTCGCCCACCTTCAGCAGAACTTCGTCCAGATCAAAAAGACCAAGATTCTTTACCAGCTTATGATGTATTGGATGCCATCCTGTACGCATACATTGAAGAAGATTTAGGTCAGGCCGATATTATTGCCAAAGGTTTTGATAAAGAAGTTGTTGAAAAAGTCATCCGTTTAGTTGATCGTAATGAGTACAAACGTCGTCAAGGTGCGATTGGCCCGAGAATTACTTCTCGCGCATTTAGTCGCGAACGACGTTATCCGATTGTCAACGGTTGGACAGCGAATGACTGAGCAGAAAAACTCATCAAAAACTACAGCACTTGCTCAAGCACTTTTGCTTGAGCAAGTGGAATTTTTCAAAAAACAATTATCTATAGAAAACTCACCTATTTATTTCCAGCAGTTCATTCAACTGTTTATGCAACATGCCGATGACATCAAGCTCCATGAGGTTGTTGATTTAGAACAATTACAAGCCGTTGTAAAACGATATGCTTTTGAAATGCAGCTAGGGGCCGGTTTACTTGAGTTTATTGGGGAAATTGCGCAGCGTATTTATCTAGCTGCCATGAAGTCTCCAATTCAGCTACAGGACTTGGTCTCTGACCATCAATTTGAAATGTGGCTCTCCAAATTTTTGGAAATGGAACATATTCCTCATTATCTCAACCAGTTTTTAAGAACTAGTCCTTCTGTACAGCAACTTTGCCAATACATTGCAACTTCAACCTTAGAACAAAAATTACCAAAATTTCTAACAGCATCTAGAGTGGATGACTACCATTTTGAATGGCAACATAAGCTCAAAAAATTCTCATTTTTACAACAACAACGCCTTGAGCATAAACTTGAAACTTGGATTGCCGGCTTTATTCATGAGCAACTTACAGAATTAAGCCTTTTATCGAGCGAAGATTTAGAAAGTCTAGTGCGCCATGTTTGGGAAGACATTAGACATAAAAAAATGTATGAGTTTATGAAACAGCTCACTCCTCTCGATGTAGAAGAGTTCTTTGTTTTAATTTATGAATACTGGAAAGAATTACGCCAATCGCAATTCATGCAAGATCTGATTTTGTATGGCGTAGAAGTTTTTTATGACTTTTATAAAGATCAGAGTTTATTTGAAGTATTAAGTGAGATTGGTTTAACCGAAAGCGACTTACAAACTGAAGCTTTACGTTTTTATCCGAAGGTGATGAATGCCTTTAATGAGCACGGTATTTTAGAACCATTACTTCAAGCGCTTTTAGCTCCCTTTTATCAAAGTTCCAAAACACTCGATATGATTGAAAAACATTTTAATGAGTAAAAAATAGATAAAAAGAAACCACGCAGGAGCGTGGTTTTTAAAATGGTGGCTATGACGAGACTTGAACTTGTGACCCCCGCATTATGAGTGCGGTGCTCTAACCAACTGAGCTACATAGCCGTAAACTGTGTGCGCATTATCTATAGTTCTGTATAGCAGGTCAATAGGTAAAAACCCTTAATGTCCATCAATTGAACAAATAAGATTCAGATCATCATTATTTGTTCTTTTTTTAGCAATTTTTTGCTTTAAACAATTGATCGGCCACAGAAATATATTAAAGATCTAATACTAATTTTTTACCTTTAGCTCTCGATACACAAATCATCATGCTCTTTTGTGAAGCTTTTTCGGCATCACTTAAGTATTGATCAAAGTGATCTGCTTCACCTTCTAAAATAGCAGTTTCACATGTACCGCATACGCCTTCGCGACATAAGCATTCCACATCAATATTTAACGTTTCAATGGCTTGTAAAATCGTCTGATTACTTTGTACTTCAATTTCCTGATTAGACTTAGCAAGTACAACCGTAAAAGCTTCCCCATCTTCAGGAACTGTTGATGCAAATTGTTCCCAATGAATGTACTCGTCGCGATAACGATGCTTATTACAACAGTCAATTACCGCATCAATCATGGGTTTAGGCCCACATACATAAACATGTGTGCCTTTAGGTTGCGATGAAATCAACTCATCCAAATTCAATGTGCAACCTTCTGAGTCAACATAGCTAAATACATGCTCGGCATGTTTCTGCTTTAGCTCATCTAACAAAGCCGCATGTTCAGGCGAGCGATAAGCATAATGTAACTCAAACTCAACACCGCGTGCTGCAAGCTCATCCATTTGAGGCAAGAATGGTGTAATGCCAATTCCACCTGCAATTAAAATATGTTTATTGCCTGTTTCGGCTAATGGAAATAAATTTTTTGGTTCTGAAATCTGAATTTCACAGCCTTCATTACACTGATCATGCATAAACACTGACCCTCCCTTACCTTCCACATCTTTACGAACGCAGACTTGGTAAGTTGATAGGTCTTGTGTACAACTCATCAATGAATATGCATTTGAAAGCTGTTCATTCATTTTGACAATAATATGGCTTCCCCCACTAAATCGAGGAAAGTTCTGCCCATCTTGACGTTTGAACGTAAACCGTTTTATTAAAGGGGTTAGCTGCTCCACATGAGTAACAACCGCCGGGAACATTTCATAATGACTCGCCATATTAGAATCCTTCTTTTACCGCATATTCTTGTTGTTAGGGCTTATCCTTAAAGCCCTAAACACATGTATTTAATGGTCATGAACTCTTCAAGACCATACTTTGAGCCTTCACGCCCAACGCCTGATTGCTTCACACCGCCAAATGGTACAACTTCATTTGAAATTGCTGTGGCATTCATACCGACCATTCCATATTCAAGCTGTTCTGACACTCGCCATAAGCGTGAAATATTTTCGCTATAAACATAAGCGGCCAAACCAAAGATAGTGTCATTGGCTTGAGCAACGACATCTGCTTCATCTGTAAAACGAATAAGCGGTGCAACTGGACCAAAAATTTCTTCTTGGACAATTTCCATGGTACGGTCAACGTTCGTTAGAACTGATGGCTCATAGAAGGTTTGCCCTAAAGCATGCTGTTTGCCGCCACAAGCTACCTTAGCGCCTTTACTTAACGCATCATCAATTAACTGTTGTGCTTTCAAAACTGCTTTTTCATTAATTAATGGGCCAATTTGCACGCCATCTTCAAGTCCATTACCGACTTTAAACTTTTGTACTTCTTGTACAAACTTCTCGGCAAAAGCTTGGTAAATATTGTCATGTACATAAATACGGTTAGCACAAACGCAAGTTTGGCCCGCATTACGGAACTTGGCAAAAATCGCGCCTTGTACAGCTTTATCCAAATCGGCATCATCAAACACAATCAGTGGTGCATTACCGCCTAACTCAAGCGCCAACTTTTTAATAGTGCTTGAACACTGCTGCATCAATAAGCGGCCCACTGGCGTTGAACCCGTAAAGGTCAATTTCTTCACTTTTTCATGTGAAGTAAATACAGAGCCAATTTCTTGAGATTTACCGGTCACAACATTAAGCACACCAGCCGGAATACCTGCTTTTTCTGCAAGTTTCGCAATCGCTAACGCGCAGTAAGGCGTTTCATTTGCTGGCTTAATGACAACCGTACATCCTGCTGCTAAAGCGGGAGCTGCTTTACGGGTAATCATGGCGATTGGGAAATTCCACGGCGTAATAGCAGCCACGACACCTACAGGTTCTTTACTAATAATAAAACGCTGCTGATTATTGACGGTTGGAATCACATCGCCATAAATACGCTTACCTTCTTCGGCAAACCATTGAATAAATGATGCAGCATAACGCACCTCACCTTTCGCTTCTGCCAAAGGTTTTCCTTGCTCAATGGTCATGATTAAAGCGAGTTCATCGGTATGATCGAGAACAAGTTTGTACCAAGCCAATAAAATATCTGCACGATTTTGGGCAGTTAAAGCTTTCCAACTTTGTAAAGCAGTATAAGCAGCCTCAACCGCTTGTGTAGCCTCAGCCGCTCCCATATTTGGAATTGTGCCAATTTCTTCGCCTGTTGCTGGGTTACTTACCGGAACCGTTGCATTTGACTGTGCAGCTAGCCATTGTCCGTTAATATAGGCGTGTTGCTGAAATAATTCAGTACTTTGTAAACTCGACATATCATCTTCCTAACTGAAGAATCAGGTGTAAGTCATCTTTACACCTGAATAAATCCATTTGTTTTATTTATGATGCTGCGCTACTAAATGTTGGAAGTAAGCAATACCATGTTCACTAATTCCAGAGCGTTGTTTATCAGTCATGATACGGCCTTGACCGCGATAACCACGTGATTTCAAACCACGTTGTACGCTTTCGACCAAGTTCAAATCTTCAGGGCGGAATACATTGCGATACCACTCAATCAAATCTTTCTGATCTTGAGTAAGTTCTTCGTTTGTGAAGTAAATATCGTAATGTTGCAAAGTCGTTTCTGCATCAACTGGAAATTCATAGATCACAGTCATGAAGTTGCTGCCCGGTGGTACGTTGAACATGGTGCAAGGCCAAGTCCAGAAACCATGAAACTCAGGATCAGTTACCGATGGATCAAGCTTAAATGACTTCTCAGATGAGCGAGCAAAGCCATATTGCAATGTCCAGTTTTGATGTGTTGTGTGCCAATATTTATCAACTTGTACCGAGTCAGCAAAGCCAGGATGCGCTGGTCCACAGTGATAGCACTCTAGATAGTTATCAACAATTACTTTCCAGTTTGCCGGCGTTTCTGTCACAAAACGTGCTGCCAATTTCAAATCTTTAATTACGCTACATGCTTGATTTAAACGTTCAGCAAATTCCGGAAGTTGGTCTTCTACACAAGTCGCATTTTCATCCATATTAATGAAAACAAAGCCAGCATATTCCTCAACTTTTAAAGGCACCATGCTTGAGTTTTCTTTGTCAAAAGATTCAACATGGTCACAGTTACGCGCCAAGGCTAAGCTACCGTCTAGCTTAAAAGTCCAAGCATGGTATGGACAAGTAATTACATTTTTTGCTTTACCACTGCCACTTAAAAGCTCGTGACCACGATGCGGACACACATTATAAAACGCACGTAAAACGCTATCTTTACCACGAATGATGACAATATTTTCACCAATTACTTTACGGGTAATATAGTCATTCGGTTGTGCCAATTCACTGCCATGTGCAACACAAATCCAGCTTTTAGCAAAGATTGCTTCTTTCTCATGCTCAAAAACTTGCGATGAAGTATAGAAAACTTTAGGAAAAGTCCATGCAACATCTGGGTTTGCACAAAAATCTTCAGGTAATTTTTCAACTGCACTCATGTTATTACTCCATTAAATTCTTTTCGTCCAAATGACTCGATATTAAATTGATGTCTTTTCGACATTGCCAAACATGCGGCGTATCGCACTCAGCATGTTTTGATATAACTGTTGAACTTCTGGGCAATCACGCATGAGACGTAAACTGCCATGTAATAAACCTTTACCTAAATGGAATTCACTTGAAATTCCTGCTTGTTCCAATTTTTGGGTAAGGAAATAACCGTCATCACTTAAAGGGTCGTATTCTGCAACGGCTACAAAACTGGCAGGCATATCTGAAAAATCAGTTGCCAATAAAGGCGCTAGACGTAAATCCTGCCAATCTTGAGAGTTAGGTGCATATTCCTTTAAATAAAAATGCATATCTTCGGTCGTTAACAGCGGCGCATGGGCATGCTTTTGTGCGGCTGGTGTATCAAGTGCTGTAGTTAAACACGGATAAACCAAAGCCAGACCTTGAGCTTGCAAACCACTATGCTGTAGATGCACAGCAAGGGCTGCTGCTAAGTTACCGCCTGCGCTATCGCCTGCTAGAACGATATTTCCGCTATCAATCTGCCAGTCAGAACCATGTTGTTTAAGCCATTGATAGACTGCTAAACAATCTTCAAAAGCTGCCGGAAAACGATGCTCTGGTGCCATGCGATAATCCACACCAATGACAACTGCATTTAAGTCCTGACATAAATAACTGGTAATAAACTCATGTGAATCGAGCCCACCAACCATCCAACCGCCGCCATGCAAATACAGCACACACGGCCAACCAGCTTCAGGTTGTTTAGTTTTTGGTGAATAGATACGAACAGGTACAGAATGCTCCGCATTTGCAACAACTCGGTCTTCTACTTCAATCTTGCCATCACGAGGCAAAGTGTAGTGTCGGCACATCGCGTCATATGCTGCACGAATTGAGTCAATATCTGCATCTGCTGGTGAATAAATGCTGCTCCAGTACACTAAGCTTTGCATTTCTTCACTTAAAACATACGTGGTCTGTTCACATGTCGTCATTACCGTTCCCTCTAGCTGGTTTTTCTATCCAGTTTGATTGAGCTTGCTAGCTCAAGTTGCATCCGTTTTGCATGTTCATCTTGAGACTGGTTTAAACCAATTTCTGCATCATCATAACCTTGTTGCTCAATTAAATGCGATGGGACTTTGGCATAATCCTGAATCAGCCATTTCACTAAACCATAGGTTTGAATCAGAATAATCACGATGAATGGTAAAGCCGTCACAATGGTTGCTGTTTTCATGGTGTCTAAAGGTGCCTTACTAAAGATCATGGCAATCGGAACCAAAGTCAGCATGACACACCAGAATAGACGGGCATTTGGTGATGGATCTTGTCCTTCACTTAAACCACGTGTACATGTTGCTGAAACCGCATACCCTACTGCATCCATGTGTGCAGCCAAAAATACCACCATAATGCCGAGGAAAATCCACATCATGAGCTTTCCGGCTGGTAACAGGCTAAGTAATTGACCAATCGCAACCTCACCACCCTGTTGGCTTAAGATTTGTGGCACATTTACAGCCCCATGAATAAAGCTATAAACACTGTAGTTTTCAAACACACCAAAGATGAACCAAAGACCGACACTGCCACCAATGACCATGGCAAAGATCACTTCTTTAATGGTACGACCTTTAGAAACACGCGTTACAAACAGTGCCACACCCGGTGCATATGAAATCCACCATAACCAGTAGAAAACAGTCCATTCACGAGTAAACTTGCCATCGCCCATTGGGTCGGTAAATAAACTCATATCCACAAAGTTGGTTGCCATTAATCCAAAACTCATTAATGAATTATTCAAAATGAATTGAGTCGGACCAAAGCAAAGTACATAAATTGCAAATAGCACCACACCCAAGCACACCATGTGGCTTAAACGCTGCATGCCCTTATCCATACCGACATAAGAACTGAGAGCAAACAGAACCGAAACTGCCAAAATAATGATGACCTTGGTCATAAAAGTATTTGGAATACCTGTGAGCTGAGACAAAATATTGGTAAATGTCACGGCGGTGAGTACTAATGAAATCGTCAATGCACCAAACATGCAAAGCAAGAACATAAGGTCGACTAAACGTCCAACCACGCCGGTTGATTTAAAGCCTGTCACAGCTTCAATCACAGAAGCCAAACTTAAGCCTTTATTTTTTCTCACATGATAGCTGTAGCACAAAGAAATTGATGCCAAAGCATAAATTGCCCATGCACTTAAACCTGAGTGAAAAAACGAGTAAGCCACGCTATATTTCAATGCTTCTGCTGACTCAGGCGGTAAGCTCAAACCCGGAGTTTGATAATAGTAAGCCCAGTCCAGAAAGCCCCAGTACAATGTAGAAGACCCGATACCCGACAAGATGAACATAAAAATCCATGACATCGTGGTGTATTGAGGTTTCCCTTCACCTAGTTTGATTTTGCCGTATTTACTAAAGGCCAAACCAAAAGTAAAAATGATAGCTAAAAAAGCAAACAGTAATACTGGGGTTGTAAATACCGATGTCGTCCACTGCATCCATGTTGCAGCAATCTTGATCGACTCTTGCGAATAAATTGCCAAACCAGCAACTGAAATAAATACAAACAGTAAGCTGGTTACGGCAAGAACTTTATCCGTATAAATTTTTGTGTTTTGATTATCCATATCCCTACATCCATTTTTGGATGGCGTTATTCCATAGCGAACACGTCCATTTTAGTTTGGGCTACACACGATGCAATTGCATCTCCTACCTCATAAGTTTTTGCCTGACCGCCGATATCGGCTGTTTTTGGCCCATTAATTAATACATTCTCAATCGCCTGCATAATGTCCTGACCTGCTTGAATGCAGCGTTCATCATCTTCGCCAAAGAATTCAAACATCATGGCGCCCGACCAAATCGCAGCGATTGGGTTGGCAATTTGTTTACCGTAAATATCTGGTGCTGAACCATGTACAGGTTCAAACAATGATGGAAATTTTCTTTCTGGGTTTAAATTTGCAGAAGCAGCCAAACCAATGGTTCCTGTACATGCAGGACCTAAATCGGAAAGGATGTCACCAAATAAATTGGATGCCACGACCACATCAAAACGTTCAGGTTGTAAAACAAAACGAGCCGCTAAAATATCAACATGCTGTTTATCAGCCTGAATTTGTGGATATTGTTTTGCCATCGCATCAACGCGTTCATCCCAGTACGGCATGCTAACTGCAATACCATTGGACTTAGTCGCTGCTGTAATCTTTTTCGCATCGCGCTGATTTGCAAACTCAAATGCATAACGCAAAATTCGGTCTACGCCATGACGTGTAAATACTGCTTCTTGTAAAACAAATTCTCGATCTGTTCCTTCAAAAGCTTTACCGCCAATGGCTGAATATTCACCTTCACTATTTTCACGAACCACGTAGAAGTCGATATCGCCCGGTTTTTTACCTACCAATGGACATTTCACACCTGGCATTAAGCGTACTGGACGTAAATTCACATATTGGTCAAAACCACGACGGAACTGGAGCAGTGAACCCCATAGTGAAATATGGTCAGGTACTTTATCTGGCCAGCCTACAGCGCCAAAGTAGATTGCATCGTAGCCCTGTAAAGTTTCAAACCAGTCATCGGGCATCATTTTGCCGTGCTCAAGGTAGTAATCACAGCTTGCCCAATCAAATGCATCTAGCTGAAGCTCAATGCCATACTTCTCTGCTGCTGCCTTTACAACCTTAATGCCTTCTGGTAGAACTTCTAAACCAATGCCATCGCCTGCAATCGTGGCAACTTTATATCTTTTTGCCATAAGCTTCCTTCACACCTTCGACTAATATCCTTGTATGGCTTAAACATGATGTTTTAAGCAAAAATGATCAATAACGGAACTATCACTCCAATGGACACGGATCGTGAACAATCTACCTAACCTATCGGATTTAAAGGTTTTTTGCACAGTCGCCAAACTCAAAAGTTTTGTCGAATCTGCTGAGGAACTTGGGACATCGCCAGCTTTTATTAGCAAGCGAATTAATATTTTAGAAAACACGTTAAGCTGCAAACTCTTTCATCGCAGCACGCGTCATGTCAGCTTAACGGAAGATGGCAAACTCATCCTTGAGAGAGTTTCAAATATTCTTGAAGAATTTGATGAAGTCTGTGAACTGGTCAATAACCCGCTGAGTACGCCTACAGGTCGTATGGATATTATTAGTAGCTTTGGTTTTGGCAGAAAGCATATCGCACCAATTCTGTCTAAATTAATGATGCTTTATCCAAAGCTCCAAATTCATTTTGACACTATCGACAATACCAAAGACCTAATTCAACACAGTATTGATTTGGACATTAGAATTGGTAATGAAATTGCGCCGAATATGATTGCAAAGAAGCTGGCTTCCAATTTTCGGATTTTATGTGCATCGCCAAGCTATTTACTTAAACATGGCGTACCTGACAGCATTGAAGATTTACAATCACATGATTGTTTAACGATTAGTGAACGCGATCAATCCTCGGTACTCTGGAAATTTAGGCATGCTTCTGAAGATGTCTCCGTACATATCAAACCCCGTTTTGTTTCAAATAACGGCGAGATTATTCATCAGCTTGCCATAGAAGGTCACGGTATTATTTTCCGGTCAATTTGGGATGTTGCAGATGAGTTGATTACAGGCCAACTTCAGCATATTTTGCCTGAGTACTGGCAAGATGCAGATATTTGGGCGGTTTATCCATCACGGCTTAAAAGCTCATCTAAATTACAAACCTGTATTTTATTTATTCAAAACGAGCTGCTCAACCGTTTACAGCATGTTCAAAATCTAAACCGAGGGCAACTCATTTCTCCAGCAGTTAAACGAGAACCACCGCCTGAAAAAGTCTTTCTATGAAAAAAAGCCCTAAGTGAGGCCTATTCACTTAGGGCAATAAATTGCTTTTAAATTTTAAAAATAGTACCCAATTGAAAGATAAAATAATTTATCCCAATCATTACTGCTACCTTGTGCAAGGCCATCAGCCCTACCGCCAACCATTGGATCATTTTTACTCAGAATGTATTCACCCTGAATACCAATGGCTTTGTAATTAAAATAAACGCCTGCAATTAAGCGTTCAGAGTCTTTATAGCTATCCTCATCTTTAAAGAAGCGGCTATGAGAGATATAAGGTTTAATATTTTCAAGTTTGTGGAATGGCTGAGCAAACGTATAGTTAATTTCATTGACCAAATATTTACCCTTATTAGCAACTTGATACGGGTAATCAAATGCTCCAATGGTTGAGCTATTTGGAAATAAATTATCGCCATTGGTGACATCTTGCTTCCCAGCCAAGAACATCCATTGCCATGCTTGATATTGTGTTTGAGCAAAAACGTTCCATGACTTACGATGACCATCTTCATCAGTTCTTTTATTTTCTAAATCAGAGTACCAAACTGAACCACCTAACTCGGTCGAAAAATTTTGTGCCTTATCAAGCTCAAATTTTCTAGACGCTCGAGCAATCCACATATTCTTTTCTTCAATATTAGTTCCTGTGGTTAAATCATCAGCTTCAACAAAATTACCGCTATATCTGCTTGAGTCCTTTGAGGTTCCTTTATAATTTCCGCCATCAGTTGGATAGAAACCTAAAGTTAAATTATATTTATTATCTGCAAATTTATATTTGATCCCTAGATTATCGATGTCTTCTAAACCGACTGTATTTAAAAGCGTTTCGTAGTAACTACTGCCCCAAAATTCGCCAAAGCCGAAATCAACGGGTTGTAAACCTGCCGTGATTCTCTGCTGGTCAGATAACTTATAACCCACCCATGCTTTTTTTAGGAAAATCGCATCACATAAGCGATCATATTGATAACAACGGGCATCCGCACCTGCAATCCAATCTGGATTCTCATAACCTAGCACTAATTTAATATCAGTTAATCGCCAGTCATCATTTTGAGAACCTTCATTTGCATCAACTACATAATCTTTATGCAAATAGCGAGAGCGTACCGCGCCAGAAACTTTAAACTGACCCGAGTCTAAAGTTGGATCTCCCCAACTTAAATCGGCCGCAGAGACTTCCACTCCTGCCGTTAAACTTAAAATCCCTAAAAATAATAATGACCTTTTCATGTCTTCAACATCCTTGTTAAGTGTTATAAGAACATGAAGAAATTGACGTAGACAAACAATGCCACAACTATAAAGTCGGTCTTTACAAACTGTGTTTAATCAAAAAATGAGCATAAAAAAAGACCACGCAGGAGCGTGGTCTATAAAATGGTGGCTATGACGAGACTTGAACTTGTGACCCCCGCATTATGAGTGCGGTGCTCTAACCAACTGAGCTACATAGCCGAAAACTGTGCGCGCATTATCTTAACTTCTTTAACGCACGTCAAGAAAAATTTTAAATAAAATGAGGTGAAGTGAGCCTATAAGCCGGGTTCTGTCGAGGATGGTCATTCCTCTAGGCGTACAATCACTCATACGCTCAAGCGACCTACCCGAATCCAGTACGGGCCGTACCTCAGGATTCCTATTTGGTCTTGCTTCTGGTGGGGTTTACCATGCCGTGAACTGTTACCAGACACGCGGTGCGCTCTTACCGCACCCTTTCACCCTTACCTCACGAATGAGGCGGTCTACTCTCTGCTGCACTTTCCGTCGGCTTTCACCGCCCAGGCGTTACCTGGCACCCTGCCCTATGAAGCCCGGACTTTCCTCCCCTGCTTCAGTCACGAAGACCTCCACAGCAGCGACCATCCAGCTCACTTCAGGGGCGCATATTAACAAATTTATTTACTAATTGCTTGTGCTTTTTTGAGCAATTAATTTTTTATATTTGTCGAATAGCTCATCTTCCGTTTCCACATGCTGCGGATCCTTAGGAATACAGTCCACTGGACAAAATAACTGACACTGCGGCTGGTCATGATGACCAACGCATTCAGTGCATAAATCCGGATGAATTTCGTAAATCACTTCACCCATGAAAATAGCTTCATTTGGGCAAACTGGTTCACAAACATCACAGTTTATGCATTCATCGGTAATATATAGCGACACGTTACCAACCTTGTTGATGTTTACGTTCAAAGGCCTCAACCACAGCTTGCGGAACAAACTTGGTTACATCCCCTTTTAAACGAGCAATTTCCCGAATCAATGTCGAAGAAATAAATGAATACTGCTCAGATGGTGTTAAAAATACTGCTTCAAAATGTGGGTCAAGTTGACGGTTCATATTGGCAAGTTGAAATTCATATTCAAAATCAGAAACTGCTCTTAAACCACGAAGTACTGCTGTTGCCTTTTGCTCTTTGAAAAAATTAACGAGCAAACCATCAAAACCAACAAATTCAACATTTGATAAATGGCTTAATGAAGTTTGGGCCAGTTCAACTCTCTCTTCTAAACTGAACAAAGGGTTTTTATGATGTCCAATTGCAATTGCTACTACCACCTCATCAAACATTCTTGATGCTCTAGTAACTAAATCAACGTGTCCATTCGTGATGGGGTCAAATGTTCCAGGATAAATTACACGCGTTTTAGACATCCGCTAGTACTCTAATTGTATTGTGAACCTATTTTAGCAAAAGTTATACATGAGGCGAAATATTGACGTGCAGGAAAAACTTCACCTTAGCATCAGTTTACGGCACAATAGGGGCAATTGTGGAAGTTTGAATTATGGCGAAAGCAACAGTAGTAAAGAAACATAATGGCGGAACCATCGCACAAAATAAACGTGCCCGTCATGATTATTTTATCGAAGAAAAATTTGAAGCTGGTATGTCTTTACTCGGCTGGGAAGTAAAGTCTTTACGTGCTGGTCGCATGAGTTTGACAGAAAGTTATGTCATTTTTAAGAATGGTGAAGCGTTTTTATTTGGTGCACAAATTCAACCGCTCCTTTCTGCATCTACTCATGTAGTACCTGAAGCTACACGTACACGTAAATTATTATTATCACGCCGAGAACTAGAAAAGCTAACAGGTTCAGTGAACCAAAAAGGTTACTCATGTGTTCCTTTAGCATGTTATTGGAAAGGTCACTTGGTTAAACTTGAAATTGCTCTGGTGAAAGGTAAACAGCTTCATGACAAACGTGCGACTGAAAAAGATCGCGATTGGCAACGTGATAAAGCTCGTATATTTCATAAGTAATTAAATAAAAAGCCTCTTCTTTAGAGGCTTTTTTACATCGTAAAGTTTATTAATTTAATCTATATAAAAGACCAGCAATATACTCGCCAAACCATTTTGCAGTATCTAAATCGCCTTGTGGAGGAGTAATTTCAACAGGCGCATTATCTGACTGTGTCATTAAACCTAAACAACTCGATAATCTGTTTAAATCTTTTTCACCATGACCTGTCGTCATTAAAGGCAAACCAGACCAAAGCATGCCATGTTGCATCGCAAAAATATTTAACTGTTGTAATACCGCGAGTTTATCGCCACTTAACCCGCCTGAATTTGCAAATCCAGCTGCAAGCTTGCCTTGCCATAAACGCTCTTTCCAACGTTTAGACGTACTGTCCATAAACTTTTTAAAGTCAGCAGTCATGCTTCCCATATAAGTAGGCGAGCCAAAAATAATACCATTCGATGCATCAAGCGCATCCCAATCAATATGTTCAATATTCATTAGATGTACTTTTACCCCCATCACCTCTGCACCAGCAGCAATAGCAGCAGCTACCTTCGCGGTATGACCATATGGACTGTGGTAAACAATAGAGAGATGTTTTTCAGGCAAAGACATAAGATTAAAATTTTGAGCGATTTTTTCTATTTTATCATTTTATTAGTGCTTGCTAAACCTTCATCTATAAATATGGAATACAAGCCTTTCGCTAGCACACACTATAAAAATATTTTTAAATTAAATAAAAAACTCTCTTATTTTTAGCGGATATAAAAATAAGAGAGTTTTTAGAATAGTTCTTAAAACTTACATAAAAACAAACGTAGCCATACGCCCAGTCTTCGCTTCGCGACGATAAGAAAAATATTCATTACTCTGTTGATAAGAGCACTGATCCCCACCTAAGACTCGTTGCACACCTAAACGTTGCAAAATAAAGCGTGCAATGGCATATAAATCTGCATGAAACTTATTGGGACCCGCACCCTCAACAAAAGCTGTTTCCAACTCTGGATATTTATCACAAAAGGCAGCTTTTACTTCGACTCCAATTTCAAAACAAGGTTGACTGATTGCAGCTCCTAACCATGCCCAAGTTGGAGGATTTTGCATAGCCGTAACTGTATTTTCAATAATACCACCAGCTAAACCACGCCAACCCGCATGCAAATTAGCGACTTCGGTACCTTCAGCATTACCTAACACGACAGGTAAGCAATCGGCTGTCATCATCATTAAAGCATGACCTTTCGTTTGAGTAACTAAACCATCCCCAATTAAAGCTTTAAAAGGAATTTGTTCATTAACAGTATGGCAAATCGTACTGTGCGTTTGAGTCATCCATGTCATTTTTTTAACACCGAATTTCGCAAACTCATCTAACAATATCATTCGATGTTGTTGAACACGTTGTGCCTCATCTTTGACATGTAAAGCCAAATTAAAGCCAGATAACTCAACCTGATCTGTTGGCAATGCCAAAGGATGCTGAATACGTGTCTGCCCTACAAATACGCCTTGAGGTAAACCTTGAACAAATTCCATATGCACGTCCTTAATATGCAGCGTTTTCTGAACGTAACACATTCACTAAATGTGTAAAGTCTTCAGGCCACGGCGCTTCAAACAGCATTTCTTCACCAGTACGAGGATGTTTTAAGCCTAATTTAGCTGCGTGCAATGCTTGACGTTTAAAACCGCGTAAAGTTTCAATCAGTAATTCAGATGCACCAGCTGGCACACGCACACGATTCATATAAACCTGATCACCAATCAAACCGTAACCAATATAACTAAAATGCACACGAATCTGATGTGTTCGACCTGTTTCAAGGCGCGCTTGTACACGGGTAAAATCTTTAAAACGTTCTTTTACATTGTAGTGAGTTACTGCATCTCGCCCACCTGGTAAAATTGCCATTTTCACACGATCTACGGGGTGACGTTTGATTGGTTCATCAATCGTACCGCCAGCAATAATATTTCCATAAACAACCAAGTCATATACACGGTAAACCGATTTATTCGCCAATTGTTTACTTAAAGAAAATTGAGCCTCTAATGTTTTAGCAACAACCAGTAAACCACTGGTATCTTTATCAATACGATGCACCAAACCAGCACGCGAAAGTTCTGCCAATTTTGGAGCATGGTAAAGCAAAGCATTCACTAAAGTTCCAGAACTATTGCCTGCTCCTGGATGTACCACCATGCCTACTGGTTTATTAATAACTAAAATATCATCGTCTTCATAGACAATATTAAGTGGAATATTTTCAGGTTGACTCGTTGTCTGAGCTTCAAGCTCTACTTCGAGCGTAAGCAACTCAGTTCCTTCACAACGGTGCTTAGGCTTGACGATGTTACCATTCACCAACAGATGGCCATCCTTCAACCATTGCTTGAGCTTTTCACGTGAAAACTCGCTCCACACCAAGGCTGCTACTTGGTCGATACGTTGTCCCAGATAGGTTTCATCTAGCTGAACTTGCAACGATAAACGTGTTGCAGTTGTATCAGAAGTATGGTTATCTGCATCCTCAGAATCTTCAAGTAAATTGAAGTCGGTTTCAGAGAAGTTTGTGTTTGAAGATTGTGCTGAAGTCATTTGATCATTGAGATAAAAGTGGTTTAATAGCGCAATTGTAGCTCATTGCCCAACATAACAGAGGAGTTTTTATGTCGCTACCACGTTATAAAATTACGATGCTTGCCTTATCTTTAGGTGTAGCGTCTGCATTTGTGGGCTGTAGCAGCAATCCAAGTAAAAAAGAAGTGGTCGATACTGGCCCTCAATCTAGTGAACAAGCTTACTTCGAAAAAGCCCAAAAGTCGCTTGACCGCGGTCAATATCTTGATGCGACCAAGTCTTTAGAGGCAATCGATACCTATTATCCGACTGGACAATACGCACAACAAGCACAACTTGAACTTCTATATTCGAAATTTAAACAAAAAGATTATGAAGGCGCGATTGCCTTAGCAGAACGTTTTATTCGTTTAAATCCTCAACATCCAAATGTGGATTATGCTTATTATGTTCGTGCTGTTGCCAATATGGAGCAAAACTACGACAGTTTGATGCGCTATACCTCTTTGCAACAGTCACATCGTGATGTGAGTTATTTAAAAGTTGCGTATCAAAACTTTGTTGATTTAATTCGCCGTTTCCCAAGCAGCCAATATTCTGTTGATGCTGCTCAGCGTATGAAATTCATTGGGCAAGAACTTGCTGAAAATGAAATGACTGCTGCTCGCTTCAACGTTAAACGTAAAGCTTGGATCGCCGCTGCGGAACGTTCACAATGGGTGATTGAACACTACCCACAAACGCCTCAAGTTCCAGAAGCGTTAGCGACTTTGGCATATAGCTATGACAAATTAGGTGATAAAGCGACTTCACAACAATATATTGAAGTTTTAAAGCTTAATTACCCAAGCCTTGTGAAAAAAGACGGCACAGTTAACATGCGTGCTGCCCGTAAAGAAGGCAACTGGATTAACCGTGCAACCTTGGGTATTTTCGGTCGTGAATCAACTGCTGCAACACCAGAGACCACAACTGAAGCAGAAGCTCCAAAACGTGGTTTCCTCAATCGTGTTAGCTTTGGTTTAATTGGCAATTCAGATAAAGAAGAAGCTGAAGCACCAGAACAAAAACCTGTAGAAGCGCCTAAGTCTGAACGTAGTTGGACAAACCGTTTAAGCTTCGGCCTATTAGACAAACCTGAGCAACAAGCAGCAGAAAATACAACTGTTGCTCCAGCTGTAACCTCTACTGAGGCTTCAACTGATGTGCAATCAGATGAAGCAACTCAAGATGCGGATGATGCTGCTCAATAAGTTTAAGCTTTAAAAAACATCAACAAACAGGCAAGTGATATCACTTGCCTGTTTGTTTTTATAAAATATTAAAATATTTATTGGGCATATCTCGATTCATCATGTCAGAATATTCTGACTTACTGTCTCATCAAGTTTTAATACGGTTATCTGAATTATGGCAATTCCACAACATACGATTGATCAAATTCTAGATCGCACAGATATTGTCGATCTGATTGGTCAACGTGTGAAACTGAAAAAGACCGGACGTACATATTCCGGCTGTTGCCCATTTCATCAAGAAAAAACACCATCGTTCCATGTCTACCGTGACAAGCAGTATTATCACTGCTTTGGTTGTCAAGCTAACGGGAATGCAATCCGTTTTCTCATGGATATCGATAACCGAAACTTTATAGAGGTAATGAAAGAATTATCGAGTAGTACTGGAATTGAATTACCCAAAGATAATACTGAAAATAAAAAACTCTCTTATACCCGTCAGGTTACCAAGCCACCTGTTGCTAAAACAAATACGGCTGAGCCTGTAACTTCACAGCAGCCATCAGATGAAAGCTACAACACGCTTGAACCAGTATTTTTCGATGACCCTTTTGCTCAGTTCGAACAGCCGTTTAGCTTTGATGAACCAGTTCAAGAAGGTAATTTATATGACTTACTGGAAAATGTTGCTCAGTTCTATGAACAACAATTACCTCATAGCCAAAAGGCAAAAAATTACTTTAAACAGCGTGGATTAACCAATCAGACGATTCAATTTTGGCGTTTAGGCTATGCTCCAGAAGACTGGCAACACCTAGAGAAAGCCTTTCCCTATGACATTGACGGCCTAAAACAACTTGGGCTTATCCGCTCGAGCGATAATGGGCGTGATTTTGACCTATTACGTGACCGCGTTATTTTCCCAATTCGCGACCCTAAAGGTCGAGTCGTTGGTTTTGGTGGGCGTGCATTAAATGATGAAATCAAACCCAAATATATTAACTCACCGGACTCAGAAGTCTTTCACAAAAATCAGCTACTTTATGGGCTTTATGAAGGTAGAAAGCTTAAATCTAGCGATTGGTTAATGGTCGAAGGTTATATGGATGTCATTGCGCTTCAGCAATATGGCATTACAGGAGCTGTAGCAACTTTAGGGACTGCAAGTAATACAGAACATCTTAATATTCTATTTAAACAAAATAGCCGCATTACCATTGCTTTTGATGGTGATGCAGCAGGTCAAAAAGCAGCGCGCAGAACTTTAGAAATTGCGTTACCACTTCTTAATGATGGCCGTGAACTTAAATTTTTTGTTCTACCGAATGATCATGACCCCGACTCTCTGATCCGTCGAGAAGGGCTCGAAAATTTCCAAAAACTATTACAACAGTCCCCTCTTTTGTCAGATTTCGTGTTTGCGCACTTAACAGGTCAACACGATATTAGTACACCTGAAGGGAAAAGTTTAGTCATGGGAGAACTCAGAGAGTTGACTGAACTCTTACCTAAACAAGGTTCGTTCCGTTACTTACTTACTCAATCTTTCCGTGAAAAACTCGGACTTGGTAAACGTTTTACCCCACAAATCAGTCACGATGCTTCGCTCTCATTTAACATTCATACAAAAGATGAAGACTTTGCGATAGCAATTTTAATGCATCATCCTTTTCTTTATATTCATTTTGAAGGATTACGGGCCTATATTCACCAAGATGAATTATTGGCTAAAGTACTGGCTATCTTAAATCGTATTTTTGATGATTTACCAGATGATCAAGAGCTGGCAACTTATTATGTGCTTGGTGCTTGTAGTAGTTACTGTCATGAAATTGCCGATATTATGCAAAGAACAAATATTCAAGCATTAACACAGGCTCCTGAGGTAGCTGACAAGTTAGCCAAAGAATATTCATTAAGTCTGCAAGAAAGATATTTACGTCAAAAACTTAAATCGCCGATTTCTTTAATTGAATCAAGAAATCTAAGACAACAACTCAATGAATTAACAAAACAAATTAGCTTAAAGCTGTTGTCTTAATGTTTTGGTTTACGCTCATGATCAAAGACATCCTGTAAATGCTGTTGTAGCCATTCAAAATAATCAGGATTTTCTGCTTTAGCAGCTTCACGTAGCAATATCGATGTAGGATGCATAAGTTTTTGCGTCAAACGGTGGGCAAATTGCTGTAATACCTGTTCAGCATTCTCACCATGATGCAAAGCTTCTAATGCATGCGTAAGCTCTTGTTGACTAATCTCTTCACTGTGTTGGCGATAAGCATGAATGGTACTACCAGCCTCTTTAACCTTTTGATGAGTAATAAGCTGAGTCGCTAATTGATTCACCATCACTTCCGCTTCAACTGCCGCCTGACGACGTTGAGCGAGGTTCTCATCAATCACACTTTGTAAATCATCCACACCATACAAATAGACCCCATCAAGTGCTTCAACTTTAGGATCTATATCACGTGGCACGGCTAAATCAACCATCAACATTTGTTGATAGCGACGTTTTTTTAATGCGGTCTTAACATCAGAATAAGCAATAACTTGGTATAAACTACCGGTACAGCTCGACACAACATCAGCACGATATAAATTCTCTGCTAATGCTGAAAACTCAATAATTTCAACTTCAACCTGATGTGCAATTTCCTGGGCCAATTGGTCAGCGCGCTCACGGCTACGATTACAAATAATAATCTTCGCAACACCCATTTCAGCCAAATGTTTAGCCACCAAGCTATTCATTTCACCAGCAGCAACCACCATTACGGTAAGTTTTTCAGGCTTACTAAAAACCTGTAAAGCCAGTTGTGCAACCGCATAACCCATTGAAACAGCATGACTACCTACCGCAGTTTCGGAACGTACACGTTTAGCAGCATAAAAAGCATATTCAAAAACACTGTTCAATTCAGGAGAGACCGTTTGGGCTTCTTTAGACAATGCTAAAGCACTTTTAACTTGCCCTAAAATTTGCGGCTCACCTAGCATAAGAGAGTCTAGACCACTCGCTACTCGCATTAAATGTGTAATTGCCTGCGTATTCTCGTAACGATAAACATGATGAATTAACTGCTTTACATCAATATTATTGGCATCGGCTAACCATTTTAGAAGGCTTTCGGCGTTTTCAGCCATGGCATAAACTTCTGTACGGTTACAGGTCGAGACGACCACCAAATCCTTTAGGTTTTGGTGATAGCGTTGTTCGGCAAGCAAACGACTTAATCGCTCTGCATTGAAAGCAATTTGTTCGCGGAGTTCTACAGAAGCTGTTTGATGGTTGACACCCAATGCAAAGAAAGACATATCAGATCATCATTTCGCTAAATTTATGCTATTGTGCAACATCGGTGTCATAAAAAGCATTACTTTGGATCAATAAAAATTGCGTCAAATGAATAGCCGTATTAATTTTAACGGTGCTTCGATAAGACAGTATTCTACCACATTCTTGTTGTTAGGTAGCATGTCCTCATATGTCTATGCGCGTCCTGTGCAAGAGACCTATGCCGTGCATTCGTTTGATCAGGCATTAGAGCAATCCATGGTCGCTGAATTTGCGCTAGCTTATGACGATATTCCAAACGCTTTGCACAATTACACAGTGCTTGCAATTAAAAG
This sequence comes from Acinetobacter sp. P1(2023), assembly GCF_028367635.1. Taxonomy (NCBI): domain Bacteria; kingdom Pseudomonadati; phylum Pseudomonadota; class Gammaproteobacteria; order Moraxellales; family Moraxellaceae; genus Acinetobacter; species Acinetobacter sp. P1(2023). The sequence continues at coordinate 30,315 of NZ_JAQNDD010000016.1, forward strand.
CAACTCTACCTCAATTAAGCAGCGAGCTTTAGACGTTGCACTTGAATACAATGATTTACAAGCTGCGTTAAATATTGCTACACATTGGGTCGCTCAAGAACCCAAAGATGTACCTGCTTTATTCTATTTGTCACATATTGCTTTAAAAACACACGAATATCAGCTTGCTGCTGAGACATTAGATAAAATTTTAAAGATAGATCCCACTGCTGATCTAGAACAGATTTTAGCCAGCATTGCCCCAGAAAATGCACAAGATCGAGAGGTCTTATTAACAGCTTTACGCTCGAGCGCAGAAAAAGCCAATCCTTCTATCTTAGCGCTCATCGCCAATTTAGAAGCACAAAATGGTCAATTACAAACTGCGCTAACCAACATTAACAAAGCCTTACGCCGACGTCCTAAAGTAACCAGCTTTATTTTAATGAAAGCAAACCTACTTATCGCTCTTAGTGATCAAGAAGGTGCTCTTAAATGGTATGCAAAATCAAGCCGTAAAAATAAGAAAAATTTAGATATTCGTTTAGCTGAAATCCGCTATCTCATACAAATTAACCAATCTGAGCTTGCGTTAGAAAAACTTGAAAAAATTATAGAAACTCACCCTCAAGCTGAAGAAGCCTTATTTATTGCAGGTTTAACGAGTATTGATTTAAAGCAATATGACAAAGCAGAACAATATCTTGTTGACCTACGCAACTCGGCTAAATACCAAAATGAAGCGTATTACTACTTAGCGATTAATGCAGAACGTAAACAGCATTATGAAACTGCAAAAGCTTACTATCGTTTAGTTGATGGTAGTTTATACGTGGTATCAAGACGCAATCTGATTGCAATATATGATAAACAAGAAAATTTACACGATGCTTTACGGTTCCTTACTCAAGAACGAGTAAATTATCCCCAACATGCAAGTTTTTTATATCAAGCCCAAGCTGAAATCTTAAAGAAAATGGGCAATAAAAAAGCTGCATTAAATTTATTAGATGAAGCTATAAAAAACTTACCGGATGATCCAGAACTGATTTATGCGGAAGTTTTATTACTTGATCCATATACAGACCGCGACAAACTCGACAAAACATTAAAGCAATTATTACAGCTTGAGCCTAACAGCCCAACGTATCTAAACGCATATGCTTATACCTTAGCTCTACAAAACCGTAGGTTAAAAGAAGCACGTCAATATGCTGAACAAGCTTTAGAATACGCACCTGAACAAGCCTCAATCCTTGATACGCTAGGCTATATTGCATTTTTACAGAATGATTATGAAGCTGCGGCGGAAGCCTTAGGCAAAGCCTATGAACTTAGCCATAATATAAATATCGGCGTTCGTTATGCTAAAGCTTTGTATATGCAAGGGTCACTCACTCAATTTAGCGCAGTGTTACAACAACTGAAACAAAAACATGCCAATGATCCACAATTACAACAGCTTGATGCGTTAATTTTACCTACATCTGCAAAAAAGAGTTAAATATATGAGCAAATTTGCCCAACTGTGCACAGCGATCTGTGGATCAAGTGTATTATTTCTAACCGGTTGTCAGCATTTTACTCAACCTAAACCTGCGGTTACCCAACAAGTCCAAGACGAAAAACATTTTAATTTACAAGGTAAAATTGGAGTTCGTACACCACAGCAAACTGGTAGTGCTTTTTTTACTTGGCTTCAACAGCAAGATAATTTTGATATCGAGTTAAGCGGTATTTTAGGCGTTGGAAAAACTCAAATTCAGGGTAAACCAGGCGAAGTCACTTTAAATAGTGCTAAAACAGGGCTTATTACAGCTGCCTCTCCAGAAGAACTTTTAGAGCGAGCAACTGGTTGGCAAGCACCGATTACGCATTTAACGAGTTGGATTTTGGCAAAACCCGCAACATTAAATGCGCAAGTTGCCAAAGATGCTGCAAATCGAGTGAGTCAACTCATTGAAGATGGCTGGACCGTGAATTTCAGTTATGAGGGCGAACAAACTTTGCCAAACAAACTGGTTTTAAAGCAAGCTCTTGCTGAAGATAAAGAAAACCGTATTACAATGGTCATCCAAAACCGCTAAGTCTAATTATATAAATCTATGATTCGAGTTCCTTCCCCTGCTAAGCTCAACCTGTTTTTACATATTACAGGCCGACGCGAAAATGGTTACCATGAGCTACAAACCATTTTCCAACTTATTGATTTATATGATTGGATGACATTTACGCCTACTTCAAATGAAGAAATCGAAATTGATGGGTTGAGTGAAGTTCGACCTGAAGAAAATTTGATTTATCGGGCAGCTCAAATATTAAAGCCACATGCAAAAAAGTTTTGTGGTTTAGACATCAAAATTGAAAAAAATATTCCAATGGGCGCGGGTCTAGGCGGTGGTTCATCCAATGCTGCCACCACGCTTATTGTGTTAAATCAATTATGGGAATGTGGCCTGAACCAAGAACAACTTGCGGACTACGGTGTAAAGCTCGGTGCTGATGTTCCTATTTTTATTTATGGTAAAAATGCATGGGCTGAAGGCATCGGCGAACATTTATCATTCATAGACTTAGATCAAAAACAGTTCATTATTTTAAAACCTGATTGTTTTATCAGCACTCAATTGCTTTTTTCACAAAAAACATTGACAAGAGACTCTAAGACCACTAAATTTTGCGCCTATCAGTTAGAGCCTTCTAATTTTGGAAATAACTTTGAGCCACTGGCTCGGCAGTTATACCCTGAAGTAGAAGAAGCAATGCAATATTTAGATCAGTTTGGTCAAGCAAAGCTTACAGGTACAGGTGCTTGTGTTTTTACTGAAGTAACGAATGAAATGAATATTGATGAAATTCTTAAGCATTCGCCATGTAAATCTTACTTGGTAAATAGTTTAAAAGAATCTCCTCTTAATCATTTTAAGGTTACACGTTAGGGGCGTCGCCAAGTGGTAAGGCACCGGGTTTTGATCTCGGCATCCGTTGGTTCGAATCCAGCCGCCCCTGCCAACCTCACCTGTAATGATGATTATATTAGGGGCGTCGCCAAGTGGTAAGGCACCGGGTTTTGATCTCGGCATCCGTTGGTTCGAATCCAGCCGCCCCT